>NZ_JBITDK010000069.1:0-1211 GCF_044454165.1 Streptomyces sp. NPDC051567 | reverse complement strand
ATCTCGTTGCAGCCCTCCAGCTGCTGGAAGTCCTCCAGAGTGGGGTCCTGCGCCTGGAGCATCGTTCCCATGGCTCCATCGGCGACGACGACGCGTTTCGTGAACTCCTCCCGCAGTGACCGTCTCATGTCAGCTCCCTCAGGGGTGTGGTCAGCTCCGTCTCGTAGCGGCAGCCGTACGCCGTGCGCAGTGCGGTGAGGAGTTGTTCGCCGGAGAGGTGGTACTCCTGGGTGCCCACGGAGCCGAGGACGGTCGCCGCGACCGCGCAGCCCAGTTGGGCCGCAGCCTGTTCGGACACGCCCCACGCGGTGCCGGCGAGGAACCCGGCCCGGAAGGCGTCGCCGACGCCGGTCGGGTCCACGACCCCCGGGACCTCGATCGCGTGGACCGTCAGCGGGGCGCGGCCCTCGGCGCGGACGCGCACCCCCGCCTCCCCGTGCGTGGTCACCCAGGAGCCGACCTGGCGCAGGACCTGCTCCTCGGTCAGCCCGGACTTCTCGCACAGCAGGGCGGCTTCGTACTCGTTGGTGAACAGCCGGTCCGCGCCGTCCACCAGTTCCCGGACCTCCGCCCGTTCCAGCCGGGCGAGCTGTTGCGAGGGGTCGGCGGCGAAGGGGATGCCCAGTTCCCGGCAGGTCCGGGTGTGCCGGAGCATGGCCTGCGGGTCGTCCGGGGAGATCAGCACCAGGTCGGGGCGCCCGGCGCGAGCCGTCACCTCCCTCAGGTCGATCTCGCGCGCCTCGGCCATGGCGCCCGCGTAGAAGGTGGCGATCTGGTTCTGGTCCCGGTCGGTGGTACAGACGAAGCGGGCGGTGTGGCGGGTCCCGCTGACCCGGACGGAGTCGGTGTCGACGCCGTGGTCCTTGAGCCACACCCGGTAGGGCTCGAAGTCGGCGCCCACGGCGCCCACCAGGAGCGGGCGCAGTCCCAGTGTCCCCAGGCCGAACGCGATGTTCGCCGCCACTCCGCCGCGCCGTACGTCCAGGTTGTCGGCGAGGAACGACAGGGACACCCGGTCCAGCCGGTCCGCGAGCAGCTGCTCGGCGAACCGGCCGGGAAAGGTCATCAGATGGTCGGTCGCGATGGAACCCGTGACAGCGATGCGCATGTCAGACCCCGGCGGCCTGGCGCAGGGCGTCCACGCGGTCGGTGCGTTCCCAGGTGAAGTCGGGGAGTTCGCGGCCGAAGTGGCCGTAGGCGGCGGTCTGGGC
>NZ_JBITDK010000068.1:0-1252 GCF_044454165.1 Streptomyces sp. NPDC051567 | reverse complement strand
CTACGGCCCGATGCCCGCGCCCTCGCCTTCCACGACGAAACCCTCACCTACGGAGAACTGAACACCCGCGCCAACCAACTCGCCCACCACCTCGCCGCACAAGGACTCCGACGCGGCACACTCGCCGGCATCCTCCTCGACCGGGGCACCCACTTCGCCACCGCCGTCCTCGCCACCATCAAAACCGGAGCCGGATACGCCCTCCTGGACCCCGAGTTCCCCGACGAACGCCTCACCACCACAGCAACCGACGCCGCACTCCACACCCTCATCACCGACACCCACCACCAGCACCGCGCCACCGGCCCCTGGAACACCGTCCTCACCGACACCCACCGCGACATGATCGCCCGTCAGGACACCACAGATCTCGGCATCCACCTCACCCCTGACGACACCGCCTGCGTCATGTTCACCTCCGGCTCCACCGGACGACCCAAAGGCATCCTCTCCACCCACCGCAACCTCACCTCCACCCTCACCCACCAGACCTACGCCACCTTCGGACCCACCGAAACCTTCCTCCAATGCTCACCCGTCTCCTGGGACGCCTTCAGCCTCGAATTCTGGGGAGCACTCCTCCACGGCGGAACCACCGTCCTCCAACCCGGACAACGCCCCGAACCCGCCCTCATAGCGGAACTCACCGCACAACACGCCGTCACCATGCTCCAACTGTCCTCCAGCCTCTTCAACTACCTCACCGACGAACACCCCGACACCTTCACCACCACCCACACCGTCTACACCGGCGGCGAACCCGCCTCCCCCACCCACATCCACCAACTCCACCAGCGGTATCCACGGCTGAACATCACCAACGGCTACGGCCCCGCCGAATCCATGGGCTTCACCACCACCCACACCGTCCACACCGGCAACGAAGACGCCTCACCCACCCACACCACCGAGCACATCCCCGCCACCGTCTCCATCGGCCGGCCGCTCACCAACAAGCACGCCTACGTCCTGGACACCCACCTCAACCCCGTACCCCCCGGCACCACCGGAGAGCTCTACCTCACCGGAGACGGACTCGCCCACGGCTACCACCACCAACCCACCACCACCGCCACCACCTTCATCCCCCACCCCTACGGACCCCCCGGAACCCGCCTCTACCGCACCGGAGACCAAGCCCACTGGGACACCCACGGCAACCTCCACTACACCGGACGCACCGACACCCAAATCAAAATCCGCGGCTTCCGCATCGAACCCACCGAAATCGAAACCACCCTCACCACCCACC
>NZ_JBITDK010000067.1:0-1361 GCF_044454165.1 Streptomyces sp. NPDC051567 | reverse complement strand
ACGCGGGGATGGTGTTGGTGAAGTCGGTTTCGATCCAGCGGGTGTAGATGGTGAAGGGGTGGCCGGGTCGGGGGTTGAAGGCGGGGTCGGTGACGACGGCGCGGTGGAAGGGGAGGGCGGTGGCCATGCCGTCGATGTGGAATTCGTCGAGGGCGCGGGCGGCTCGTTGGAGGGCTTGTTCGCGGGTGGCGCCGGTGATGATGAGTTTGGCGAGGAGGGAGTCCCAGGCGGGTCCGATGACCGAGCCGGTTTCGACGCCGGTGTCGAGGCGGACGCCGGGTCCGGTGGGGGGTGTGAAGCGGGTGACGGTGCCGGGGGCGGGGAGGAAGCCGCGGCCGGGGTCCTCGCCGTTGATGCGGAACTCGATGGAGTGGCCGCGCAGGGGTGGGTCGGTGTAGCCGAGGGGTTCGCCGTCGGCGATGCGGAACATTTCGCGGACGAGGTCGATGCCGGTGACTTCTTCGGTGACGGGGTGTTCGACCTGGAGGCGGGTGTTGACTTCGAGGAAGGAGATGGTGCCGTCGTTGGCGACGAGGAACTCGACGGTGCCGGCGCCGACGTAGCCGGCTTCTTTGAGGATGGCTTTGGAGGCTGTGTAGAGCTGGGTGTTCTGGGTGTCGGTCAGGAAGGGTGCGGGGGCTTCCTCGACGAGTTTCTGGTGGCGTCGCTGGAGGGAGCAGTCGCGGGTGGAGATGACGGCGACGTTGCCGTGGGTGTCGGCGAGGCACTGGGTTTCGACGTGGCGGGGTTTGTCGAGGTAGCGCTCGACGAAGCATTCGCCGCGGCCGAAGGCGGCGACGGCTTCGCGGACGGCGGAGTCGTAGAGTTCGGGGATCTCTTCGAGGGTGCGGGCGACTTTGAGGCCGCGTCCGCCGCCGCCGAAGGCGGCTTTGATGGCGATGGGCAGGCCGTGGGTGCGGGCGAAGGCGGTGGCTTCGTCGGGGCCGGTGACGGGGTCGGGGGTGCCGGCGACGAGGGGGGCTCCGGCGCGTTGGGCGATGTGGCGGGCGGCGACTTTGTCGCCGAGGTCGCGGATGGCCTGTGGCGGGGGGCCGATCCAGGTGAGGCCTGCGTCGAGGACGGCCTGGGCGAAGTCGGCGTTCTCGGAGAGGAAGCCGTATCCGGGGTGGATGGCGTCGGCGCCGGAGTCGGTGGCTGCCTGGAGGACTTTGGTGATGTCCAGGTAGCTGGTGGCGGGGGTGTCACCGCCCAGGGCGAACGCTTCGTCGGCCGCGCGGACGTGCAGGGCGTCCCGGTCCGGATCGGCGTAGACGGCTACGCTGGTGATCCCGGCGTCCCGGCAGGCCCGGGCAACGCGGACAGCGATTTCGCCACGGTTGGCGATGAGCACCTTGCGCACG
>NZ_JBITDK010000066.1:0-1431 GCF_044454165.1 Streptomyces sp. NPDC051567 | reverse complement strand
CGTAGACGGCTACGCTGGTGATCCCGGCGTCCCGGCAGGCCCGGGCAACGCGGACAGCGATTTCGCCACGGTTGGCGATGAGCACCTTGCGCACGATGGCTCCCTCCTTGGAACAAGCTGAGTTTAGGGACAGCCCACACGGCCTTTCGACCCTTTCCCGGTGGTGAGCTTGCCCACACGGAGTGTGACGCTGGGCCGGACCACCGGAAAAGTCTTGTGGCGCCCCAGGTCAGGGGGTTCCCCGACTGCACAGTAACCCCGCCATGCGTCCGGGGTCTCTGTCCAGCCGGTCAGCGGCCCCGGGTGATTCTTTGTCGAGTCCCTACGAACGCCCCGCGGTTTCTTTGCTTGATCGCCGCCCGGGGCGCCCGGACGGCGCCGCCGGGGCGCGCCGCCGGGCCGGAGCGGCTCAGGCCCACAAGTCCGTGATCGACACGCCCAGTTCGCCCAGGAGCGCGCGCAGCAGCGGCAGCGACAGCCCGATCACATTGCCGGGGTCCCCGTCGATCCCGTCGATGAACGGCGCCGACAGGCCGTCCAGGGTGAACGCCCCGGCCACGTGCAGCGGCTCGCCGCTCGCCACGTACGCCGCGACCTCCGCGTCCGTCGGCTCGCCGAAGCGGACCGTGGTGGACGCCGTCGCCGAGACCTGGCGCCCGCTCACCGTGTCGATCACGCAGTGCCCGGTGCGCAACACCCCGGCCCGCCCGCGCATCGACTTCCAGCGGGCGGTGGCCTCCTCCGCGTCGGCGGGCTTGCCCAGCGCCTCGCCGTCCAGCTCCAGCACCGAGTCGCAGCCGATCACCAGGGCGCCCGCGGCCTCGTCCAGGGCCGCCACGACGGCCGCCTTCGCCTCGGCCAGCGCGAGCGCCAGCTCGGCGGGGGTGTCCGCCTCCAGCGCGTCCTCGTCGAAGCCGCTGACGATCACGTGCGGGGCGAGCCCGGCCTGCCGCAGCAGGTTCAGGCGGGCGGGGGAGGCGGAGGCGAGGACGAGCGGGCGCGGTTCGGTGGTCATGCCCGCCATCGTAGGCGCGGCCCCGGCCCCGGAACGGACCCCCGGGCCCGGGGGTCCGTCACCGGTCCGGCCAGTACGTACGGGCCCACGCGCGCGGCCCCGGCCGGGGCGGCCCGCCCCGGGCCACCCGGTCCGGGGCGGCCCACGCGTCCGCCGCCCGGGGGGCGCGCGGCGGCTCGGGTGCCGCCGCCGCGCGCGCCCGGACCACCGCCAGCGCGGCGGCCAGCTCCTCCGGGGTCGGATTGCCCTTGACGACCTTGATCACCACAGCGAGCTCCTGGCGGGCTGGAAGGGGGAGGGAGAGGGGGGCTGGAGGAGGGGCTAGTGCTGTGACCGGAAAGGTTCACCGGCCCGCGACGCCCGGCACGGCGCCTCGCCGCGTTGTCGGACCACGCAAGTACGTCCAGTACAAGCCG
>NZ_JBITDK010000065.1:0-1592 GCF_044454165.1 Streptomyces sp. NPDC051567 | reverse complement strand
GCTGGTGAGGGTGGGTGCACCGATGTCGGTGCGGGTGCCGGTCCATTCCTCCAGGACCTGACGCCGCTCCACCGCACCCAACAACTCCAGCTCCGAGAGCCGCAGTTCCGGCCCGGCCGCAGCCTGCTCCAGCGTCCGCCGCAGCATGGCGACCATCCGCTCCACGGTCGCCTGCTCGTACAGGTCGGAGCTGTAGAGCACCGCCCCCGTCAGACCCGTGTCCTCCTCGGCGCGCAGCAGGAACTCCAGGTCGAACTTGACCGCACCCGTCACCAGCGGCTCCGCCGCGCCCGCCCGCACACCCGGCAGCTCCGGCGAGACGGCCGGCCCGGACTCCAGGGCCAGGCAGATCTGGAACAGCGGGTGCCGGGCGAGGGTGCGCGCCGGGTTGACGGCCTCCAGCACCAGGTCGAAGGGGGCGTCCTGGTGGGCGAAGGCATCCAGATCGGCGGCGCGCACCCGGCTCAGGAGCTCGCGGAAGGCCGGGTTCCCGGAGGTGTCCGTCCGCAGGACGAGCGTGTTGACGAAGAAACCCACCAGGCCGGCCAGGGCCTCGTCCCCGCGCCCGGCGACCGGCGAGCCGAGGGGGATGTCCGTCCCCGCTCCGAGCCGGGTGAGCATCGTGGCCAGCGCGGCCTGGAGCACCATGAACGGCGTGCACCGCTCGGCGCGCGCCAGCTCCACCACCCGCTTGTGCAGCTCGGGCCCGAAGTCGAGCCGGACCACACCGCCCCGCTGCCCGGCGACAGGCGGTCGCGGCCGGTCGCGTACGAGCCCGATCTCCTCCGGGAGATCCGCCAGCGTGCGCTTCCAGTAGGAGAGTTGGCCGTCCAGGGTGGCGCCTTCGAGGGCCGAGCGCTGCCAGAGGGCGTAGTCGGCGTAGGCGACGGGCAGCGGAGCCCACTGCGGTGAGCCGCCCGTGAGCCGGGCCGCGTAGGCCACGGAGAGGTCCGCGAAGAGCGGGCCCAGCGACAGGCCGTCGGTGGCGATGTGGTGGAGCAGGACGAGGAGGGTGTGCTCCGCCTCCCCGGTCCGCAGCAGCGTCACGCGCAGCGGGTGTTCGGCGGCGAGGTCGAAGGTGTGCCGGGCGGCGTCCAGCAGCGCGGCATCGACCTCCCCGGCCGGGACCGTCCGTACGTCGAAGGCGAGACGACCGGCCGGGCCGATCTGCTGGTACGGGTCCCCGTCCACGGTGGCGAAGCGGGTGCGCAGCGGCTCGTGGCGGGCGACGAGATCGTGGAAGGCGGCCCGCAGGGCGCCCGCGTCCAGCTCCCCGTCCAGCCGCACCACCATCGGGACGTTGTACGAGGTCCCGTGCCCCCCGAGCCCGGCCACCAGCCAGAGGCGTCGCTGGGCGAAGGACAGGGGCAGCCGCTCGGGCCGGGGCTCGGCCCGGGTCAGCGGCGGCAGCGCGGGCCGGCCGGAGGCGGCGGCCAGCTGTCGGGCGAGGGTGGCGGGGGTGGGGTGCTGGAAGACGTCGCGGAGGGTGAGGGCGACGTGGAGGGTGGTGGTGACGCGGTGGGTGAGGCGGGCGGCGAGGAGGGAGTGGCCGCCGTGGTCGAAGAAGCTGTCGTCGATGGAGAGCGGCGCGG
>NZ_JBITDK010000064.1:0-2267 GCF_044454165.1 Streptomyces sp. NPDC051567 | reverse complement strand
CGCGTCGTCGTCGCCGATGGAGCCATGGGAACGATGCTCCAGGCGCAGGACCCCACTCTGGAGGACTTCCAGCAGCTGGAGGGCTGCAACGAGATCCTCAACGTCACCCGTCCCGACATTGTCCGTTCGGTGCACGAGGCGTACTTCGCGGTGGGTGTGGACTGCGTCGAGACCAACACCTTCGGTACGAACTTCGCGGCGCTCGCCGAGTACGACATCCCGGAGCGCAACTTCGAGCTGTCGGAGGCGGGTGCCCGTATCGCCCGTGAGGTCGCCGACGAGTTCACTGTCTCCACCGGACAGCAGCGCTGGGTCCTGGGTTCGATGGGACCGGGCACGAAGCTGCCCACTCTCGGGCATATCGCCTACGCGAAGATCCGTGACGCTTACCAGGTGAACGCCGAAGGGCTGATCTCCGGTGGCGCGGACGCGCTGCTGGTGGAGACCACGCAGGACCTCCTCCAGACGAAGGCCTCGATCATCGGTGCCCGCCGGGCCATGGACGCTCTCGGGTTGTCCGTCCCGCTGATCTGTTCCGTCACCGTGGAGACGACGGGGACGATGTTGCTGGGTTCGGAGATCGGTGCGGCGTTGACGGCGTTGGAGCCGTTGGGTGTCGACATGATCGGGTTGAACTGTGCGACGGGTCCGGCGGAGATGAGTGAGCATCTGCGGTATCTGGCGCGTCATGCGCGGGTTCCGTTGTCGTGCATGCCGAATGCGGGGCTGCCGGTGCTGACGAAGGACGGTGCGTACTATCCGCTGTCGGCGGTGGAGCTGGCGGATGCGCAGGAGACGTTCGTGGGGGAGTACGGGCTGTCTCTGGTGGGTGGGTGCTGCGGTACGACGCCGGAGCATCTGCGTCAGGTGGTGGAGCGGGTCCGGGGCGCGGAGGTGAGGGTGCGGGTTCCGCGTCCGGAGGCGGGTGCTTCTTCGTTGTACCAGACGGTGTCGTTCCGTCAGGATGCGTCGTTCATGGCGATCGGGGAGCGGACGAACGCGAATGGTTCGCGGAAGTTCCGGGAGGCGATGCTGGAGGCGCGCTGGGACGACTGTGTGGAGATGGTGCGGGACCAGATCCGTGAGGGTGCGCACATGCTGGATCTGTGTGTGGATTATGTGGGGCGTGACGGGGTCGCGGACATGGAGGAGCTCGCGGGGCGTTTCGCGACGGCTTCGACGTTGCCGGTGGTGCTGGACTCGACTGAGGTTCCGGTGTTGCGGGCGGGTCTGGAGAAGCTGGGCGGGCGTGCGGTGGTGAACTCGGTGAACTTTGAGGACGGTGATGGTCCGGAGTCCCGGTTCGCGCAGGTGGCGGGGCTGGCGCGGGAGCATGGTGCGGCTCTGATCGCGTTGACGATCGATGAGGGTGGGCAGGCGCGGACGGTCGGGCACAAGGTGGCGATCGCGGAGCGGCTGATCGGTGATCTGACCAGCGACTGGGGTATCCGTGAGTCGGACATTCTGATCGATACGCTGACGTTCACGATCTGTACGGGTCAGGAGGAGTCGCGGGGGGACGGGATCGCGACGATCGAGTCGATCCGTGAGCTGAAGCGCCGGCATCCTGAGGTGCAGACGACGCTGGGTCTGTCGAATATTTCCTTCGGTCTGAATCCGGCGGCGCGGGTGCTGCTGAACTCGGTGTTCCTGGACGAGTGTGTGAAGGCGGGTCTGGATTCGGCGATCGTGCACGCGTCGAAGATTCTGCCGATCGCGCGTTTCGGTGAGGAGCAGGTGGCCACGGCCCTGGATCTGATCTATGACCGGCGTGCGGAGGGGTACGACCCGCTGCAGAGGCTGATGGCGCTCTTCGAGGGTGTGAACACGAAGTCCCTCAGAGCGGGCCGGGCGGAGGAGTTGCTGGCGCTGCCGCTGGACGAGCGGTTGCGGCGGCGGATCATCGACGGGGAGAAGAACGGTCTGGAGGCGGATCTCGCGGAGGCTCTGGGAACACGGCCGGCGCTGGAGATCGTCAACGACACCTTGCTGGGGGGGATGAAGGTTGTCGGTGAGCTGTTCGGGTCGGGGCAGATGCAGTTGCCGTTCGTGTTGCAGTCGGCGGAGGTGATGAAGACGGCGGTGGCGTATCTGGAGCCGTTTATGGAGAAGTCGGATGCGGAGGGCAAGGGCACGATTGTGCTGGCTACCGTCCGTGGGGATGTTCATGACATCGGTAAGAATCTGGTCGACATTATTCTGTCGAACAATGGTTACAACGTGGTGAACATCGGGATCAAGCAGCCGGTTTCGGCGATCCTGGAGGC
>NZ_JBITDK010000063.1:0-3286 GCF_044454165.1 Streptomyces sp. NPDC051567 | reverse complement strand
TGTTCCTGCGTTTCCGACTCTATCAGACTCTTTCGTGTCCGACTTCCCCGGCGCTTTCCAGATCCAGCACTTCCGCGCTTTCCCTTTCCGGCGAGCCCGACTCTATCAGAAGTTTTCCACCGGATTTCCCGGCTTCAGATTCCTTGATGAGGAGTCGAGTGCACCCCGCATGGAATTGAATTCCTGTGGGGGCGAGAGAGAATCTAAACCATCGCTGCCGAACTTGTCCAGTTCGAGGCAACCGTTCGAATCTACCTCCCCGCGCGGGCCGTGTCAACGGTCTTTGCGGGACGAGGAGGAGACTAGCAGCTCAGAGAGGCTGTACGCACATCAGGCCGCGGTGGGGAGGTGGGCCGTGCGGTCGGCGGCCTCGACGTCGCCCAGTTCGCCCGCGCGGGAGGCCCGGCCGCCCAGGACGTAGACGTAGACGAGGAAGAGGGCCTCGGCGGCGACGCCGATGGTGATGCGGGCCCAGGTGGGGAGGCCCGACGGGGTCACGAAGCCCTCGATCAGGCCCGAGACGAAGAGGACCGCCGCGAGGCCGAGGGCCATGCCGAGGGCGGCGCGGCCCTGTTCGGCGAGGGCCGCGCGGCGGGTGCGGGGGCCCGGGTCGACGACCGTCCAGCCGAGGCGCAGGCCCGTGCCCGCGGCGACGAAGACCGCCGTCAGTTCGAGCAGGCCGTGCGGGAGGATCAGGCCGAGGAAGACGTCGAGGCGGCCCGCGGAGGTCATGAGGCCGAGGCCGACACCGAGGTTGGCCATGTTCAGGAAGAGGACCCAGAGCACCGGGATGCCCAGGAACGCGCCGAGGACCAGGCAGACCGCGGCGGCCTGGGCGTTGTTCGTCCAGACCTGGGCCGCGAAGGAGGCCGCGGGGTTGCTGGAGTAGTACGTCTCGTACTCGCCGCCCGGCTTCGTGAGGGCCCTCAGGTCCTCCGGGGCGCCGATGGCTCCCTGCACCTCGGGATGGGTGGCGATCCACCAGCCGATGAGCACGCCGAGCGCCGTGGAGAGCAGCGCGGTCGGTATCCACCAGCGGCGGCCGCGGTAGACCGCGGCCGGGAAACCGGCCGTGAAGAAGCGGGCCACGTCGCGCCAGCCGGCCCGGCGGGCGCCCGTCACCGTGGCGCGGGCGCGGGCGACCAGCTGGGTCAGCCGGCCGGTGAGCGCGGGGTCGGGGGCGGTGGACTGGACGAGGGAGAGGTGGGTGGAGGCCCGCTGGTAGAGCGCGACGAGTTCGTCCGCCTCCGCGCCGGTGAGTTTGCGGCCCCGGCCCAGGAGCTGTTCCAGTCGGTCCCATTCCGCGCGGTGCGCCGCCACGAAGACGTCGAGATCCATCCGGTTGCCGCTCCCCTGCCCAGGTCCCCTGCTACTGCCTGTTCCTAATGTGGTCAGCTTGGCAGACTGGAGGCCGAAGGGGCGGGCCAGGTCGGGTGAAGGGTGTGCGCCGGTGGACGATCTGGTGACGGGGGACGCGGTCGTCCTGGGGCTGAGGCCGGCCAGGCTGCCGAGCCGGGCGCTGGCGTTCGTGCTCGACCTGGCCGTGTATTTCACCGGCTACCTACTGATCACGCTGGCCCTGGCCCTGGCGACGGCCTCGCTGGACGAGGCCGCCCTGGCCGCGGTGGCGGTGGCGAGCTTCCTGCTGTTGCTGATCGGCGTACCCGTCGCGGTGGAGACGCTGAGCCACGGGCGGTCGCTGGGCAAGCTCGCGTGCGGGCTGCGGGTGGTGCGGGAGGACGGGGGCCCGATCCGGTTCCGGCACGCGCTGGTGCGCGGGGCGATGGGGGCCGTGGAACTGCTCGGCACCTTCGGGACCGTGGCCTGTACCGCCTCGCTGGTGTCGGAGCGGGGGCGGCGGCTCGGGGACGTGTTCGCGGGGACGCTGGTGGTCCGGGAGCGGGTGCCCGGTTCGCGGGTGGCTCCGGTGCCCGCTCCCCCGCCGTGGCTGGCCGGGCGGTTCACCGGGCTGGACCTGTCGGCGGTGCCGGACGGGCTGTGGCTGGCGGTGCGCCAGTACCTGACGCGGATGGACCAGCTGCATCCGCAGGTGGGCGCCGAGATGGCGGTGAAGCTCGCGGACGAACTGGTGGCGCGGACGGGGGCGCGTCCGCCGGCGGGGGTGCCGGCCGCCGCGTTCCTGATGGCCGTGGTGCACGAGCGGCAGTCGAGGGACGCGGCGCGGGCCTTCGGGGCCACCGGCGCGGGCACTGCGGTCCCTCCGGCCGCCGCGACCGTTCCCGTCGTCGCACCCGTCGTCGCACCCGTGGTCGCACCCGCGCCGGTGGCCCCGTACGTGCCCCCGGTGCCGGCGGCTCCGGTGGTTCCCCCGGTGGTTCCGCCCGTCGGTCCGGGGGAGTCGGTGCGTGGTGGTGGGTTCGCGCCGCCGGGCTGAGGGGTGGAGGGGTTACTCCTCGAAGGCCGAGGGCGGGGTCTCCAGGTGTTCGAGTTCGATGCCGGGGGCGGAGAGGACCACGTCGCCCGCGAGGTGGACCGTGTGGACCTCGCCCGTGTCCAGGGCGCTGACCTGGTACTCGTCCACCAGGAGCGGGCCGCTGTCCGTGGGGTGCTGTGCGCGGGTGAGCAGGGCCCATGCCTGGTCGACGGTGCGGGGGGCCAGTACCGGGTCGGTGAGGGCGAGGAGCCGGACGCGGGTGGCGGGGGCGCCGGGGGTCAGGCGGAGCAGCCGGGCCGTGGCGACGAGGAAGGCCGGGGAGGTGCCGGTGAAACCGGAGGCGGGGACGTTGCCCTCGGTGGCCTCGGCGCCGGTGGGGTCGGTGCGGACCCAGGTGACGCCGTCGACGGCGGCGCCGCGGACCTGCCAGCTCGCGGCGTTCAGTTCGAGGCGGATGGGGCGGCCGAGGGCGTCGACGGCCAGGTCGACGGAGCCGCGGTGGTCGCCGTCCGGGGTGGTGAGCTGGGAGACGTAGCGCCAGCCGGAGGGGCCGGGGGCGCAGTGGAAGTGCTCCTCGCCGAGGGGGGTCCGGTCGTGCGGGTCGTGGAGCGAGTAGCGGCCTCGGGGCATGGGGCACACGTTCCTTGGGTGGGCCGTGGGGGCCGTGGGGCGGTCTGGGCGGTCCGGTACACGGTCTCCGGTACGGGGCAGGCCCCCGGCAGAGGTGCCGGGGGCCTGCTTCGACTGCTGCTGTGGATCAGTAGCGGTAGTGGTCGGGCTTGTACGGACCCTCGATCTCGACGCCGATGTAGGACGCCTGCTCCGGGCGCAGTGTGGTGAGGCGGACGCCGAGGGCGTCGAGGTGGAGGCGGGCGACCTTCTCGTCGAGGT
>NZ_JBITDK010000062.1:0-3398 GCF_044454165.1 Streptomyces sp. NPDC051567 | reverse complement strand
GGGGATGGTCCAGGTGTTGGTGCCGGTGAGGAGGGTGGTGAGGTTTCCGGGGCCTTGGGTGGTGGTGGCGGTGGTGATTTGTTGGTTGGTGAGGTGGTCGTAGGTGGGTTGTGGGGTGTTGCGGAAGATGCCGATGGGGGTGTGGTGGAGGGTGTTGGGGTTGGCGAGGCGGGAGAGGGCGAAGGCTTGGGTGGGGTTGGGGTCGTGGGTGTTGTGGGTGATGAGGTGGTGTTGGTTGTGGGGGGTGATGGTGGTGGGGTGGAGGTTGCCGGTGGTGGGGTCGCGGGTGATGCCTTGGGTGTGGTCGGTGCCGTAGCGGATGGGTTGTCCGTGTTCGAGGCGGATGAGGGTGTCGGGGTGTCGGGTGGGGTTTTTGAGGGTGTCGAAGGCGCCGTCGTTGAAGATGTTGCAGTTCTGGTAGATCTCGATGAGTGCGGTGCCTTGGTGGTGGGCTGCGGCGCGGAGGGTGGTGGTGAGGTGGTGGCGGTCGGAGTCGATGGTGCGGGCGACGAAGGTGGCTTCGGCTCCGAGGGCGAGGGAGATGGGGTTGAAGGGGTTGTCGAGGGAGCCCATGGGGGTGGATTTGGTGATTTTGCCGGTTTCTGAGGTGGGGGAGTACTGGCCTTTGGTGAGGCCGTAGATGCGGTTGTTGAAGAGGAGGATTTTGAGGTTGATGTTGCGGCGGAGGGCGTGGATGAGGTGGTTTCCGCCGATGGAGAGGGCGTCTCCGTCGCCGGTGACGACCCAGACGGAGAGGTCCTGGCGGGTGGTGGCGAGGCCGGTGGCGATGGCGGGTGCGCGTCCGTGGATGGAGTGCATGCCGTAGGTGTTCATGTAGTAGGGGAATCGTGAGGAGCAGCCGATTCCTGAGATGAAGACGATGTTCTCGCGGGGGATGCCGAGTTCGGGCATGAAGCTCTGTACGGCGGCGAGGACGGCGTAGTCGCCGCAGCCGGGGCACCAGCGGACTTCCTGGTCGGTTTTGAAGTCTTTCGCGGTCTGGGGTGTGGTGGTCCGTGGCACGAGGGGCAGGAACCCGGCCCCGGCCGGAACCGTGACCACACCCGCACCCGCGCTTCCCGCGCCCGGTCCCGCACCCGTTCCTGCGCCTGCGCCCGCACCCGGTCCCGCGCTTCCCGCGCCCGGTCCTGCGCCTGCGCCTGCGTCGGTGGTGGCCGCACCCGTTCCCGCGCCTGCGTCGGTGGTGACCGTGCCCGCCTCTGTTTCCGTGCTGGCGGTGGCCGCACCCGTTTCCGTGCTTTCCGGTGCTGTGCTTTCCGTGCCGGCGGTGACTGTTCCGGTCTTCGTGCCGGCGGTGCCCGTCCCTGAAGCCGGTCCGGTGGTGGCTGCCCCCGTTCCCGTTCCTGTTCCCGCACCTGTGCCGGTGGTGGCCGTGCCCTTTCCTGAGGCCGGTCCGGTGGTGGCTGCCCCTGTTTCTGGTCCTGGTCCTGTTTCTGGTCCTGTTCCTGGTCCGGTGGTTTTGGTGGTTTCTGTTTTGTCTGTGTTTCCGGCCTTGTTTCCGGTGGGGGTGTTGGCCTCAGGCATGGATGGTTTCCTTGAGGGTTTCGGCCAGGTGGTGGGAGGTGAAGGGCATGCCGTTGATTTGGGTGTGGGATTGGGTGGGGGTGAGGTATTTGGCTCGGATGAGGGTGGCGAGTTGTCCGAGGTTCATTTCGGGGATGATGATTTTTTTGTATTGGGTGAGGAGGGTGGGGAGGTTGTGGGGGAGGGGGTTGAGGTGGCGGAGGTGGGCTTGGGCGATGGGGTGGCCTTGTGCGCGGAGTTGTCGGACGGCTGCGGTGATGGGTCCGTAGGTGGAGCCCCAGCCGAGGACGAGGGTGTCGGCGTGGTGGGGGTCGTCGGCGGTGAGGGTGGGGGTGGTGATGTTGTCGATTTTGGCTTGGCGGGTGCGGACCATGTGTTCGTGGTTGGCGGGGTCGTAGGAGATGTTTCCGGTGCCGTCCTGTTTTTCGATGCCGCCGATGCGGTGCTGGAGGTGGGGGGTGCCGGGGAGGGCCCAGGGGCGGGCGAGGGTTTCGGGGTTGCGTTTGTAGGGCCAGAAGGTGGGGGTGCCGTCGGGGAGGGTGTGGTTGGGGAGGGTGGTGAAGTCGGGGGTGAGGTCGGGGAGGGTGTGGGTGGGGGGGATGCGCCAGGGTTCGGAGCCGTTGGCGAGGTAGCCGTCGGAGAGGAGGAAGACGGGGGTGCGGTAGGTGAGGGCGATGCGGGCGGCTTCGAGGGCGGCGTCGAAGCAGTCGGTGGGGGTCTGGGGGGCGATGACGGGGACGGGGGATTCTCCGTTGCGTCCGTACATGGCCTGGAGGAGGTCGGCTTGTTCGGTTTTGGTGGGGAGGCCGGTGGAGGGGCCGCCGCGTTGGATGTTGATGATGAGGAGGGGGAGTTCGAGGGAGACGGCGAGGCCGATGGTCTCGGATTTGAGGGCGATGCCGGGGCCGGAGGTGGTGGTGACGGCGAGGGCTCCGCCGAAGGCGGCTCCGAGGGCGGCTCCGATGCCGGCGATTTCGTCTTCGGCCTGGAAGGTGGTGATGTTGAAGTTTTTGTGGCGGGCGAGTTCGTGGAGGATGTCGGAGGCGGGGGTGATGGGGTAGGAGCCGAGGTAGAGGGGGAGTCCGGCTTGGTGGGCGGCGGCGATGAGGCCGTAGGAGAGGGCGAGGTTGCCGGTGATGTTGCGGTAGGTGCCGGGGGGGAAAGCGTGGGTGGCGGGGGGGATTTCGTAGGAGACGGCGAAGTCTTCGGTGGTTTCGCCGAAGTTCCAGCCGGCGCGGAGTGCGGTGATGTTGGCTTCCGCGATGTGCGGCTTTTTCGCGAATTTGGTGCGGAGGAAGTGTTCGGTGTCCTGGGTGGGGCGGTGGTACATCCAGGAGAGGAGGCCGAGGGCGAACATGTTTTTGCTGCGTTCGGCTTCTTTGCGGGGGAGGCCGCTGGTTTTGAGGGCTTCGAGGGTGAGGGTGGTGAGGGGGACGGGGTGGAGGTGGTAGGCGTCGAGGGTGCCGTCCTCGAGGGGGTTGGTGCGGTAGCCGACTTTCGCGAGGGGGCGTTTGGTGAACTCGTCGGTGTTGATGATGATCTGGGCGCCGTGGGGGAGGTCGGCGAGGTTGGCTTTCAGGGCGGCGGGGTTCATCGCGACGAGGACGTCGGGGGCGTCGCCGGGGGTGAGGATGTCGTGGTCGGCGAAGTGGAGCTGGAACGAGGACACCCCGGGCAGGGTCCCGGCGGGGGCACGGATCTCGGCGGGAAAGTTCGGGAGGGTCGAGAGATCGTTGCCGAACGTCGCGGTCTCCGAGGTGAACCGGTCCCCGGTCAGCTGCATACCGTCACCCGAGTCACCCGCGAACCGGATCACCACCCGGTCCAACCGACGCACCTCCTTCCCACCACGG
>NZ_JBITDK010000061.1:0-4883 GCF_044454165.1 Streptomyces sp. NPDC051567 | reverse complement strand
CGGCCTCGTGGGCTACGAGATGGCCCTCCTCGTCGACCGCGCCGGAAGCGTCCTCACCCCGGACCTCCGCGCAGAACTCCAGGGAAGCCTGCTCAACTAGCAGACGGACCGTGCGTTTCGCTTCATCGCACCATAGGGTGCGGTGGCGCGGTTCCACAGGGAGTACTGCGTTCTTGGAGTCGGAGGAGGACACGTGACAACACCCGGAGAACATCCTTATGGCGGCCCCCAGCAGCCGCAGGGTGGGCACGACCAGAACCGCTTCAACTTCCCCTCCGCTCCCAGCCGGCCCGTGCCGGAGCAGAACCCCTACCGGCAGAACCCCTACCACCAGCAGTCGTACGGTCAGCCCCAGCAGCCTCCGCAGCACCCGGTGCCTCCGCAGCAGCCTCCGCGCGCCGCACGGCAGCCCGCTCCGCAGGCCCACAACCCGCTGGTGCGTCCGTACGCGATGACCGGCGGCCGGACCCGGCCGCGCTACCAGCTCGCCATCGAGGCACTGGTCACCACCACGGCCGATCCCGCTCGGCTGCAAGGGCAGTTGCCCGAGCACCAGCGCATCTGCCTCCTGTGCCAGGAGATCAAATCCGTCGCGGAGATCTCGGCACTCCTCTCCATTCCTCTTGGTGTCGCCCGTATCCTCGTCGCCGACCTGGCGGAGGCGGGCCTTGTCTCCATTCATCAGCCCGGCGGCGACGAGTCTGCCGGTGGTCAGCCAGATGTGACACTGCTCGAAAGGGTGCTCAGTGGACTTCGCAAGCTCTAACGGCGGAGCGGCTCCTCGCTCCACCACCTCCGCGAAGATCGTGGTGGCGGGCGGCTTCGGCGTGGGCAAGACCACGTTCGTCGGCGCGGTCTCCGAGATCAACCCGCTGCGCACCGAGGCCGTCATGACATCCGCCAGCGCGGGCATCGACGACCTCACCCACACCGGGGACAAGACGACCACGACCGTCGCGATGGACTTCGGCCGCATCACCCTCGACCAGGACCTGATCCTGTACCTGTTCGGCACCCCCGGACAGGACCGTTTCTGGTTCATGTGGGACGACCTCGTCCGCGGCGCCATCGGCGCCGTCGTCCTCGTCGACACCCGCCGCCTCGCCGACTGCTTCCCCGCCGTCGACTACTTCGAGAACAGCGGCCTGCCCTTCGTCGTCGCACTCAACGGCTTCGAGGGACACCAGCCCTACACACCCGAAGAAGTACGCGAAGCCCTCCAGATCGGCCCCGACGCACCCATCATCACCACCGACGCCCGCCACCGCGCCGACGCCAAGAGCGCACTCATCACCCTCGTCGAACACGCCCTCATGGCACGGCTCAAGTAACGGCGTTCCCGTTGCCGCACGCGAAGGGCGGGCTGTGTCCTACGACACGGCCCGCCCTTCGCGTTCATAACGTTTCGACAGACAATTGCCGCCCGTTGGCCACAGGGCGCGTTCGCGTCGTACCGCTGCGCACTCAGAAGGTCCCATATTTGCCGCAGGACGCTCTTTATGTCCGATTTATGTGGGGCATAAGGTTCGGCGAACGGCTGAATTCAACTGTTTGGAACACCGCCGTCGAACATGCTGGAATTCATCGAACTAGCTGGTAGTGACGCCGAGAGGTTGTTGGTCGAGTGAGGCGAAGCAACTCAGGCCCCGCGGAGGAACCCGCGCGGGGCAACTTCACCCCGCCGCCACGAGCGGCCACGTCGCCCTCCGACGCACCCGCGGACCTGCCGGCGCGCACCGGGAGCAGCAGCAGGCTCTCCCCGCGCAACTGGCGGGTGCCCACCCGCCTGAACGCCATCCTGCTCGTGCCGGTCCTCGTCGGGCTGGTCATGGGCGGCTTCCAGGTGAAGGGCTCCGTCGACACCTGGACCGAGGCCAAGGACGCCGAACGGATCGCCCGGGTCGTCCAGGCCGCCTCCGAGTACAGCCAGGCGCTCCTGAACGAACGCGACCTCACGGCGGAGCCGCTGCTGAAGGGCGACCGCAACAACGAGGTGGTCGCCAGGGCCTACGCGGCGACCGACGCGGCGAAGGCCGCGTTCGCCGGGGCCGTCCGCGGCATGCCCGCGCAGCAGGGCCTGGAACGCCGGCTGGAGCTCTTCCGCCAGGAGGAGCCCAAGCTGGAGCAGGTCCGCAAGAGCGCCTACACCGCGCCGGAGACGGCGAAGAAGAACCTCCCCGCCTCGGCCGGACCCATCCCGACCGAAGACGGGTACGTGCTGGTCCAGCACTTCCTGATGCAGTTCGCCAACGAGCTCGGACTCGGCACCGGCAACGTGACCTCGTACGGCCGGATGGTCTACGCGATCCAGCTGGCCAAGGCGGCGAACTCGCTCCAGCGCTCCGTCGGCACCCACCTCCTGGTCCGTCCGAACGAGAACGAGGACGTCCGCAAGGCCCAGCTCGTCGCCTTCTCCTCGTACGCCTACCTCGAAGAGCTCGCCGTCGGCGAGTACGTCGCGGCCGGCACCCAGAAGGACACCAGCCGGCTCCAGGAGGTCATGGGCGAGAAGTCGCAGGAGGCCGCCGCCAAGCTCGCCTCCGCCAAGCAGCAGGCGGAGCAGGCCGGCACCGCCTTCAAGGCCCCGCCCGTGGTCAACGGCTCCGCGCTGACCGGGATGACCGAGGCCATCGCCGGGGGCGAGAAGAGCAACCGGCTGGCGCTGGCCGGCACCACCGCCCCGGCCTGGCAGGCCGCGGCCACCGCGAAGTTCGAGGGCTACGCCGAGATCGAGAAGGAACTCCTCGACAAGGCCGTCAAGGACACCATCGCCATCTCCGACGAGGCCCGCAACGACGCCGTCGTCAACGGCGCCGTCGTGGTCGTGGCCCTGCTCGCCGCCTTCGTCCTGGCCGGGCTGATGGCCCGCCAGATGAGCCACGCGATGCGCCGCCTGCGCTCCGCCGCCTTCGACGTCGCCGAGCAGCGGCTGCCGATGCTGGTCGACCAGCTCTCGCGCACCGACCCCGGCAAGGTCGACACCCGGGTCGTGCCGATCCCGGTCGACTCCCGCGACGAGATCGGCGAGGTCGCCCGCGCCTTCGACCAGGTCCACCGGGAGGCCGTCCGGCTCGCCTCCGAGCAGGCCCTCCTGCGCGGCAACGTCAACGCGATCTTCACCAACCTCTCCCTGCGCAACCAGTCGCTGATCGAGGGCCAGCTGACCCTCATCACCGACCTGGAGAACAACGAGGCCGACCCGGACCAGCTGGCGAACCTCTTCCGCCTGGACCACCTGGCCACCCGTATGCGCCGCAACGGCGAGAACCTCCTCATCCTCGCGGGTGAGGAACCGGGCCGCCGCTGGGACCAGCCGGTCCCGCTCGTGGACGTGCTGCGCGCCGCCTCCTCCGAGGTGGAGCAGTACGAGCGCGTCGAGCTGTCCGGCATCTCCGAGGCCGAGATCCACGGCCGGGCCGTCACCGACCTCGTGCACCTCCTCGCCGAGCTGCTGGAGAACGCGACCGCGTTCTCCTCCCCGCAGACCAAGGTCCGTGTCACCGCGACCCGGCTGCCCGACGGCCGCGTGATGATCGAGATCCACGACAAGGGCATCGGCCTCACCGCCGAGGACTTCGCGGACATCAACCACAAGCTGGCCAACCCGCCGACCGTGGACGCCGCGATCTCCCAGCGCATGGGTCTCTTCGTGGTCGGCCGGCTGGCGGACCGCCACAGCATCCGCGTGCAGCTGCGCCCCTCGGGCGAGGCCGCCGGCACCACCTCGCTGGTCATGCTCCCCGACGCCATCACCCACGGTGGCGGCGGAGAGGGCGTGCCGGACGACGACTTCACGGTCTCCTCGATCATCGCGCAGCAGCCGACCGGGCGGACCGCCCCGTCGCGGACCGCCGCCGAGCTCGGTTTCGACGACTCCCGCTACGACGCGCGGCGGTCCGCAGCCACCGGGCCGGCCCCGCTCGGGCGCCCCGTCGGCCGCGAGGAGCCGCTGCTCCCGCCGGAGTCCGCGACCGGCCTCCCGCAGGAGCAGCCGCAGTACCCGGGCCAGGAGTATCCGCAGCCGCATCCCGAGCACGGGTACCAGCCGTACCAGGGCTACGAGCAGCAACCCGGGCAGGGCGGACCGGGCGGACCGGGTTATGACCCCTTGTACGATCCCCCGCAGACCGAGCCGGCCGCTCCCGTCCAGGAGGCCTACCCGCAGCCGGGTTACGGTTATCCGGAAGCCGGGTATCAGGAACAGCAGCCGAGCCCGTGGCCTGAGCAGAACAGTTATCAGGCCGACTACCAGCAGGATTACGGGACCGAATCGGAATCACCCGCCGTTCCCGAACTCGCCCCGGAACGCGTAGGCTTCGACCGTCCGGACGCCGCTGCCGACACCGGTCACGAGATGACCGGAGCGGGCCTGCCGCGCCGCGGCAGCCAGCAGCAGTGGCAGCCGGCGCAACAGAAGACAGAGTCGACCACGTCCCTCTTCGAGCAACGGCCGCAGCGTCAGCAGCAGCCCGAGGCCCCGGAGCAGGACGAGGAAGAAGCCACGGCGTCCTGGCGTTCACGTAACGACGAGCGCTGGCAGCAGGCCGGCAAGCTCCGCGAGCCGAAGGCGGGCGGGATCACCCCGTCCGGTCTCCCCCGGCGGGTGCCCAAGGCCAACCTGGTCGAGGGTGCGGCGGAGACGACCCCGCAGGGAGGCCCCCAGGTCTCCCGCGCCCCGGAGGACGTCCGCGGCAGGTTGAGCAACCTGCGCCGTGGTGTCCAGCAGGGCCGCAACGCGGGTTCTGAGCAGTCCAGTAACAGCTATGACCAGGAGCGTTAGTGTGAGCGCGATGAGCCAGGCGGCACAGAACCTGAACTGGTTGATCACCAACTTCGTGGACAACACCCCCGGGGTGTCCCACACCGTGGTGGTCTCCGCCGAC
>NZ_JBITDK010000060.1:0-5224 GCF_044454165.1 Streptomyces sp. NPDC051567 | reverse complement strand
CTTCAGAACTAACACAGTGGACGCGAGCAACTGAGGACAAGCCCTCGGCCTATTAGTACCAGTCAGCTCCACCCGTTACCGGGCTTCCACATCTGGCCTATCAACCCAGTCGTCTACTGGGAGCCTTACCCTCTCAAGGAGGTGGGAATACTCATCTCGAAGCAGGCTTCCCGCTTAGATGCTTTCAGCGGTTATCCCTCCCGAACGTAGCCAACCAGCCATGCCCTTGGCAGGACAACTGGCACACCAGAGGTTCGTCCGTCCCGGTCCTCTCGTACTAGGGACAGCCCTTCTCAATATTCCTACGCGCACAGCGGATAGGGACCGAACTGTCTCACGACGTTCTAAACCCAGCTCGCGTACCGCTTTAATGGGCGAACAGCCCAACCCTTGGGACCGACTCCAGCCCCAGGATGCGACGAGCCGACATCGAGGTGCCAAACCATCCCGTCGATATGGACTCTTGGGGAAGATCAGCCTGTTATCCCCGGGGTACCTTTTATCCGTTGAGCGACGGCGCTTCCACAAGCCACCGCCGGATCACTAGTCCCGACTTTCGTCCCTGCTCGACCCGTCGGTCTCACAGTCAAGCTCCCTTGTGCACTTACACTCAACACCTGATTACCAACCAGGCTGAGGGAACCTTTGGGCGCCTCCGTTACTCTTTAGGAGGCAACCGCCCCAGTTAAACTACCCATCAGACACTGTCCCTGATCCGGATCACGGACCGAGGTTAGACATCCAGCACGACCAGAGTGGTATTTCAACGATGACTCCACAACCACTGGCGTGGCCGCTTCACAGTCTCCCACCTATCCTACACAAGCCGAACCGAACACCAATATCAAACTATAGTAAAGGTCCCGGGGTCTTTCCGTCCTGCTGCGCGAAACGAGCATCTTTACTCGTAGTGCAATTTCACCGGGCCTATGGTTGAGACAGTCGAGAAGTCGTTACGCCATTCGTGCAGGTCGGAACTTACCCGACAAGGAATTTCGCTACCTTAGGATGGTTATAGTTACCACCGCCGTTTACTGGCGCTTAAGTTCTCAGCTTCGCCACACCGAAATGTGACTAACCGGTCCCCTTAACGTTCCAGCACCGGGCAGGCGTCAGTCCGTATACATCGCCTTACGGCTTCGCACGGACCTGTGTTTTTAGTAAACAGTCGCTTCTCGCTGGTCTCTGCGGCCACCCCCAGCTCAGGAAGCAAGTTCCCTCACCAGTGATGGCCCCCCTTCTCCCGAAGTTACGGGGGCATTTTGCCGAGTTCCTTAACCATAGTTCACCCGAACGCCTCGGTATTCTCTACCTGACCACCTGAGTCGGTTTAGGGTACGGGCCGCCATGAAACTCGCTAGAGGCTTTTCTCGACAGCATAGGATCATCCACTTCACCACAATCGGCTCGGCATCAGGTCTCAGCCTTAATGTGTGACGGATTTGCCTGCCACACGGCCTACACCCTTACCCCGGGACTACCACCGCCCGGGCTGGACTACCTTCCTGCGTCACCCCATCGCTTACCTACTACAAGTCTGGTCCGTCGGCTCCACCACTTTCCCTTGCCCGAAGGCTCCGGAACGGCTTCACGGACTTAGCATCGCCTGATTCGATACTGGGCGTTTCAAAGCGGGTACCGGAATATCAACCGGTTGTCCATCGACTACGCCTGTCGGCCTCGCCTTAGGTCCCGACTTACCCTGGGCAGATCAGCTTGACCCAGGAACCCTTAGTCAATCGGCGCACACGTTTCTCACGTGTGTATCGCTACTCATGCCTGCATTCTCACTCGTGAACCGTCCACAACTAGCTTCCGCTGCTGCTTCACCCGGCACACGACGCTCCCCTACCCATCACAGCGGGCGTTGGCCCTCATGCTGCAATGACACGACTTCGGCGGTACGCTTGAGCCCCGCTACATTGTCGGCGCGGAATCACTTGACCAGTGAGCTATTACGCACTCTTTCAAGGGTGGCTGCTTCTAAGCCAACCTCCTGGTTGTCTCTGCGACTCCACATCCTTTCCCACTTAGCGTACGCTTAGGGGCCTTAGTCGATGCTCTGGGCTGTTTCCCTCTCGACCATGGAGCTTATCCCCCACAGTCTCACTGCCGTGCTCTCACTTACCGGCATTCGGAGTTTGGCTAAGGTCAGTAACCCGGTAGGGCCCATCGCCTATCCAGTGCTCTACCTCCGGCAAGAAACACACGACGCTGCACCTAAATGCATTTCGGGGAGAACCAGCTATCACGGAGTTTGATTGGCCTTTCACCCCTAACCACAGGTCATCCCCCAGGTTTTCAACCCTGGTGGGTTCGGTCCTCCACGAAGTCTTACCTCCGCTTCAACCTGCCCATGGCTAGATCACTCCGCTTCGGGTCTAGAGCGTGCAACTCAATCGCCCTGTTCGGACTCGCTTTCGCTACGGCTTCCCCACACGGGTTAACCTCGCTACACACCGCTAACTCGCAGGCTCATTCTTCAAAAGGCACGCAGTCACGACTGTTGTTCCGAAGAACAACAGCGACGCTCCCACGGCTTGTAGGCACACGGTTTCAGGTACTATTTCACTCCGCTCCCGCGGTACTTTTCACCATTCCCTCACGGTACTATCCGCTATCGGTCACCAGGGAATATTTAGGCTTAGCGGGTGGTCCCGCCAGATTCACACGGGATTTCTCGGGCCCCGTGCTACTTGGGAGATTCTTAAGCAAGCCGCTGATGTTTCGTCTACGGGGGTCTTACCCTCTACGCCGGACCTTTCGCATGTCCTTCGACTACATCAACGGTTTCTGACTCGCCGACCGGCCGGCAGACCGGTCAAAAGAATTCCCACAACCCCGCATGCGCAACCCCTGCCGGGTATCACACGCATACGGTTTGGCCTCATCCGGTTTCGCTCGCCACTACTCCCGGAATCACGGTTGTTTTCTCTTCCTGAGGGTACTGAGATGTTTCACTTCCCCTCGTTCCCTCCACATGCCCTATGTGTTCAGGCATGGGTGACAGCCCATGACGACTGCCGGGTTTCCCCATTCGGACACCCCCGGATCAAAGCTCAGTTGGCAGCTCCCCGGGGCCTATCGCGGCCTCTCACGTCCTTCATCGGTTCCTGGTGCCAAGGCATCCACCGTGCGCCCTTAAAAACTTGGCCACAGATGCTCGCGTCCACTGTGTAGTTCTCAAACAACGACCAGCCACCCACCACCCCCACCCTGACGGGCCGAGTTCACTGGGGCCGGACTGAAGACAACAGCCTCACGGCCGTACCTTCAGACACCCAACAACGTGCCAGGCACGATCACCCTCAACACCCTCACGTTCCACGCCGAAGCAGTACTTGTGAGAAGAATCAGGAAACCGTGCCAACTAATCAACGTTCCACCCATGAGCAACCGTGCGGTACATTCGACCGCAGCCGGCTATATGCTCCTTAGAAAGGAGGTGATCCAGCCGCACCTTCCGGTACGGCTACCTTGTTACGACTTCGTCCCAATCGCCAGTCCCACCTTCGACAGCTCCCTCCCTTACGGGTTGGGCCACCGGCTTCGGGTGTTACCGACTTTCGTGACGTGACGGGCGGTGTGTACAAGGCCCGGGAACGTATTCACCGCAGCAATGCTGATCTGCGATTACTAGCGACTCCGACTTCATGGGGTCGAGTTGCAGACCCCAATCCGAACTGAGACCGGCTTTTTGAGATTCGCTCCACCTCACGGTATCGCAGCTCATTGTACCGGCCATTGTAGCACGTGTGCAGCCCAAGACATAAGGGGCATGATGACTTGACGTCGTCCCCACCTTCCTCCGAGTTGACCCCGGCGGTCTCCTGTGAGTCCCCATCACCCCGAAGGGCATGCTGGCAACACAGGACAAGGGTTGCGCTCGTTGCGGGACTTAACCCAACATCTCACGACACGAGCTGACGACAGCCATGCACCACCTGTATACCGACCACAAGGGGGGCACTATCTCTAATGCTTTCCGGTATATGTCAAGCCTTGGTAAGGTTCTTCGCGTTGCGTCGAATTAAGCCACATGCTCCGCCGCTTGTGCGGGCCCCCGTCAATTCCTTTGAGTTTTAGCCTTGCGGCCGTACTCCCCAGGCGGGGAACTTAATGCGTTAGCTGCGGCACCGACGACGTGGAATGTCGCCAACACCTAGTTCCCAACGTTTACGGCGTGGACTACCAGGGTATCTAATCCTGTTCGCTCCCCACGCTTTCGCTCCTCAGCGTCAGTAATGGCCCAGAGATCCGCCTTCGCCACCGGTGTTCCTCCTGATATCTGCGCATTTCACCGCTACACCAGGAATTCCGATCTCCCCTACCACACTCTAGCTAGCCCGTATCGAATGCAGACCCGAGGTTAAGCCTCGGGCTTTCACATCCGACGTGACAAGCCGCCTACGAGCTCTTTACGCCCAATAATTCCGGACAACGCTTGCGCCCTACGTATTACCGCGGCTGCTGGCACGTAGTTAGCCGGCGCTTCTTCTGCAGGTACCGTCACTCTCGCTTCTTCCCTGCTGAAAGAGGTTTACAACCCGAAGGCCGTCATCCCTCACGCGGCGTCGCTGCATCAGGCTTTCGCCCATTGTGCAATATTCCCCACTGCTGCCTCCCGTAGGAGTCTGGGCCGTGTCTCAGTCCCAGTGTGGCCGGTCGCCCTCTCAGGCCGGCTACCCGTCGTCGCCTTGGTGGGCCATTACCCC
This sequence comes from Streptomyces sp. NPDC051567, assembly GCF_044454165.1. Classification (NCBI taxonomy): domain Bacteria; kingdom Bacillati; phylum Actinomycetota; class Actinomycetes; order Kitasatosporales; family Streptomycetaceae; genus Streptomyces; species Streptomyces sp. NPDC051567. The sequence goes on along the minus strand of NZ_JBITDK010000060.1, from coordinate 509 downwards.
ACCAACAAGCTGATAGGCCGCGGGCTCATCCTTCACCGCCGGAGCTTTCAACTCCCACCCATGCAGGCAGGAGTAGTATCCGGTATTAGACCCCGTTTCCAGGGCTTGTCCCAGAGTGAAGGGCAGATTGCCCACGTGTTACTCACCCGTTCGCCACTAATCCACCCCGAAAGGCTTCATCGTTCGACTTGCATGTGTTAAGCACGCCGCCAGCGTTCGTCCTGAGCCAGGATCAAACTCTCCATGAATGTTTACCCGTAATCGGGTGCACACATCACTTAGAGCGGGACCATCAGATCGGAATAAGACCGACAGTCCACAACGTCCTCGCTGTGTAATTGCCTGCCCCGCTAAGGACAGGACTTTTTCAAAGGAACCTCATCCACCGAAGTGGACGGGGTATCAACTTCTGGCGTTGATTTTTGGCACGCTGTTGAGTTCTCAAGGAACGGACGCTTCCTTTGTACTCACCCTCTCGGGCTTTCCTCCGGGCTTTTCGTTCAGTTCTT
>NZ_JBITDK010000059.1:0-7408 GCF_044454165.1 Streptomyces sp. NPDC051567 | reverse complement strand
GTCGCGGTACCGGGGCCGTCGCGTCCTTCACGGCCGTGGCGAGACGGGACTGCAGCGCGGCCGTGACCCGCCGCACGGGCACGAGCCCGTCGACGACGGCCGGGCCCAGTGTGCCGAGGGCCTGGACCAGGATGTCGATGCTGTCCAGCACGTCGTCGGCGGCGGCCAGGGGCGACCAGCCGCCGGCCTTGACGGTGTCCGCGAGCGCGGCGGCGGTGTGCAGCAGGGATGCGGCCTGGTCACGGAGAGGATCCGTACCGACTCCAACGACGCCGCCCGCCACGGGCCGCCCACCCGGCGAGGCAGACAGCACCGGGACTGGTGGGGTCGGTACGTGAGGGTGACGCAGCCGCCCGCGCCGCTGGTGCCGGCGGTTCCGGCGCCGCCGGGGCTCGCGGGGATGCCTCCGCCGCCGAAAACGGCCATGCCCCCGGCACCGCCAGTACTGCCCGTCCCACCGGTGCCGGCGGTGACGGGGCAGGTGGGCGGAACCAGCGCCGGCGCGGCGGCGCCACTACCACCCGCGCCCGGCTGACCGTTGGCCACCTCACCGCCGGCCCCGCCCCCGCCCCGCCCCCGTGATCAAGCCGCAGCTGGCGGCGCCCCCCGACCGGACCCGCCGCGCTCCGGCCGGCCCGAGGCAGACCTCAGGTCCGGGCATGCCGCGGACATCGGTGAGGGCCCCGAACCACCGAGCAGTGGTTCGGGGCCCTCACCGATCGCCGATTGTTCTGTACACCCTCCGGCATCCAGCAGCGCCACGCGGTCAGGTCCGCCCGGTGTCAGGGTCCGTGGTTCAGCCAGAGGACAAGGATGGTGCCGGGGTTGTGTCGGTGGACGACGGAGATCCGAGTCCGCCCGTGGTTTCGGGGAGCAGCTCGACGACGTACGACGCGGAACCGGACCCGGTGTCGGGGAACGTCGAGTCGACTTGAGCCGGGTGAGACCTTCGATGGCCGACAGGTCGGATTCGTGGGACCGGCCGGTGTCCGGTGCGGTGACCAGGAGGAGGACAGACATGCCGGGGTGCTCGTCCTGGTAGAGGTCGTCCTCGCCTTCGTCGCCGGGGATCGTGTTCGGCTGGACCTGGACACGGGTGGTGTCCGCGAGGGTGGCGAGGAAGTAGACACCCAGGTAGGAGCTCTCGCGTTCGGTGAAGGCGGTACCGAGACGATCCGCGAGGTGGCCGGCCAGCTCTCGGGCGGTGCAGGCATTGGTGCCGTAGGTGTCGAAGACGGTCATGCTGACATCCTCCTCATGCCCGACTCAGGCCGCGAGAGTACGGTGCGCTCGACCAGGAGTCCGCGTTCGAAACAGGCTCCGGCCCCGACGAAAGGCACCAGGCGGGCGCCGCCGACCACGCGCCAGCGGGCCTGGGCGGAGATGCGACCAGCGAACGGCCCCGCGCGGGCGGGGACGATATGTGGCTGCCGAGGGTGCGGTCAGCTGCGAGCACCAGGGGAGGAAGTCGTCGGGCGCGGGCACAGGCCCTGCACCGGGCTGATCAGGTATACCGGTCAGCTCTGGTGCTACGCGGTGTAGGGGTTGGTGATGCGGTGCGGGCGGCGGGCGGTCTCGATGACGTTCTGCGGGAACTGAGGGCCCGCGACGTAGTGACGGCCCTTGGTCTGCCCGACCGCGGTCAGCACACGGGCCTTCGTCAACGCCTGCAGGTCCCGGGTCGCCTGCTGGGTGTTGATCGCTTCCTGCCGCTCATACCGTGAGCGCCGCACCCGCCCCACCATCGCCACCTCGTGCAGCGCGGTGACCTGCCGCTCGCTGATCCTGTGCGCGTCGGCGTGCCGCATCAGCTCGGTCCACACCTGGTTGGAGCGGTCGACGCGGTGCCGTACCCGCTGGGCCTGCTCGTGGTAGGCGCGCAGGCTGAACTTGATCCAGGGCAGGGTGTCGCGCTCGGGCGAGTACACAGGCCCGCCGACCTCGCGCAGCACCTTGTAGTACTCCCAGGTGTTCCCGGGCATCCCGAGCCACTCCTCGATCGAGGAGAACTCGGGGGCCAGGACGCCGCCGCGGGCGATCAGCAGGGTCTGCAGGGAGCGGGACATGCGGCCGTTCCCGTCGGACCAGGGGTGGATCTTCACCAGGTTCAGGTGTGCCATCGCCGCCCGGATCAGCACGTGCTCCCCGGTGTCGCCGTTGTTGAGCCAGTCCACCAGCTCGGTCATCAGACCGGGCACGAGTTCTGGGTCGGGACCGTCGTAGTCGGTGGCGAGCTCGTCGCCGGGAGCGGTGATCCGGATCGAGGTTCTGCGCCACTGCCCGGCCGTGCGCAGCGGGTGGTGCTGGCCCTGGAGCATCCAGTGCAGTGCGTTCAGGAGTTCCTTGCTGTACCGGAAGTCGGCGACGTCGTGGAGCGACTGGATGTACGTCATCGCCTGCTGGTAGGCGAGGGTCTCCGTCTTGTTCTCCTCGCTGGCGTCGACCTCACGCTCGCCGTCCATCAGGTCCGCGACGTCCTTCGCGTCGACCTGGTAGCCCTCGATCGTGTTCGACGCCGCGATCGCGCTCGCCGTCAGTGCCTTGCGCAGGTCCAGGGTCCACTTCATCGGCGCCTGCTGCACCGCGTCCCTCAGCTGTTCACGCAGGCCGTCCACCTCGTGAAGGACCTGGAGGTCGGAGGCGTCGAGGGTAGGAGTCTCATACAGCATGAGTGAATGATACCAGCCGCCTATCATTCGGGCAACGCCCGCAAGCCCGCGCCCCCCCGGCGCCCCCGGCCTGCGCCCCTACCAACACCGCGCCGCCGCGGCTGGGCTCGCCCTCCTCAGCCACCGCCTGAGCTGAATCGACCGGCTCCGGAGCGGGGACCACGGCGGCCGGGCGCCGCACGGGCAGCGCGACCGGCATCGTTGACGCGGCCGGGACATCAGGGGCCGGCTGCGCGGCGGCGGCTTCGGCGCGGGCCTGGGCGGCGGCGGCCTGGCCGAGCGCCACGGCCAGTCCGTGGATACCTGGAAGCGGATCGTCACCCAGGCCCGTAAGGAGAGCCAGCAGTAGGAGGCCCGGCAGGACGATGGCCGGCGCGACCCGACCCGGGCGTGCTGGCCATTGCCGCTCCGGTTCTGCTCAGGTCGCGCGGGGGAGAACGGCGTCGGCCCCGGAGGCGGCCCTCTCCGCGTCGGTCTTGGCGGCGGCCAGGATCTTCGGAGTCTCCTCCGGTGCCTCTTCGAGGGCCTTCCCGATGCCGGCCGGGGCGCGGGTCCGGTGCAGGGCGGCGGCCTCGGTCACAGCGGCTGCGCGGCGGCGCTGGACGCGGGCCGTGTCGGTCGGGGCCGGCGCATCCTCGGCAGCGGGCAGTTCCTCACCTGGGCCATGGAGCACCTGGAGATCGCCGACGCCGTCCTGCGCCTGGAGTCCCACACCGACGACGACTACGGCCCCGTCCCCCGCCCTGATCCCGCTCTCGCCGCCGAACTCGAAGAACACATGACACACACCCACTGAACGACCCCGCCTGCCACGGAAAGCGAGAACACACGCGGACAGCCCCCGGAAGATCCGGGGGCTGTCCGCACGGGCTCGTCCACCACTGTGTTCAGTGGACGATGTCGACGGCGGTGATGACCAGGACGTCGGCGTGGACCCAGTAGACGACGATCGCCTTCGGCAGGGTGAGCATCCGGCGGTCCTTGCCCTGGCTGCGCGGCGCCGGGATGGACCCTGCCCGTAGGGGTCGGTGGACAGTCGGCGCATCCCGTCGTCGACGGCGGCGCGGACCGGGGCGTCCATCGACCGCCGTTGGACCAGGGCCTGGTCGGAGTACTGAATCCGGTATCGGCTCATGTCACCCCTGGCCCAGGCACCTCGGTGTCACCGCCCGCGTTGTCCAGATCCTCCAGCGCAGTGCAGCCGGAGAAGTCCCCCGCCCGCAGCCGCTCGATGGACGCGTCGATCTCGTCCCACGCCTGCCGCGGCAACGCGTACGCCGCCACAAAAGCGGGCAGCTCCAGAGCCGGGACACTGCCGAGCTGCTCCTCGAACTCGGCCAGACGCTCCGGATCGGAGGCGAGGACTTCGCAGACCGCGTCTATCGTCGCGGGGATCTCCACCAGCTGGCCCCCGACGTGGGCCCGCCACGCCGGCTCGGCGACCTCGGACATACTCCGCCACCTCTTCCTCGAAACCGGCTCTCGTAAGGACGGTACGCGGCCCCACCCCGACCGTCCCAGAGTGTCAGGGCGCGCACACACGAACGAGGAACGGGGAGATCCTCCGCCTCACTGCCGGTCGATGTGCACCTTGACGAAGAGGTCGCCTGGCGCACCGCCGTTGTTCCCGGGCCCGCCCATGCCGCGCAGGCGTAGCTGCTGTCCGGCTCGTACGCTGGCGGGGAGCCGGTCCAAGGGGGGGCGTGCTTCCGGCTACGTCCAGCCCTTGGGGCCGGGGCGGGGTGTGGGCGTGCGGTGGGAGAAGTACTTTGCGAGCCGGTCGTCGAGGGGGATCTGCCAGTACGCACCTACGCGGTGCCATTCGGTGCGGGGGACGGGCCAGTTCGGGTCGGTGTCTGCCAGCTCGCTGATGCGCTGGCGGGTCATCGATGGGGCCCAGCCGTTCTTGACGACGAGTCGGGCCAGCTCGGTGGGTGTGACGAACGCGGCCGGCGGCGAGGGGACGGGGTTCGGCGCGCTGTCGGGGTCGGCGGTCATGCGACGACTCTATTGCAGTTCCTTGCGGCGCCCTGCGGGTGGGCGGCTGCCGCGGCGGGGTCCAGACGCAGGAGTACCCGGTGCCGGTACGCCTGGGTGATCTCACGGACCCGGGTCAGGTCGTCGAGGTCGGCGGCGTCCAGCTCGGCCTCGAAGCGGTCCCGGTCGCCGGGGAAACCCCATGTGGCGAGGGCGGCCCGCAGTTCACGCAGGGTTCCCATGGGCGGGTCGAAGACAGCACTGCCGCCTTCGTGGTGGTGCTCGGGCTGTGCGGTCACGGCGACCTCCAAGTCGATGCACCCGACGCTACCCGCACAAGCCACCGGTACGGGTGCTCGCGCCGGGATTCCCGGCCTTCCGGTGAGGGTGTGTCAGGCGGTCACGGTGATGCCGTCACCCTCGACGACCGGGGCAGTCACGGATGTGGGGTGGGCAGGTGGGCGAGTCCGGCCTTCTCAGTGGGGTCCGGTACAGGGCGGCGGTCTCGGTGGCGGCGAACTCGCGGCGGCGCTGCAGGACGGCGGTGTCGATCGGCGCCGGCTCGTCGGCGGGCTCCTGCGGGTCGGGGAAGGCCCACTGGCTGAGGTCCCGCAGCACGAGGACCTGCCGCGCGATCGCCTGCGCGATGTCCCTGCGAGTGCGACCTTTACCTGACCTGCGCCAAGTTCGTCACCACACCTGAGTACGCCCCACGACTGCGGGCCCGACGCGAAGTGGAGCAGACCCTCGCTCACGACGCCGCCGAACGCGGCTGGGACCGCGAAGTCGAACGGCATTGCTGCACCAGCGACCGCATCGACAAGCTCCTGGCGGACCTTGGGCAACCCGCCCATGCCGACGAGAACGCCGAGGTCTCCAGTGGGTGATCACTCCCCGGCGGGGCTATCGGACTGGTCCTCGCTCATCGACGAGCACCGTGGGTGGAGACAAGAACACATCGGCTCCTACCGGGCCGTATGCGATGTTGAAGGTGTCGAGCCAGTACGACCAGCCCCGCACCCCCGCCGCGCTGCTGAAACGGTAGTTGAGCTGCCAGCGGACCCACTGACCGGGGACAAGGCGTACAGCCGGGGGCCGTCGTGGCCGAGGTGGTATAGCAAACAAGGGCTGGACCCTGGGAAGGACTCGCAACCGATCGTCTTCCTCTCGGAGTTGGACGTCGACCTTGCGCAGGTTTTCCTGGCCGTCATAGGGATCGAAGCCGTCGCGCTCATGCATGCGGACTACATGCGCGGCCGAAGGTGACATATGCGGGACACGAAAGCCGACCGGGACAGCGTTCCGGCGAGCCGCAGCCTCTCCACCCCGGGACTCCTTCGTCCAGGACGTCCGTATCCACTGGACGGTGACATCCAACATGCCTCCCCCGCCACGCAGGTATCAGCTCCGACCACGCGGCGGAGCTTCTTCTCCAGGCCCTCACCGACGACGCCCAGCCACTGCGGAACTGGGTCCGCACCAAGGCCGAGAAGTAGACGAACGCCCCACGGGCCCGGTCAGGCCTGGTCCCGGGGAACCAGCCGCGCGGCGACCAGCGCCACCTGATCTTCAGATAAGTCCTCAACAAGCCTATTACATGAGGATTTTGACGGTCTGTCGCTTTTCTCTAAAGACGACTATCCTGGTAGCGTATCGCGGCTTTGTAGCCGTTTGATACATCCGTGCCGCAGTGGCTACGGAGCCCGCTCCGGCCTCCGAGGCTGCAGTGCGGAGAAGAAGGGATCATCCATGACAGATTTCATCGGGATCCAGGAATTCAACGCCGCAGGGACCTACACAGTCTCCGTGCCCGCGGGCGTCTCCGTGCTGGTGGAGGCGTGGGGCGGCGGAGGCGGGGGTGGCGGCGGAGGAGGCGGAGACGTCCTCGATACCCCGCCGGGAGTGGGCGGCGCAGGCGGCGGCGGCGGATCGGGCGGCTATATCCGCGGCGTCGTGACAGCCTCGACCGCCGCAGTGACCCTGACCGTGGTGGTGGGGGCGGGCGGCACCGGCGGCAGCCCGGGAACGCCCACCCAGACGCGCGGGACCTCGCCCCAGGCCGGGCAGGCGGGTACCAGCGGCGGGGACAGCACCATCAGCAACGCCGGCACCCTGATCATGGCCGCCCGGGGCGGCGGTTTCGGGCAGGCCGGCCTGGCCGGGGGCGTCGGCGGCGGGCAGGGCGGCATGGGTACGGGCGGGACCGGCGGGACCGGTTCATGGCAGCCCGTCGGCACCGCCCTGATCCGCAACGGCGGCAACGGCGGCAACGGCTACATGAGCAACAGCTTCCCCGCGGGGGGCGGAGCGGGCAGCTCCGTCGCCAACGGCCTGCTGCCACCCACACCCAACACCGGTGGCGCCGGCGGCAACCCCAATCAGACCAGCCCGGGCCAGACCCCCGTCCCACCTGCCGCCTCCGGCCACCCCGGCTACGTCCTCCTCACCTCGCTGCACTGAACAACTCCACCACCGCCGCGGCGGCTCCGCCCGATCGCGGGCCACCAACCAGAACAGCAACAGCGCCCCGGCCCAGTCGGCGCCCGGTCACCCAAGACCGGGCAACACCGGCTACAGCACGGCAACACAACAGCACAGATCCGAAGCCGGGCACCCTGCACCCCGCAGGGCGCCCGGCGCCCGTTCGCAACGCACTTCCTCACTCTCAGAGGGCGATATGTGAGCTGATGTCCGGTTCGTGATTAGGGCTGTGAGGTTCGCTGGTCGGGGGTCCGCGATGGGGGTTATGGGCGGGGCTGGGT
>NZ_JBITDK010000058.1:0-11301 GCF_044454165.1 Streptomyces sp. NPDC051567 | reverse complement strand
CGCGCCACCCCGGCGGGGGACGTGCCCCGCCCCGCCGGGCCGCCCCGGCCCGCCCGGCCCGGGGGGCCGGCACCCGGGCGCGCCCCCGCCGTCGCCCCGCCGCGGGGGGCGCGCTGCCGTCCGGCCCCGGGCGGGGCAGGACCCGGGCGGCAGGACCCGGGACACGACGATGCCGGTCTCCCGGGCCTGGAGAGCCCCGGGAGACCGGCATCGTCGCGCCGCTCGTCGTGTCTCAGTCGCTGACCGCGACCTTCACCCGGGCGGCGTCGCCCTGCCCGGAGCCGGACCCCGCCGACGGCGCGGTCGCCTCGGCGGCGCTCCCCTCGTCGGAGGCCGCGTCCTCGCCGCCCTCCCCGGCCGAGGCCACGTGCCGCAGGGAGATCACGGCCATGGCCGCCAGCACGAGCGCCAGGGCCGCGCTGATCGCCGCGATGCTGTTGAGGCTCGTGGTGAAGGCGTCCCGGGCTCCGGAGAGCAGCGCACCACCGACGGGTCCGGTGAGATCGGCGGCCACGGTGAGGGCTCCGGCGATGCTCTCGCGAGCGGTGTCCGCCAGCCCGTCGGTCAGACCGGCGGCGCCGACCGTGTCGTCGACCCCGGCGCGGTAGATGGCCGTACCGATCATGCCCATCGTCGCCACGCCCATGGCGATGCCGAACTCACCGCCCGTCTCGGACAGGGAGGCCGCCGAACCCGCCTTCTCGGGCGGTGCGGCCCCCAGGGCCAGGCCGGTGCCCAGGGCTCCCATCGGGCCGATCCCCGCGGCCGACAGGATCAGGCCGGTCACCAGCAGGGGCATCCCGCCCTTGACGTCCACCTGCGAGATCAGGAAGTAGCCGAGGGAGACGACGACGAGCCCGCCGGCGATCGCGTACGCAGGACGCATCCACCGCGTCAGGATCGGGGCCGACATGACACTGGCGATGGTGAGCAGGGCGGACGGGATCAGCCACAGCGCGGATTCGAGCGGGCTGAGCCCCTCGACCGTCTGCAGGTACAGGTTCACGAAGAGGTGACTGCCCGCCATGATGCCGCCGAGCAGAGTGATCGACAGGGCGGCCCGGAAAGTGCGGTTGCCGAACAGCCGCAGGTCCAGCAGCGGGTTCGCCAGGCTGCGCTGCCGCCGTACGAAGAGGTACCCGACGACGAGCCCGGCCACGACGATCAGGATCGGGACGGTGCCCGGTCCCTCCTTGGCCACTTCCTTGAGTCCGTAGATGAACGGCAGGATCGCGGCCAGGGACAGCGCCACGCTGGGCAGGTCCAGACGCCCGGCGTCGGGGTCCTTGTACTCGGGGAGCAGCGCCGGCCCGGTGGCCAGCAGCAGCAGCATCACCGGCACGCCCAGGAGGAAGACCGCGCCCCACCAGAAGAACTGGAGGAGGAAGCCGCCGATCACCGGACCGAGGGCCATACCGCCCATGAAGCAGCTCATCCAGACGGAGAAGGCGACCGCCTGCTGCTTGGGGTCGTGGAACATGTTGCTGATCAGCGCCAGCGTCGAGGGCATGAGCGTGGCCCCGGCCACACCCATCAGCGCCCGGGCGGCGATGAGCATCTCCGGGCTGGTGGAGTAGGCCGCGACCAGGGACGCGACGCCGAACGCGGCGGCCCCGATGAGCAGCAGCCGCTTGCGGCCGATACGGTCGCCGAGCGTGCCCATCGTCACCAGGAACCCGGCGATCAGGAAGCCGTAGATGTCGGTGATCCACAGCTGCTGCACACCGTTGGCGCCGAGGTCCGAGCTCAGCCGGGGGAGCGCGAGATAGAGCACGCTCAGGTCCAGGGACAGCAGGAGCGTCGGCAGGCCGAGTACGGCCAGACCGATCCACTCACGCCTCCCGGCCCGCGTTGCGGGCTCCGCTGGAGTGGCCGTTTCCATGGCTGTCCTTTCGTCGGTGATTCACCTGGTCGGACAGGTGAAGTCGGTCCCGTTCCCCATGGGTTCACCGGCCGGATGTCCTGCGGGCCGTCCTGCTGGAACGGAGGCGGGCGCCGCCCTCCCCGCGACCGGCGGCCGTGCGAGGGGCCGGTGTGAGGCGTAGGGGGGCGGTGCTGCGCGGTTTCGTGATTCTGACGGTTGCGTACCTGCGGGTGCCCGCGGATGCGCGCGAGGGATGAGGGGACCTCGTGGCCGGCCCTCATCCCCCGTCGTGCCCATGGCCCGTAGCGCCGGTACCGGAAGTTCCGGTCCGGGGCTCAGAGCTTGGAGGTGTACGTGCCCAGGGCGTCGATCATGCTCTCCCAGCCGGCGGTCGCTTCCACGAGCTGCGTCTCGGTGAGGTGACCGGACTGGTGGAAGGAGAGCTCGGTCCCGCCGTCGGTGGCGGTGAGGACGATGGTCACGACCTCGCCGACCGCGTCGCCGCGCTCCTCACGGTCCGCGGCGTCCTTCGGGTCGACGAGGGTGAACGCCAGGCGGTCGGGCGCGCTGACCTCCGAGTAGACGCCGAGGAAGGGGATCTCCATCCCGCCGTCGTCGATGACCATGGTGGCGCGCCACTCTCCGCCCGGCTTGACCTCCATGAAGATCGAGTCCAGCGGCGTGGAGCATCCTTCCCCGCCCCACCAGTGGGTGAAGTGCGCGGGCTCCGTCCATGCCTGGAACACCTTTTCACGCGGCGCGTCGAGCACCTTCGTGAAAGCGATCTCCTGGAGGTTCCCGGGGTTCGATGCTTCCGTCAACGTGTTGTCCTTTCTGGACGATTCACGGGGGGAGTGACGAAGCCGCCACGTTATGAGGGTTCCATGCCGCGTCTGTCGTTGTCTTCTTCCAGGTTGCTCTGTTGAGGTCAGCACGAAAATGCGACAGGCGGCCTGAATCCGCTCCTGCGGATGTGCGTCCGGTCCGTCCACCGCCCCCGCGGGCCGTGGGGAACCGCCCTTGCGCACGCAGGGAGATGCGGGTCACCACACACCGGCCGACGATGAACCGGCCGGTGCTCCAGATCTCACGACGCGCCCTCGACCAGGGAGGAGAGAGAGTCATGAAGGCTCTGATTCTGGCTGGAGGGTCGGCCACGCGCTTGCGTCCCTTCAGCCGGCACATGCCGAAGCAACTCATTCCGATAGCGAACAGAGCGGTCCTCGAATACGTACTGGAAAACGTGCGCAAGGTGGGTGTGACCGATGTCGCGGTCATCGTCGGGGACTGGGCGGCGACCATGGCGGAGGCTCTCGGGGACGGTTCCCGGTTCGGTGTGCGGATCACCTATGTCCGCCAGGACAGGCCGCTGGGCCTCGCCCACTGCGTACGGCTGGCCCGCACCTTCCTGGGTGACGATGATTTTGTCATGTACCTGGGGGACAACATGCTGCCGGACGGCATCGGCCAGATCGCCGCGGAGTTCGTCGCGGGTACGTCCGCGGCGCAGTTGATGGTGCACAGGGTCGCCGATCCGCAGGCGTTCGGGGTCACCGAACTCGACGGCTCCGGCCGGGTGCTCCGCCTGGAGGAGAAGCCGCAGCGGCCTCGCAGCGACCTCGCGGTGGTGGGCGTGTACTTCTTCACCGCCGCCATCCACCAGGCGGTCGACGCCGTGGTCCCGAGCGCCCGGGGCGAGCTGGAGATCACCGACGCCATCCAGTGGCTGATCACCCAGGGGGCGGAGGTCCGGGCCACCGAGTACCGCGGCTACTGGCGCGACACCGGACGGGTGGAGGACCTGTTGGACTGCAACCGCAGGATGCTGGAGGAGCTCGTGCCCTCGGTCGAAGGAGAGGTCGAGGACAGCGAACTCCACGGTCCGGTGTCCATCGCCCCCGGTGCCCGGGTGGTCCGTTCACGGATCGTGGGCCCGGCCGTCATCGGGGAGGGAACCCTCGTCGAGGACTGTCACATCGGACCGGGCACATCCATCGGCCGACGGTGCGACCTGCGCGGCGGAAGCCTCGCCGACGCGATCGTGGTGGACGGCATGTCGCTCCCCGGCCCGTTCGACCTGCACGGCGCGCTCGTCGGCGACTGCACCCTGCACGCGGTGGGGGCCGGACGGTGAGGATCGCGGTCACCGGCGGCGCGGGCTTCATCGGCTCGCACTACGTCCGCACCCTGCTCGACGGCGGCTACCAGGGGTACGAGAACGCCCATGTCACCGTCCTGGACAAGCTCACCTACGCCGGCCTGCGCGTCAACCTCCCGGCGGCCCACCCCCGCCTGGACTTCGTCCAGGGCGACATCTGTGACCGGGCACTGCTGCGGCGGGTCCTGCCCGGCCACGACGCGGTGGTGCACTTCGCCGCCGAATCGCACGTCGACCGGTCCGTGCGGGACGCCGACGTCTTCACGCGCACGAACGTGGGCGGCACCCAGGCGCTTGCGGACATCTGCCTGGAGGCGGGCGTCCCGCGCATGGTGCACGTCTCCACCGACGAGGTCTACGGCTCCATCCCCGAGGGTTCCTGGACCGAGGAGTCACCGCTGCTGCCCAACTCGCCCTACGCGGCGTCGAAGGCGGCGGCGGACCTGATGGTCCGTGCTTACTGGCGCACCCACGGACTGAACGTCTCGGTCACCCGGTGCTCCAACAACTACGGCCCCTACCAGCACCCGGAGAAGCTCGTCCCGCTGTTCGTCACCCATCTCCTGGAGGGTCTGCCGCTGCCCCTCTACGGCGACGGGCGCAACGTCCGCGAATGGATGCACGTCGACGACCACTGCCGGGCGGTGCAGCTGGTCCTCACCGAGGGCGAGGCGGGCGAGATCTACAACGTCGGCGGCGGCGAGGAACTCACCAACCTCGATGTCACCGCGCGCCTGCTCGACCTGTGCGGAGCCGACCCGTCCGTCGTCCGCAGGGTCGCCGACCGCAAGGGCCACGACCTGAGGTACTCCCTCGACGGGACCAAACTCCGCGACACGCTGGGGTTCACCCCCCGCATCGGCTTCGCCCAGGGCCTGGCCGAGACCGTCGAGTGGTACCGCGCCCACCCCCGTTGGTGGCGGACCGCCAAGTACGGCCGGTCCGGCGGGAGCGGCCCCGCCCACCGGCAGGGCCGGCCCGCCATGGCACCTCGCGCCGCCGTCGGCAGCGCGAGGTGACCGCGGCCTACGCCGTCCGGAGAGGGGCCGGGACGTAGGTGAGCACCACGACGCCGGTGTCCAGCGGCTCGGCGGAGGTGAGCTTGAAGGCGGTCTTGAAGTCGTCGTTGCCGAGGTTGCCCCCACCGGCGATGACCGGGTGGACCCAGAAACGGACCTCGTCCAGCAGGTTGTTGGCCAGCAGCGTCCTGGCGACCGGACCGAAGCCGTACGTCAGGATGTCCTTGCCCTCCTGCTGCCTGAGCTTGGCGATCTCCTCGACCGCGTCCTCCTGCCGGATGATGGTCGTGTTCTCCCAGTCGGCCTTCTCCAGCGTGGAGGAGACGACGTACTTCTGGATGCTGTTCATCCGGTCGGCGAACTCGCCGGTACCGGCCTGCTCGGGCCACGCCTCCGCGAACCCCTCGTAGGTCGCACGGCCCATCAGGATGGCGTCACTGCCGAACAGCAGCTTCTCCGCGTGCTTGCCGAGGTCGTCGCTCCAGTAGCCGAAGTGCCACTCCTCCAGCTTGTCCATGGCGCCGTCCAGCGAGATGTTCGTGGTGCTGATGATCTTTCGCATGATGCTCCCCTTTGAGGACGAACGGGCACGAGGTGGTGCGTTTTCAGGGTTGCAACATGCTGACCACCGCGCAGGTTTCTATGAAGGAAGCTTGCAAAAAACAAGCATGCCTTGTCAAGGCAACTCTGGGTTAAAATAAGCCTCATGGTGACCCGCGTGTACGGACAGTTCTGCGGCCTGGCCCGCGCGATGGAGATGATCGGTGAGAGATGGACCTTGCTGATTGTCCGAAACCTGCTCATCGGGCCGAAGCGCTACACCGACCTTCGCACCGGCCTTCCCGACATTCCGACGAATATCCTCTCGACCCGCCTCAAGCAACTCGAACAGTGCGGACTGGCCGTCCGCCGCGCCCTGCCCTACCCCGAACGCGCGGTGGTCTACGAGCTCACCGAGTACGGACGGGACATCGAACCGGCCCTGATCGAGCTGGGCCGCTGGGGCGCCCGGACGCTGACCGAGCCACGCTCCGGTGAGGTCGTCACCGCGGAGTCGCTGGCCATGTCGCTCAGGACGACCTTCCGCCCGGACGGGGCACTCGGACCGGACTTCGGCTGCGAGGTCCGCGTGGCCGGTGTGATCGTCCACGCGGACCTCGCCGACGCGGTGCTGACCACCTGCCCGGGCCCCCACCCGGGGCCGGACCTGATCATCGAGAGCCGCACCGCCACGGCCCTGCGCGACCTGGTGAGGGACGGCCGCTGGCCCGAGGACGCCCTCGCCGACGGCAGCCTCCACGTCGAAGGCGAACGGACCCTCCTCGAACGGTTCACCATGATGTTCCGGCTCTAGGCCCTGCCGTCGAAGTCCGTCGGACCCCTTCATCTCGTCCAAGTCCGTCGGCCTCCTTCGTCCGGGGTGTTGCGAGGACCACCGGAAGCGAAGGCCGGGCCGGGGCACGGCCTTTTCGCAACGCAATCCAGAAGATGCGCTGCCGGTGCGGGCCGTAGGACCGTGTGCGCAGCCGTGCGATCTCAGCCTGTGGAGATCCGTCCGCCGAGACCGCTGCTTCCCGCCGCCTCGGCGGAGCGTCCGTACAGGGCGTCCCGCCCCGCCGGAGCCGCTGCCCTGAGACATGAGGAGATCTTTCATGGTGGAGAGGACCCCCGCGGTCATCGAGCGGGGCACTGTGCCGGTCGGGCAGTTGCGTGCCGTGGTCGGCGGAGAGGTGCTCCAGCCCGCCGACGCCGGTTACGAGAAGGCGCGGGCCGCGTACCAGGGCGGGATGGACCAGCGCCCGGCCGTGATCGTACGGCCGGCCGACGCCACCGACGTGGCACAGACCGTTCTGCTGGCCCGGGACAGCGAGGTGCCCCTGGCCGTCCGCAGCGGTGGGCACAGCGTCTTCTGCCTGTGCGAAGACGGCATCGTCCTCGATCTGTCGTCGCTGCGGGAACTGCGGATCGACCCCGTCGCCCGCACCGCCTGGGCCGGACCCGGGCTGACCGCCGCCGAGTTCACCGACGCAGCCGCCGAACACGGCCTCGTCACCGGTTTCGGGGACGCGGGCAGCGTCGGCCTCGGCGGCATCACCCTCGGCGGCGGCATCGGCTACCTGGTCCGCAAGTACGGGCTCACCATCGACGACCTGCTGGCGGTCGAGGTGGTCACCGCCGACGGCGAACTGCGCCGGGCCGATGCCGAGCACGAGCCGGACCTGTTCTGGGCGGTTCGCGGCGGCGGCGGGAACTTCGGCGTGGTGACCCGTATGCAGTTCCGGCTGCACGAGCTGGGCACGGTCTACGGTGGCCTGCTGGTCCTGCCGGGAACCCCCGAGGTCCTCGCCGGCTTCGTCGAGGTGTCCCTGCGCGCCCCCGACGAGCTGACCGGCATCGTCAACATCATGCCCGCACAGTTCCTGCCGTTCCTCCCCGAGGAACTGCACGGCACCCCGGTCCTCATGGCCATGCTGGTCCACGCGGGCGTAGGCGAAGCGGCCGAGGAAGCCGTCGCGCCGTTCCGGGCCCTGGCGACTCCCCTCGCGGACATGATCGAGCCCATGCCCTACTCCGGGGTCTACCCGCCCGACGAGGAGAACCACCGACTGCTCGCCGCGGCCCGTAACCTGTTCGTCGACGGCATCGACACCGACACCGCCGCGCTGATCCTTGAGCGGCTGAGGACGTCGACAGCCACGCTGCCCGCGGTCCAGATACGTGTGCTCGGCGGTGCGATGGCCCGGACTCCCCGGGACGCGACCGCGTTCGCGCACCGGGACCGGAACGTGATGATCAATGTGGCCGCACTGTACGAGAACCCCGACGAGGCCGGGACACACACCCGTTGGGCCGACGAGCTGGCCGTCGCGCTCCAGAAGGGAGTACCGGGGGTGTACGTCAACTTCCTCGCCGACGACAGCCGTGCGCGCATCCGGGAGGCGTACCCGGAAGGCACCTGGGAACGCCTGCGCGCCATCAAGCGCGCCTACGACCCCACCAACCTGTTCCGGGTGAACAACAACATTCCGCCCGCCGGGGCCTGAACCGTTCCCGGGGTGGACGCGGGCCCGGTCCGGCCCTCACCGGCACGGGCCGTACGGTCCCCGCACCTGGACATAACTCATCTTCCGGCCGGCCTGAGCCGAGGCGCTGTGAATCCGTAGGCTCGACTGACAGCCGAGCGGGCCTCACCGGCCGCGATCTCCCCGGACCCGGTCCAGAACGGTGGCCCTCCTTGACGTACTCACCCGCATCCCCCTCCGCCGACCTGGCCCGGCAGCCCGCCGTGGTACCCCTGCCCGGCCCCGCGAGACCCCCGGCGGGCCCCGGCCGCGCGAGAACCGGGGCCCGCCGGGCCACCGCCCCCGTCACGGCGCCCGCGGCCGGCCCCCTCACCGGCAGGACGGCCCTGGTCACCGGGGCGAGCCGGGGCATCGGGCGGGGGATGGCCGAACGCCTGGCGGCCGAGGGCGCCCTCGTGGCCGTCCACTACTTCAACAGCGCCACCGCGGCCGGTGAGGTCGTGGACTCGATCCGCTCCCGCGGCGGGGACGCCTTCACCCTGCGGACCGAACTCGGTGTCCCCGGCGACGCCGAGGCCCTCTACACCGCCCTGGACGCCGAACTGGCCCGGCGGGGCACGGAGCCCACGCTCGACATCCTCGTCAACAACGCGGCGGTCAGCGGCTCGGCCCGGCTGCACGAGGTCACCCCGGAGCTGGTCGACAGGATCTTCTCGGTCAACGTCACCTCCCTGCTCTTCGTGATCCAGGAAGGCGTCCGGCGGATGGGCGAGGGCGGCCGGATCATCAACATCTCCTCCGCCGTCACCCGTGTCGCCTACCCCGAGTCCGTCGTGTACTCCATGAGCAAAGGGGCGATGGACACCCTCACCATCGCCCTCGCCAAGGAACTGGGCCCCCGGCGCATCACCGTCAACACGGTCTCCCCGGGCTTCGTCGCCACCGACATGAACGCGGGCCTGCGCAGCACCCCCGCCGGAGCCGCCCGCCTGGCCGACATGTCCGTCTTCAACCGCATCGGCGAACCCTCCGACATCGCCGGCATCGTGGCCTTCCTCGCCTCGCCCGACTCCCAGTGGATGACCGGCCAGCGCATCGAGGTCTCGGGCGGCAGCCACCTGTGACCCCTCCTCACCCCACCCGGCACGCCGGAGCGGGCGCGCACGGCCGCGCACGGTCGAGGAGATCCCGCCGGACGGGCCTCCGCCCCGCACGCCCCACCTGTAGGGGCAGCCAGGACTCGCTCACCCGCGAGAGGACCTGACCGCCGGGCAAAGCATCCCTTGATACGAATATTCCTTGACGCGAATATTCGTTGTCGAGGAGGCTTGTGGTCATGGACGCACTCCTCACCGCACTGGCCGACCCGGCACGCTGGCGGCTCGTGAACCTGTTGGCCGAGCGGCCCCGCCCGGTCGGCGTCCTCGCCCAGCTCGCCGAGGCCCGCCAGCCGCAGACGACCAAGCACTTGCAGGCCCTTGAGCGCGCCGGCCTCGTCTCCTCCCAGCGCGCCGGCCAGCGCCGCGTCTACGCGCTGCGGCCCGATGTCCTGCGGGACCTGGCGGCCGCGCTCGGCCGGCTCGCCGACACCGCGGAACGGCCCGGCGGCCCGCACGCGACCTACGACCACTACGGGCTCAGCCTCCACGCGGAGCGGCTCGCCGCCGAGGAACCGGGGTGGGCCGACGACCGCTCGTTCCAGTTTCTCCGGCCGCTGCCGGTCCGCCCCGAGCTGGTCTGGCGCCACCTGACGCAGGCCCCGTCGCTCGCCCGGTGGTGGACGCCCGACAACCTCCGCGTCTGTGAGCTCGTCTTCGAGGCACGACCGGGCGGGCGGGTCGTCCTGGAGTACCGCGATGCCGAGGACGCCGACGGTTCGGACCTGGTTGCCGGGCGCGCGGAGGGCGTTGTCGACGATGTACGCCCCGGTGAGCGGCTCTCCTACCGGCTCTCGCCGCTGCTTCCCGGTGGCGGCCCCGCCTTCACCGCCCATGTCGAGCTGGACCTGCGGCCCACCGGAACCGGTACGGACCTCGATGTCCACTGGCGGATCACCGACAGCACGGTCGATTCTGCGGACTTCGTCGCAGGCATCGAAATCGGTTTCGGCCAGAGCCTCGACAAGCTCGTGGCGGCCCTCACCACGAACGCGCACGACACCGACACAAGGAGGACGAAGTGACGGAACAGACCACCGGCCGCAGGGTCGTCATCAATATGAGCCTGTCTCTCGACGGCCACTACGCCGCGCCGGACCAACCTCAGGACATGGGCTGGGTGATGCCGTACGCCCACACCGACGTCGCCCGCAACCACCTGACCAGCCTCTGGGAGTCGGCGACGTCGGTGTTGCTGGGGCGGGTCAACGCTGAGGGGTTCCTCGGTTTCTGGCCCACTGTCATCGGTACGGAGGGTGTCGATCCCCGTGACGAGGCTTTCGCGAAGTGGCTTGTCGGTACCGACAAGGTGGTCCTCTCCTCCACCCTCGGTGAGGCCCCGTGGGAGCGGACGACGATCGTGAGCAAGCCCGCCGCCGAGGTCGTCGCGGACCTCAGGGCGACCGAGGGCGGTGACATCCTCGTGCTTTCCAGCGCGAGCGTCATCAAGGCCTTGCTGGCGGCCGACGAGGTCGACCGGCTGGGCCTCACGATCTTTCCGGTCTTCCTCGGCGGCGGCCCACGCCTCTTCGACGACGGCCTGCCCGCAGGGCGATGGTCGCTCGTCAGCCAGGCCGCGGGAGAGCACGGCGTCCTGTCCCTCCTCTACGACCGGGTGCGCTGAGCCCTCGCCCGGCCGGCGCTGTCCGCAACTGCCGTGCAGGGGCCCTTTGCGCGGGAGAAGCAGGTCACGCCTTCGCCCTCGATCTCGCGGCCTTCGGCCCGCAACGGGGTGACGGCGGCGTTGCGGTAGCCGTGAACGGGGAGGGCATCACCATGCGTGACGGATGTCTGAGCTGGTCCAGCGCGGTTCGTCGTTCCACGGTGGGCTGTCATGGGAGCGGAAGCTCCTGCGCTTCTGCCGGCCGGGTGAGGTCGTGGTGTACCCGATGAGAAAGCGCCGCTGACTGCGATCCCTGGCGCGGTGATCCGGCGCTTGTTGTCCATGCGGCTACCGGGGCCGTCCTGGGAGGCTGGGCCCGGGTTCTGCGTGCGATCTCTCGGGTTGGGGACAGTGGTGTGAGAGACAGTGAGTCCCTGATGTGTTGTTGCTGGTCAGTGACTGTTTTGGGCTGTGGGG
>NZ_JBITDK010000057.1:0-11862 GCF_044454165.1 Streptomyces sp. NPDC051567 | reverse complement strand
CGTAGACGGCTACGCTGGTGATCCCGGCGTCCCGGCAGGCCCGGGCAACGCGGACAGCGATTTCGCCACGGTTGGCGATGAGCACCTTGCGCACGGACGCTCTCCTCATATTTGGGTGACAGACCGTTTCCGTACTCGGCGTGATGCCCGGAATCCACGCCGCCACATGCAAACCATCGAGCACAGAACGTAGCTCCGCGCGTCCGTCGCCGGTCCACCGACGGGTAATCACCGCACGCCCGAACGGGCACTGGACGGCCGGTGACCGCGGTGTGGTCGGGTGACCCGGCCCCGGACCCGCCCGGTGTGTCCGCCCAGCGCTCCCGCCCGGTGGGCCCGCGCGGTTGCCCGGGGGTTACCCGGCCGTGGGGAATGGCTGGAAACGTCTGTTCGGTTCGTGCCGTTCGCGGCGTTTCCCTCGTCCCATGGAGGTATGCGGTCATGACCGAAGTGTCCCGTCGGGTGCTCATGAAAGGCGCCGCGCTCACCGGTGGCGTCCTGGCCCTGCCCGCCACGACCGGCGTCGCGCAGGCCGCCGAAGCGGCCGAAGCCGCGGCGGCGGCCGGTGCCGGGGGTGCCGGGGGCGCCGGGGCGGTCACGTCCCGGGTGGCCGTCACCGCCCCGATCACCGTCACCCCCGCCGACCCCCGGTACAGAGGACTCATATCCGGCTCCAACCAGCGCTGGACGGGCGCCCCCGACTACGTCCGGATCGTCGGCTCCGCCGACCAGGTCGTGCGCGCCGTGCAGGAGGCGGTCGACCAGGGCCTCAAGGTCGCGGTCCGCAGCGGCGGCCACTGCGACGAGGACTTCACCGCCAGCGCCGACATCAAGGTCGTCATCGACCTGTCCGGCCTGAACGCCATCTGCTACGACCCGCAGCGCCGTGCCATAGCCGTCGAGCCGGGCGCCCTGCTCGGCACCGTCTACCGCACCCTGTACAAGCGCTGGGGCGTCGTCCTGCCCGGCGGCACCTGCCCGACCGTCGGCGCGGGCGGCCACATCAGCGGCGGCGGCTACGGCGCGCTGTCCCGCTCGCGCGGCCTGACCGTCGACCACCTGTACGCCGTCGAGGTCGTCCACGTCGGCAAGGACGGGCGGGCCCGCAAGGTGGTCGCCACGCGTGAGGCGAACGACCCGAACCGTGAGCTGTGGTGGGCCCACACCGGGGCGGGCGGCGGCAACTTCGGGGTCATCACCCGCTACTGGCTGCGCTCGCCCGGCGCCACCGGCGACGACCCGTCCGCGCTGCTGCCCAAGGCGCCCACCGAGGTCCTGCTCTCCGACGTGAGCTGGTCGTGGGCCGACCTGGACGAGCGGAGCTTCACCCGCCTGGTCCACAACTTCAACGTCTGGCACGAGAACAACTCCGCCCCCGACTCCCCGGGCCGTTTCCTGTTCAGCCAGCTCAAGGCCATGCACAAGGCGGCCGGCTACTTCCGGATGAGCACCCAGGTGGACGCCTCCGTCCCCCACGCCGACCAGCTCCTCGACGGGTTCCTCGCCGCCGTCTCCGAGGGCACCGGCGTCTCCTACCGGGTCGGCGACCGTTACCGGGCCCCCTGGTTGTACGCGGTCACCGAATGGTCCGGTTTCGTGGAGCCCGCCGTCCCGCGCTGGAAGTCCAAGTCGGCGTACATCCGCCGGGCCATGCCGCAGGCGCAGCTCACCGCGCTCTACCGCCAGCTGACCCGGGCCGACTACCCGGGGCCGTACGGGATGATCGCCCTCGTCGGCTTCGGCGGGAAGATCAACGAGCCGGGCCCGCAGGACACCGCCACCGCCCAGCGCGACTCCGTCGCCAAGATGCTCTACTGCAGCCTGTGGAGCGACCCGGCCGACGACGCCCTGCACCAGCGCTGGGTCCGCGAGGCGTACCAGGACGTGTACGCGGCGACCGGCGGCGTCCCGCGCCCCGGCGGCGTCAACGACGGCTGCTACATCAACTACGCCGACGCCGACCTCGCCGACCCGGCCCTCAACACCTCCGGCATCCCCTGGCACCAGCTGTACTTCAAGGACAACTACCCGCGCCTCCAGCGGGTCAAGGCCAAGTGGGACCCCCGCGACGTCTTCAGCCACCGCCTCGGCGTCCGCCTGCCGTAGCCCTGGCACCGCACAGGGGGGAGGCCCCGCCGGGTGACCGGCGGGGCCTCCCCCTGCGGTGTGTCAGGCGGCCCGGGTCAGGGGGCCGGCGGGAAGTGTCCCTCCTCCACGAAGAAGCCGACGTACTTCTCGAACAGCTCCTTCGTCAGCACCGGGATCTCGATGCCCGTACCCGTCAGCGCCGCCGCCGTCTCGGCGGTGTCGATCGGCGGGTAGAAGCCGTCGGTGTCCGACGTCATCATCTCGAAGGCGTCCAGCAGCGGCAGCAGCGCGTTGTCGCCCGCCTTGACCTTCGCGTGCCAGCTGTCCCGGTCCACCTCGTCCAGCTCGTAGCCGAGCCCGCGCAGGAACTCCGCGCACCGGCTCAGCGCCAGCGAGCTCTGGTTGAAGAGGTGGAAGGTCCGGCCGACCGTGCCGGGCCGGCGCGAGATCCCGGTGATCGCCGCGCTGACGTAGTCGACGGGCAGCAGGTGGAAGCGGCCCTCGGTCTCCTTCGGCACGCTCCGGGACTGCACCAGCCCCTTCAGCGTCAGCCAGACGAAGTCCCGCGTCTGGCAGGCACCGTTGACCTGGTCGCCGGAGATCACGTCCACGCGGTAGACGGAGACGGGCAGACCCCGGTCCCTGGCCAGGCCGATGAGCTGCTCCGCCACCCACTTGGAACGCAGGTACCCGCTCGGCAGGGCCTCGGCGGGCCCGGTCGGGTCGGTGACCTTCAGCGGGACACCGGGCTCGCGCACCCCGTCGAAGACGCCGACGGTGGAGACGTAGTGCACCGGGACCGTACGGTGGCGCGCGGCGAGCCGCAGCACCTCCTCGGTGCCCGTCACGTTCGACGCCTTCAGCGTCTCGTACGGGTGCAGCCAGTGGACCCGGGCGCCGTTGTGGTAGACCACGTCGACGGTGCGGGAGAGCACGTCGAACTCCTCCTCGGACAGGCCGAGCCGGGGCTCCGCGAGGTCTCCGAGGACCAGCGAGAGCCGCTCCTCCTCGATGTCGTCCCAGACCCGGTACCACTGGGCGTTGGCCTTCAGCCGCGCCAGCGCCGTCGCCCTGTCCTCCCCGCGCACCAGGCAGTGGACCCGGCCCGTGGTGGTGCGCATGAGGTCGCGCAGGAGGAAGGCGCCGAGGAAGCCGCTGGCTCCTGTCAGCAGGATCTCCCGCGGGTCCTCGGCGGTCCGTACGATCTCCCGCGCGGGCCGGATGTCCTCGGCGAGGCGCACCTCCGCCGCGAAGTCGGTGCCGGTACGGCTCGGGGAGCCGTCCTCGGAGAGCGAGCTGACGACCTCGTCGTGGAGGAACGCGGCGAGCGCGGCCGGGGTCGGGTGGTCGAAGACCAGGGTGGGCGGCAGCCGCAGCCCGGTCGCGGTGCCCAGCTGGTTGCGGAGCTCCACCGAGGTCAGCGAGTCGAAGCCCAGCGCGGAGAACGGCCGTCCGGTGTCGACGGTGGAGGTACCGGAGTGGCCGAGCACCGCCGAGACCTGTTCGAGGACGACCTCCAGTACGGCCCCGAGCTGCTCCTCCCGCTCCAGCCCGGCCAGCCGGTCGGCCAGGGTCTCCGTGCTGACCTCGGTGTTCTGCGCGGTCCGGCGGGCCGGCGTACGGACCAGCTTGCTGAGCAGCACCGGCACCTGGACCTGCTCCCGCAGGGTCGCGAGGTCCATCGGGGTCGCGACCAGCGCCGCGTGACCGAGGTTCAGCGCGATGTCCAGCAGCGCCGGGCCCTGCTCGGACTCGACCGGGCGGAAGCCGCTGCGGGCGATCCGCTGGAGGTCGGCCTGGTCGAGGTGACCGGTCATCCCGCTGGTCTGCGACCACAGGCCCCAGGCCAGCGAGGTGGCCTTCAGGCCCTGGGCGCGGCGGTGCTGGGCCAGGCCGTCGAGGTAGTGGTTGGCGGCCGAGTAGGTGGACTGGCCGGGGCCGCCGACGACCGCGGCGATGGAGGAGAACAGGACGAACGCGGAGAGGTCCAGTTCCTTCGTCAGCTCGTGCAGGTTCCAGCTCGCGTCGACCTTCGGGCGCAGTACCGCCGAGAGCCGCTCGGGGGTCTGCGAGCCGATCAGCCCGTCGTCCAGCACGCCGGCCGTGTGCAGGACACCGGTCAGCGGGTGTTCCTGCGGGACGTCCGCCAGGACGGCCGCCAGTGCCTGCCGGTCGGCGACGTCGCAGGCCGCGATCGTCACCCGGGCGCCGAGGGCGGTGAGTTCGGCCGCCAGTGCGTCGGCGCCCTCGGCGTCCCGGCCGCGCCGGCTGGTGAGCAGCAGGTGCCGGATGCCGTGCTCGGTGACCAGGTGCCGGGCGAACAGGCCGCCCAGGCTGCCGGTGCCGCCCGTGATCAGGACCGTGCCCCGGGGGTCCCAGGAGCCGGTCTCGCCCGTCGCCGACTCCGGTATCCGGCCGAGCCGGGGGACGAGGACCTGGCCGCCGCGGACGGCCGCCTGGGCCTCGCCGGAGGCCACCACGGAGCCCAGCACCCGGAAGGAGTCGATGTCCTCCAGGTCGAGGTCGTGGTCGATGAGCGTGATGCGGCCCGGGTTCTCCGACTGCGCGGAGCGCAGCAGCCCCCAGACGGTCGCCGCGCCCAGGTCGGTGACGTCCTCGTCGCCGACGGCGATGCCCCCGCGGGTCAGCAGGACGAGCCGGGTCTCGGTGAGCCGTTCCTCGGCCAGCCAGTTCTGGACGAGGGCGAGCGTGTCCCGGGTCGCGGTGTGCACGTCGGCGGCCGGGTCACCGCTGTCGGGGGTCTCCTGGCGGGCCAGGACGACATCGATGCGCTCGCCCGCGGCGACGACCCGGGCCACCCGGGCCACCCCGGTGAACCGGCGGTCGCCGAACCCGTCCGCGCCCAGGGTCGCCCAGTGCGAGGTGTCCCCGGCGGCCACGACCGGGTAGGGGGCCCAGTCGACGTGGAAGAGGGAGTCGCGGTTGCGGGCCAGGGCGTTGGAGACCTCGCCGACGGCGATGGCCCGGCAGGCCACCGACTCGACGGCGGCGACCGGCTGCCCGGCCTGGTCGGCGAGCTGGACGCGCAGTTCCCCGTCCGGCCCGGCGACGAGCCGGACCCGCAGCTTGGAGGCCCCGGTGGCGTACAGGCGTACGCCCTTCCAGTCGGTGGAGATCCACACCGCGCTCTCGGGGACGCTGCCGAAGGTGGCGAGGCAGGAGGCCGCGAGCGCGGTTTCCAGCAGCGCCGGGTGCAGGCCGAAGCCCGCGGTGCCGGTACGGGACTGCTCGGGCAGCCTGACCTCGGCGTACACCTCGTTCTCGCCGACCCGCCAGAGGGCGTCCAGGCCCTTGTAGACCGGGCCGTAGACGTAGCCCTGGGCGGCGAGCTTCTCGTAGGCGTCGTCGAGCGGGACCTCCTGGGCGTCGGCGGGCGGCCATTCGGTGAGGGCGAACGGCTCGTCCGTGCCCTGGAAGCTGAGGTGGCCGCGGGCGTTGAGCGTCCACGGCACGTCGGCCTTGTCGGGGCGGGAGTAGATGGCGAGTTCGCGCTTGCCGGAGGTACCGGAGGTGCCCACGCTGACCTGGACGTGCACGCCGCCCTTCTCGGGCAGGACGAGCGGGCCGAGGATGGACAGGTCGTCGAGGACGGTGGAGCCCAGTTCGTCACCGGCCCGGATCGCCATCTCGACGAGGGCGGTGGCGGGCAGCAGGGTCTGGTCCAGGACGATGTGGTCCGCGAGCCAGGGGTGGGTGCGCAGGGACAGCCGGCTGGTGAAGAGGACCTGGTCGGACCCGGCGATGGTGACGGCCGCGCCGAGCAGGGGGTGGCCCGCCGATTCGAGGCCGAGGTCGGAGGCGTCGGCGACGACCCCGGTCGTCTCCACCCAGTACCGCTCGTGCTGGAAGGCGTAGGTCGGCAGGTCCGTGCGCCGGGCGCCCGTCCCCGCGAAGTACGCGGCCCAGCCGACCCGTACGCCGACGGTGTGGAGGCGGCCGAGGCCCGCCATGAGGGTCCCGGTGTCGGCGTGGCCCCGGCGCAGCAGCGGCACGGCCGCCGCGTCGGAGAGCGTGTCGCGGACCAGGGCGGTGAGGACGGCGTCGGGGCCGACCTCGGTGAAGACGGCGGCGCCGAGGTTGCGCAGCGTGTGCACGGCGTCGGTGAAGCGGACGGCGCCGCGGACCTGTTCGGTCCAGTAGGCGGGGGTGCGCAGGTCGTCCCCGGTGGCGAGTCTGCCGGTGAGGGTGGAGACCACCGGGATCTGCGGCTCGCCGTAGGTGAGGGTGGCCGCGACCGTACGGAACTCCTCCAGCATTCCGTTCATGTGGGGGGAGTGGAAGGCGTGGGAGACGGTGAGCTGTTTGGTCTTGCGGCCGAGGCCGGAGAAGTGCGCCGCGATCTGCTGGGCGGTGTCTTCGTCGCCGGAGATGACGACGGAGGTGGGTCCGTTGACGGCGGCGACGGAGAGGGCGCCTTCGCGTCCTTCGAGGAGGGGGAGGAGTTCGGTTTCGGTGGCCTGGAGGGCGATCATGGCGCCGCCGGTGGGCAGTGCCTGCATGAGGCGTGCGCGTGCGGCGACGAGCGTCGCGGCATCGGCGAGGGAGAGGATTCCGGAGATGTGGGCGGCGGTGAGTTCGCCGATGGAGTGCCCGGCGAGGTAGTCGGGGGTGATGCCCCAGGATTCGACGAGGCGGTAGAGGGCGACCTCGACGGCGAACAGTGCGGGCTGGGTGTTGCCGGTGTCGTCCAGGCCCTCGCCTGAGGCGATGACCTCACGGATCGGGCGGTCCAGGTGCCGGTCCAGCTCCGCCGCGACCGCGTCGAAGGCTTCCGCGTACGCGGGGAAGGCGGCGTACAGCTCCTCGCCCATGCCTGTGCGCTGCGCACCCTGCCCGGTGAACACGAACGCCGACTTCCCGGCGGTCTTGCTGCCCCGGACGGTGCCGGGCGCGGTCTCCCCGGCGGCCAGGGCGCGCAGGCCCTCCAACAGCGCCGCACGGTCGCCGCCCACCACCACCGCACGGTGTTCCAGCGCCGCCCGGCCGGTGGCCAGCGCGTACGCCACGTCCAGCGCCGGGACGGCGGGGGAGCCCTCCACGTGCGCCAGCAGCCGCGCCGCCTGGGCGGCGAGCGCCTCCGGGGTCTTCGCCGACAGCGACCAGGGCAGCAGCGGAAGTACCGCGGCGGGCCCGTCCTGCGCCCGCGCCGTACCCGCCGGGCCGTCCGCCTCCCCGGCGACCGGGGCCGGCGGCTCCTCCAGGATGACGTGGGCGTTGGTCCCACTGACACCGAAGGCGGAGATCCCGGCCCGGCGCGGGCCGGTGCGCTCCGGCCACGGGCGGGCCTCGGTGAGCAGCGAGACCGCGCCCGCCTCCCAGTCGACCATGGGCGTCGGCTCGTCGACGTTCAGCGTCCGGGGCAGCACCCCGTGCCGCATCGACATGATCATCTTGATCACGCCGCCCGCACCGGCCGCCGCCACGCTGTGCCCGATGTTCGACTTCAGCGAACCCAGGTACAGCGGCCGGTCCTCCGGGCGGTTCTGCCCATAGGTGGCCAGCAGCGCCTGCGCCTCGATCGGGTCGCCCAGCCGGGTCCCCGTACCGTGCGCCTCGACCACGTCCACATCGGCGGCGTTCAGCCGGGCACTGGCCAGCGCCTGGTAGATGACCCGCTCCTGCGAAGGCCCGTTCGGGGCGGTCAGCCCGTTGGACGCGCCGTCCTGGTTGACCGCGCTGCCCCGGATGACCGCGAGGACCTCGTGGCCGTTGCGGCGGGCGTCCGACAGCTTCTCGACGAGGAGCAGCCCCACCCCCTCCGACCAGGCGGTGCCGTCGGCGGCGGCGGCGAACGACTTGATCCGGCCGTCCTCGGCCAGCCCGTTCTGCCGGGAGAAGTCCACGAACCCGCTCGGGTTGCCGGAGACGGTCGAACCGCCCGCCAGCGCCATCGTGGACTCGCCCTTGCGCACCGACTGCACCGCCAGGTGCAGCGCCACCAGCGAGGAGGAGCAGGCCGTGTCCACCGATACGGCGGGCCCCTCGAAACCGAAGCTGTACGCGATCCGGCCCGAGGCGACACTGCTCAGCTTGCTGGTCATCAGGTAACCCTCAAGCTCCTCCGGGCCCTCCAGCCCGAGGTAGCTCTGCTCCACGACCCCCGCGAAGACACCGACCTGGGTGCCCCGCAGCGTGGTCGCGTCGATCCCGGCCTGCTCGAAGGTCTCCCACGCGGTCTCCAGCAGCACCCGCTGCTGCGGGTCCATGGCGAGCGCCTCGCGCGGGGAGATCCCGAAGAAGCCGGGGTCGAAGAGGGTGGCCCCGTCGAGGAACCCGCCCTGCTTCGTGTACGACTTCCCGGGCTTGCCGCGCTCCGGATCGTAGAGGGCGTCGATGTCCCAGCCACGGTCCCCGGGCCACTCGGTGATCCCCTCGGCCTCGTCCATGACCAGCCGCCACAGTCCCTCGGGCGAGGTCACCCCGCCCGGGAAGCGGCAGGCCATACCGACGATCGCGACCGGCTCCTCGGTGCCGGCCTCCAGTTCCGCGAGCCGCTGCCGAGCCTTCTGAAGATCGGTGGTCACCCACTTCAGGTACTCGACCATCTTCTGTTCTTTGGAAACGGCCTGGTCCGTGGACACTGCCTGTGCGTTGGACTCATTGGACATGCGAAATCAACTTCTCCTCAGAGCTGAGTCGGTCGGGACCGTCAGTTCGCGGAACGGCCGAGCTGGTTGTCGATGAAGTCGAAGAGGTCGTCCGCGGAGGCGGATTCGATGGTGCTGGCCAGGTCGGGCCCTGAGGCCGGCCCCGCCGCCTCGTTCAGCCGGGAAAGGATGGTCTGCAGTCGGACGGAAACCGTGGAACGGGCCTGGCTGTCCTCGGAGAGCGCCGTGAGGGCCGCCTCCAGCCGGTCCAGTTCGGCCATGACGGGCGAGGCGGTCGCCGCGCCGTCGGGTGCCACCTCGCCGAGCACGTGCTCGGCGAGCGCGGTGGGGGTCGGGTGGTCGAAGACCACGGTGGCGGAGAGCCGCACCCCGGTCACGGCGATGAGCCGGTTGCGCAGCTCCACCGCCGTCATCGAGTCGAAGCCCATCTCCTGGAAGGCGCGGTCGGCCTGGACCGCGTCCTGGCCCGCGTGGCCCAGGACGGCGGCCACCTCGGTCCGGACGAGTTCCAGCACCGCCTGGTGCTGTTCGACCGGGGAGAGCCCGGCCAGCCGGGTCGCCAGCAGCTCGGCGCCGGCCGCGCCGGACTGCGCGGCGCGCCGGTTCGGGACCCGTACCAGCGCCCGGAAGACCGGCGGCACCAGGCCGTGCG
Organism: Streptomyces sp. NPDC051567; assembly: GCF_044454165.1. NCBI lineage: Bacteria > Bacillati > Actinomycetota > Actinomycetes > Kitasatosporales > Streptomycetaceae > Streptomyces > Streptomyces sp. NPDC051567. The sequence continues at coordinate 2,493 of NZ_JBITDK010000057.1, read as the reverse complement.
CCCGCATCGCCGACAGGTCGACGGGGAGGGCGACGACCGCCGAGGTGGCCCCGGCGAGCGCCGAGTCGAAGAGCGCCGTGCCCTCCTGGGGCGAGACCGGCCGGAACCCCTCACGGCTGAACCGCTTGAGGTCGTTCTCGTCCAGACCCGCGTTGATCCCGTAACTCAGGCCCCACAGACCCCAGGCCAGCGAGGTCGCCGCCAGCCCCAGGGCCGCGCGGTGCGCGGCGAGCCCGTCGAGGAAGGCGTTGGCCGCCGCGTAGTTGGACTGGCCGGGCCCGCCGATCACGCCCACGCTCGACGAGAACAGGACGAACGCGGAGAGACCGAGGTCCTCGGTCAGCTCGTGCAGGTGCCAGGCCGCGTCGGCCTTCGGCCGCAGCACGGCGTCGAGACTGTCCGGGGTCAGCGCGGAGACCAGACCGTTGTCGAGCACGCCCGCGGTGTGGACGACGCCCCGCAGCGGGTGCTCCTGCGGGATGTCCGCCAGGGCCGCGGCGAGCGCGTCCCGGTCGCAGACGTCCACGGCGGCGACGGTGACCTCGGCGCCGAGCCCGGCGAGTTCGGCCCGCAGCTCCTCGGCCCCGGGGGCCTCGGCGCCGCGCCGGCCGAGCAGCAGCAGGTGCCGCACGCCGTGCTCGGTGACGAGGTGCCGGGCGAAGAGGGAGCCCAGCGCGCCGGTGCCCCCGGTGATCAGGACCGTGCCCTCCGGGTCCCAGACGGCCTCCCGGCCGCCCGCGCCCTCGGCGCCGTCCGCGATCCGGTGCAGCCTCGGCAGCAGCACCGCGCCACCGCGCAGGGCTGCCTGCGGTTCCCCGGCGGCGAGGACCGCCGACAGGACCGGCAGGGCCGCCGACGGAAGCCCGCCGCCGTCCGCGCCGTCGAGGTCGACGTCGAGGTCGACGAGCACGATCCGGTCCGGGGCCTCGGCCTGCGCGGAGCGCAGCAGCCCCCAGACGGTCGCGGCGCCCAGCTCGGGCACCCCCTCGGAACCGGCGTCCACCGCGCCCCGGGTGAGGACCACCAGACGGGTGGACTCCAGCCGGTCGTCCGCCAGCCACTCCTGGACCAGGGCCAGGGCCCGCCGCGCGGCGAAGTGGGCCGAGCCCACCACACCGTCGGCGGCCCCGGGCGCGGCCCAGGCCAGCACGGCGTCCACGGCCGCCCCGGCCTCGGTCGCCTTCGCGACCGCCGCCACGTCCTCGAAGGCCGGGCCGTCGAAGCCCGGACCGCCGGAGGCCGTATCGTCGAAGCCCGCCTCCGCGCCGCCGAGCGTGCCCCAGCGCACCCGGCTGCCCGGCTCGGGCAGGGCGGTGCGGTCCCAGTCCACCTGGAACAGCGGCCGGCTGCCGCCGTCCGGGGCGGCGAACTCGGTGTCCGGCAGGTCCCGGAAGACGAGCCGCTCGACCGTGGCGACGGGCGCGCCCTGCGCGTCGGACAGCGTCACCGTGACGGCGCCCTCCGCGTCCCCGTCGACCGGCGCGGTCCGCACCCGTACGACGGTGGCCCCGGTGGCGTGCAGCCGCACGCCCTGCCACCGGGCGGGGACCCTGGTCGTACCGGCCCCGCCCGCCGCGTCCGCCCCGCCTGCCGTGCCCAGGTGCGCGGCGACGGCGACGGCCGCCTCCAGCAGCGCCGGGTGCAGTTCGTACGCGGCGGCGTCCGGCAGCAGCCCTTCGGGCAGCCGGACCTCGGTGGCCTCACCGCCGAGGGTGGCGGGCACGTCCGGCCCGCCGACCGTGTCGAAGGCGCCGTGCGCGTGCACGGTCCAGGCGGTCCCGGCGGTGTCGTCGGCCCGGGTGTGGACGGTGAACGCGCGCCGCCCGGAGCCGTCGGCCTCGCCGACACCCAGCTGGAGCTGGAGCGACCCCTCCCCGGGCAGGACGACCGGCGCCCGCAGGTCGAGCTCCGCGAGCCCGGCCAGGCCCAGTTCGTCGGCGGCCCGTACGGCCAGCTCCACCAGGGCGGAGACGGGCAGCACGGCCGCGTCGAAGACGGCGTGGTCGGTCAGCCAGGGGTGCGAGCGGAGCGAGAGCCGGCTCGTGAACAGCGTCTGGTCGGCGCCCGCGATGGTGACGGCCGCGCCCAGCAGCGGGTGCCCGGTCGGGTTCAGCCCCGACCCGTCGGCACCGGCCGGGGCCGAGCCCTTGAGCCAGAACGCCTCGTGCTGGAAGGCGTACGTGGGCAGCGCGGCCGGGCGGACCCCCGTACCGGCGAAGTACGCGGCCCAGTCGACGCGGACCCCCCGGCTGTGCAGCCGCCCGGCCCCCGCGACGAGCGCCGGAGCCTCGGCCCGGCCCCGGCGCAGCAGCGGCACGGCCACGGCGGCCGAAAGGCTGTCCTGGGCGAGGGCGGTGAGGACGGCGTCGGGGCCGATTTCGGTGAAGGTGGTGGTGTTGAGGGTTTCGAGGGTGGTGACGGCGTCGGTGAAGCGGACGGCGCCGCGGACCTGGTCGGTCCAGTAGGCGGGGGTGCGCAGGTCGTTCCCGGTGG
>NZ_JBITDK010000056.1:0-12116 GCF_044454165.1 Streptomyces sp. NPDC051567 | reverse complement strand
GGGGTGATGCCCCAGGATTCGACGAGGCGGTAGAGGGCGACCTCGACGGCGAACAGCGCGGGCTGGGTGTTGCCGGTGTCGTCCAGACCTTCACCAGTGGCGATGACCTCGCGGATGGGCCGGTCGAGGTGCTGGTTCAGCTCTGCGGCGACGGCGTCGAAGGCTTCCGCGTACGCGGGGAAGGCGGCGTACAGCTCCTCGCCCATGCCCGCGCGCTGCGCGCCCTGCCCGGTGAACAGGAACGCCGACTTCCCGGCGGTGCGGCTGTCGCGGACGACTCCCGGTGCCGAGGCGCCCGAGGCCAGGGCGCGCAGGCCCTCCAGCAGGGCGTCACGGTCGCTACCGACGACCACCGCCCGGTGTTCGAACAGCGAGCGGGCGGTGGCCAGCGAGAGACCGATGTCCGCCGGGTCCGTGCCCGGGTCCGTGTCCGCGTCGGTGGCCAGGGACAGCAGCCGCCGCGCCTGGCCGGTCACGGCCTCCGGCGTCTTGCCGGAGAGCACCCACGGCACCACCGGAAGGCCGTGCGGCTTCGGGGCCGTGTCCGCCGTCGCGGGTTCCGGCCGGGCGGCCGGCTGCTCGATCACCACGTGGGCGTTGGTGCCGCTGATGCCGAAGGAGGAGACGGCGGCGCGGCGCGGACGCCCGTACTCCGGCCACGGGCGGGCCTCGGTGAGCAGCGAGACCGCGCCCGCCTCCCAGTCGACGTGCCCGGACGGCGCGTCCACGTGGAGGGTCTTGGGCAGTACCTCGTGGCGCATGGCCTCGATCATCTTGATGACGCTGCCGACTCCGGCGGCGGCCTGGCTGTGCCCGATGTTGGACTTCAGCGAGCCCAGCCACAGCGGCCGGTCCTCCGGGCGGTCCTGGCCGTAGGTGGCCAGCAGTGCCTGTGCCTCGATGGGGTCGCCGAGGGTGGTGCCGGTGCCGTGCGCCTCGACCACGTCCACGTCGGCGGTGCTCAGCCCGGCGTTGGCCAGGGCCTGGCGGATGACGCGTTCCTGCGAAGGCCCGTTGGGGGCGGTCAGGCCGTTGGAGGCGCCGTCCTGGTTGATGGCACTGCCCCGGATGACCGCGAGGACGGTGTGCCCGTTGCGTTCGGCGTCCGCCAGCCGCTCCACGAGCAGCAGGCCGACGCCCTCGCTCCAGCCCGTGCCGTCGGCGCCCGCCGCGAACGGCTTGCACCGGCCGTCGGGCGAGAGACCGCGCTGACGGGAGAACTCCACGTAGGAGGTCGGGCTCGACATCACGGTGACCCCGCCCGCGAGCGCGAGGTCGCACTCGCCGGAACGCAGCGCGCTCGCCGCCATGTGCATGGCCACCAGCGAGGAGGAACAGGCCGTGTCCACGGTGACGGCCGGGCCTTCGAGACCCAGCGTGTACGAGACCCGGCCCGAGGCCACACTGCCCGCGTTTCCGCTGGCCAGATAGCCTTCCAGGTCCTCCGGAACGGTCTGGAGGGCGGAGCCGTAGTCGTGGTACATCACTCCGGCGAAGACACCCGTCCGGCTGCCGCGCAGCGACGCCGGGACGATGCCCGCGTTCTCCACGGTCTCCCAGGCGGTCTCCAGCAGCAGCCGCTGCTGCGGGTCGGTGGCGAGCGCCTCGCGCGGGGACATCCCGAAGAACTCCGGGTCGAAGAGGTCCGCGTCGTGGAGGAAGCCGCCGCCCCGGGCGTAGGTGGTTCCCGTGTGGTCGGGGTCCGGGTGGTAGAGGTTCTCCAGGTCCCAGCCACGGTTGACGGGGAAGTCGGTGATGGCGTCCGCGCCCTCCGCGACCAGCCGCCACAGCTCGGCCGGCGAGGAGACCCCGCCGGGGTAACGGCAGGCCATGCCGACGATCGCGATCGGCTCCAGCGAGACGGAGTCCGCCGCGACCACGACCGGCGCGCCGTGCTCCTGCCCGCCGAACAGCTCGGACGACAGGTGTGTGGCGAGGGTGGTGGGGTTGGGGTAGTCGAAGACGAGGGTGCTGGGCAGGCGTAGTCCGGTGGCGGTGTTGAGCTGGTTGCGGAGTTCTACGGCGGTGAGGGAGTCGAAGCCGAGTTCTTGGAAGGCGCGGTCGGCGTCGATGGTGGTGTGGTCGGAGTGGCCGAGTACGGCGGCGACCTGGGCCCGCACCAGATCGGTCAGGGCCTGGTCCCGCTCGGCCGGGGAGAGCGCGCCGAGGCGCTGGGCGAGGGAGGAACCGCCGCCCGTCCGCGCGGCGGTCGCCGTCCGGCGGGGGGCCGCCGGGAGCAGGCCGCGGAAGAGGAGGTGCGGGCCGTCGCTCTGCTTGCGCAGCGCGGCCGTGTTCAGCCGGGTCGCGGCGAGGACGGCCTCGCCCGTGCCCGGGGCCGCGTCGAAGAGGTCCATCGCGTCGGCCGAGGACAGCGGCAGCAGGCCGGTGCGCTCCATCCGCTTGAGGTCGGCTTCTTCGAGCTGGCCGCTGATGGTGCTGGCCTGGGCCCACAGGCCCCAGGCGAGGGAGGTGGCCGGGAGGCCGAGGGCCTGGCGGTGCTGGGCGAGGGCGTCGAGGAAGGTGTTGCCCGCCGCGTAGTTGGCCTGGCCCGCGTTGCCGATGAGGCCCGCGATGGAGGAGTAGAGGACGAAGGCGGAGAGATCGAGGTCTTTGGTCAGTTCGTGGAGGTTCCAGGCCGCGTCCACCTTGGGCTGGAGGACCTTCGCCAGCCGCTCCGGGGTGAGCGAGGAGAGGAGCCCGTCGTCCAGGACACCGGCCGTGTGGACGACCGCGCCCAGCGGCTGCTCCGCCGGTATCCGCGCCAGGACGGCCGCGAGCGCGGGCCGGTCGGCGACGTCGCAGGCGGCCACGGTGACCTGGGCGCCGAGCCCGGCGAGTTCCGTCCGCAGTTCCTCGGCGCCCGCCGCGTCGATGCCGCGTCGGCTGAGGAGGAGGAGGTGGCGGGCGCCGTGTTCGGTGACGAGGTGGCGGGCGAGTACGCCGCCGAGTGCGCCGGTGGCTCCGGTGATCAGGGTGGTGCCCTGGTCCCAACGGGGCTTCACGGCCTCGGAGTTCTGCTGGGTCCGGGCCAGCCGGGGCACCAGCACCTGGCCGCCGCGCACCGCGAACTGCGGCTCACCGGAGGCCAGGACGAGGGCGAGGGCGGTGGTGGGCAGCGTGCCGGAGCCAGCGGAGCCGATGCCGTCGGGGTCCAGGTCGGCCAGGACGATCCGGCCCGGGTTCTCCGTCTGTGCGACGCGCAGCAGGCCCCAGACCCCGGCGTGCGCGAGGTCGGTGACGGGCTCCCCGCCCGTGGCGAGGGCGCCCCGGGTGGTCACCACGAGGACGGAGTCCGCGAACCGCTCGTCCACCAGCCACGACTGCACCGTCGCGAGCATCTCCCGCACGGCGCGGTGCGCCGTACCGGGCACCCCGTCCGGAAGCCCGGCGGTCTCATCAGGGGTTCCGGTGGGCAGGGCGAGGACGATCCCTGCCGGGACCGGGCCGTCGGCCTCGGCGACGGCAGCCAGGTCGGCGTACGGGCGGGCGCCGTCGAGCACGGGCTCCCCGACGACGGCCCAGCCGGACGCGTCCACCGAAACATCCGGGGCAGCGGCCGGTACCGGGCTCCACGCCACCTTGAACAGCCCGTCCCGGGCGGCGGAGTTCGCCTCGCGCAGGGCGTCCTTCGACAGCGGGCGCAGCAGCAGCGACTCCACGGTCGCCACCGGGGCACCCGTACCGTCCGCCACCGTCAGCGCGGCCACCTCGGGGCCGGTCAGCGTCAGCCGGACCCGCAGCGCGGAGGCGCCCGTGGCGTGGACGCTCACCCCGGACCAGGAGAACGGCAGCAGCGCGACCCGGTCGTCGTCCACCACACCGGGCAGCAGCGGGTGGAGGGCGGAGTCGAGGAGCGCCGGGTGGAGCAGGAACCGTCCGGCCTCGGCGCGCGGCCCCTCGGGCAGCGCCAGCTCGGCGAAGATCTCGCCGTCGCCGCGCCAGACCCGGCGCAGCCCCTGGAAGGCCGGACCGTAGGCGTAGTCCTGGGCGGCCAGCCGCTCGTACACGCCGTCGAGGGAGACCTCGGTGGCCCCGGCCGGCGGCCAGACCATCAGGGCCTCGCCGTCCACCGTGCTCCCGGGGGCCAGCACCCCCTTGGCGTTCAGCGTCCACGGGCGGGCCTCGGAGGGCGCGTCGCCGTCGTGGCGGGAGTACACGTCGACACTGCGGCGGCCCGAGCCGTCCGCCTCACCGACGACGAGCTGGAGCTGTACGCCCCCGTGCTCGGGCAGGACCAGCGGGGCCGACAGCGTCAGCTCCTCGACCTGCGGGCAGCCCAGCCGGCCACCGGCCAGGACGGCGAGTTCGACGAATCCCGTCCCGGGCAGCAGGACGGTCCCGAGGATGGCGTGGTCGGCGAGCCAGGGGTGCGAGCGGAGCGAGAGCCGGCTCGTGAACACCGTCTGGTCGCCGTCGGCCAGGTCGATCGAGGCCCCGAGGATCGGATGGTCCGTCGGGTCCAGCCCCAGCCCGGACGCGTCGGCGGCGGCCTCGGTCACGTCGAGCCAGTAACGCGCCCGCTGGAAGGCGTACGTGGGCAGCTCGGCGGAACCGGCCGGCGGGCCCCCGAAGTACGCGGCCCAGTCGATCCTGCGTCCCCGCACGTGCGACTGCGCGGCGGCCAGGACGGCCTGCTGCGCCTCGGGACGCCCGGAACGCAGGGCGGCGACGGCCACGACCGCACCGGGGTCCGCCACCGAACCGGCGGTGAGGGCGGTGAGGACGGCGTCGGGGCCGATTTCGGTGAAGGTGGTGGTGCCGAGGGTTTCGAGGGTGGTGACGGCGTCGGTGAAGCGGACGGCGCCGCGGACCTGGTCGGTCCAGTAGGCGGGGGTGCGCAGGTCGTTCCCGGTGGCGAGTGCGCCGGTGAGGGTGGAGACGACGGGGATGCGGGGTTCGTTGTAGGTGAGCGAGCCCGCGAGGGTGCGGAAGTCGTCCAGCATTCCGTTCATGTGGGGGGAGTGGAAGGCGTGGGAGACGGTGAGCTGTTTGGTCTTGCGGCCGAGGCCGGAGAAGTGCGCCGCGACCGTGAGGGCGGCGTCCTCGTCGCCGGAGACGACCACCGAGTTCGGGCCGTTGACGGCGGCGATGGAGAGCCGTTCCCCCAGTCCTTCGAGGAGGGGGAGGAGTTCGGTTTCGGTGGCCTGGAGGGCGATCATGGCGCCGCCGGTGGGCAGTGCCTGCATGAGGCGTGCGCGGGCGGCGACGAGGGTGGCGGCGTCCTTCAGTGACAGGATTCCGGAGATGTGGGCGGCGGTGAGTTCGCCGATGGAGTGCCCGGCGAGGTAGTCGGGGGTGATGCCCCAGGATTCGACGAGGCGGTAGAGGGCGACCTCGACGGCGAACAGCGCGGGCTGGGTGTTGCCGGTGTCGTCCAGACCTTCACCGGAGGCGATGACCTCACGGATGGGCCGGTCGAGATGCTGGTTCAGCTCCGCCGCGACCGCGTCGAAGGCTTCCGCGTAGGCGGGGAAGGCGGCGTACAGCTCCTCGCCCATGCCCGTGCGCTGCGCACCCTGCCCGGTGAAGAGGAACGCCGACTTCCCGGCGGTCTTGGTGCCCCGGACGGTGTGGGGTGAGGTCTCCCCGGCGGCCAGGGCGCGCAGGCCCTCCATCAGCGCGGCACGGTCGCCGCCCACCACCACCGCACGGTGGTCGAAGAGCGCGCGCGTGGAGATCAGGGACCGGGCGACCTCGGTCAGGTCGTCGGCCAGGTCGTTGGCGTCCTGCTCCTCGGCGTCCCGCTCCTCGGCATGCGCCAGCAGCCGCCGCGCCTGGCCGGTCAGGGCCTCCGGCGTCTTGCCGGACAGCACCCACGGCACCACCGGAAGGTCACGCGGTGCCGGTGCCACGACGGGCTCCGTGTCCGTCGCCTCCGCCGGTTCCGGGGCCTGCTCGATCACCACGTGGGCGTTGGTGCCGCCGAAGCCGAAGGACGAGACGCCCGCCCGGCGCGGCGCCCCCGTACGCGGCCACGCGCGGGCCTCGGTGAGCAGCGAGACCGCGCCCGCCTCCCAGTCGATGCGGGTCGAGGGCTCCTCCGCGTGCAGGGTCTTCGGCAGCACCCCGTGCTGGATCGCCTGCACCATCTTGATGATCCCGCCGACTCCGGCGGCGGCCTGGCTGTGCCCGATGTTCGACTTCAGGGAGCCGAGGTAGAGCGGCCGGTCGGCGGGGCGGTCCTGGCCGTAGGTGGCCAGCAGTGCCTGCGCCTCGATGGGGTCGCCCAGCGAAGTACCGGTGCCGTGCGCCTCGACCACGTCCACGTCGGCGGTGCTCAGCCCGGCGCCGGCCAGCGCCTGGAGGATCACCCGCTCCTGCGAAGGCCCGTTGGGGGCGGTCAGGCCGTTGGAGGCGCCGTCCTGGTTGACGGCGGTGCCCCGGATGACGGCGAGGACCTGGTGGCCGTTGCGGCGGGCGTCCGAGAGCCGCTCCACCAGGAGCAGGCCGACGCCCTCCGACCAGCCGGTGCCGTCCGCGTGCTCGGAGAAGGACTTGCAGCGGCCGTCGGCGGCGAGACCGCGCAGCCGGGAGAACTCGATGAACGCCGTCGGCGTCGACATGACCGCCGCGCCGCCCGCCAGCGCGAGGTCGCACTCCCCGGAACGCAGCGCGCTCGCCGCCAGGTGCATGGCCACCAGCGAGGACGAGCAGGCCGTGTCGACGGTGACCGCCGGGCCCTCCAGACCGTACGTGTAGGAGAGCCGGCCCGAGGCGATGCTGCCCGCGCTGCCGCTGAACAGGTACCCCTCGTTGCCCTCGGCGGGCAGGTGGGGCCGGGAGCCGTAGTCGTTGTACATCAGGCCGGTGAAGACGCCCGTCCGGCTGCCGCGCAGCGAGGCCGGGTCGATCCCGGCCCGCTCGAACGCCTCCCACGAGGTCTCCAGCAGCAGCCGCTGCTGCGGGTCCACGGCCAGTGCCTCGCGCGGGGACATCCCGAAGAACTCCGGGTCGAACAGGTCGGCCTGGTGCAGGAAGCCGCCCTCGGCGGTGTACGAGGTGCCCGCCGTGCCGGGGTCGGAGTCGTACAGCCGCTCCAGGTCCCAGCCACGGTTGACGGGGAACCCGCTGACCGCGTCCACCTCGTCGCGGACCAGCCGCCACAGGTCTTCCGGGGTGGCGACCCCGCCCGGGTACCGGCAGGCCATCCCGACGATCGCGATGGGCTCCTGTGCCTTGTCCTCGGCCTCGCGCAGGCGCTTCTTCGCGTCCCGGGCGTCGGCGATGGCTCGCTTGAGGTATTCCCGGAGTTCTTGCTCGTTCGCCACTTGGTTCTCAGCTCCCCGACGTGATGTGGCTGGGTGATGAATGGAGGTTTCGCATGCGGATCGGTCCAGTGCCGCTGGGTCCGGTGCTGCTCGGGCCCGTGAGGCTGAGTCCGGTGACGCTCGGTCCGGTGAAGCTCAGTCCAGGTCGTCGAGGAGTGCGAACAGCTCCTCGTCGCTCGCCGCGTCCAGGTCCTGGTTCTCCGCCTCGTCCGCCCTGGCACCGCCCGCCGTGTCGGCGATGTCGAGCAGTTCGCGGAGGCGGCCGGTGATCTGGTCGAAGGCGTCCCGGTCCGAAGCGGCGGCCTGGATAGCGGACTTCAGCTTGTCGAGGTCCGAGAGGACCGGGGCGGCCACGGAGACCTCCTCCACGGTGATCTGCCGCCGCAGGTGTGTGGCGAGGGTGGTGGGGTTGGGGTAGTCGAAGACGAGGGTGCTGGGCAGGCGTAGTCCGGTGGCGGTGTTGAGCTGGTTGCGGAGTTCTACGGCGGTGAGGGAGTCGAAGCCGAGTTCTTGGAAGGCGCGGTCGGCGTCGATGGTGGTGTGGTCGGAGTGGCCGAGTACGGCGGCGACCTGGGCCCGCACCAGATCGGTCAGCAGCGCCAGGCGCTCCTCCTCCGGCAGCGCGCCGAGGCGCTCCGCCAGCGAGGGGCCGCCCTGCGCGCCCGGTCCCGCTCCGGCGCCCGCGACCGTACGGCGCGGACCGGCCGGGGCCAGCTCCCGCAGCAGCGGCAGCAGCCGGTCACCCTGCTTGCGCAGGGCGTCCACCGCGAGCCGGGTGACGGCGAGGACGGCCTCGCCCGTGCCCGGGGCCGCGTCGAAGAGGTCCATCGCGTCGGCCGAGGACAGCGGCAGCAGACCGAGCCGGGCGAGCCGGCGCAGGTCGGCTTCTTCGAGCTGGCCGCTGATGGTGCTGGCCTGGGCCCACAGGCCCCAGGCGAGGGAGGTGGCCGGGAGGCCGAGGGCCTGGCGGTGCTGGGCGAGGGCGTCGAGGAAGGTGTTGCCCGCCGCGTAGTTGGCCTGGCCCGCGTTGCCGATGAGGCCCGCGATGGAGGAGTAGAGGACGAAGGCGGACAGGTCGAGGTCTTTGGTCAGTTCGTGGAGGTTCCAGGCCGCGTCCACCTTGGGCTGGAGGACCTTCGCCAGCCGCTCCGGGGTCAGTTCCGAGAGCACGGTGTCGTCCAGCACACCGGCCGTGTGGATCACCCCGGTCAGCGGCTGCTCCGCCGGGACCGCCGCCAGGACCGACTCCAGCGATTCCCGGTCGGCGACGTCGCAGGCGGCCACGGTGACCTGGGCGCCGAGCCCGGCGAGTTCCGTCCGCAGTTCCTCGGCGCCCGGGGCGTCGATGCCGCGTCGGCTGAGGAGGAGGAGGTGGCGGGCGCCGTGTTCGGTGACGAGGTGGCGGGCGAGTACGCCGCCGAGTGCGCCGGTGGCTCCGGTGATCAGGGTGGTGCCCTGGTCCCAACGGGGTTTCACGGCCTCGGTGTTCTGCTGGGTCCGGGCCAGCCGGGGCACCAGTACCTGGCCGCCGCGCACCGCGAACTGCGGCTCACCGGAGGCCAGGACGAGGGCGAGGGCGGCGGCGGGCAGCGTGCCGGAGCCGGGGTCACCGGGGTCCAGGTCGGCCAGGACGATCCGGCCCGGGTTCTCGCTCTGTGCGACGCGCAGCAGGCCCCAGACCCCGGCGTGCGCCAGGTCGGTGACGGGCTCCCCGCCCGTGGCGAGGGCGCCCCGGGTGGCCACCACGAGGACGGAGTCCGCGAACCGCTCGTCCGCCAGCCACGACTGCGTGAGCGCCAGCGCCTCGCGCAGCGCGGCCCGCGCCGCCCCGGCGGTCTCCCCGGCCTCACCGGCGGTCCCGGTCGGCAGGGCGAGGACGACGCCCGCGGGCACCGGACCGGCCTCGGCGACCGCCGCGAGCGTGGCGTACGGGCGGGCGCCGTCGAGCACGGGCTCCCCGACGACGGCCCAGCCGGACGCGTCCACCGAAACATCCGGGGCAGCGGCCGGTACCGGGCTCCACGCCACCTTGAACAGCCCGTCCCGGGCCGTCGACGCGGCTTCGCGCAGCGCCTCCTTCGACACCGGGCGCAGCAGCAGCGACTCCACGGTCGCCACCGGGGCACCCGTACCGTCCGCCACGGTCAGCGCGGCCTCCAGGGTGTCCGTGTCCTGCCCGGACAGGGTCAGCCGGACCCGCAGCACGGAGGCGCCCACCGCGTGGACGCTCACCCCGGACCAGGCGAACGGCAGCCGGGCCAGGCCCGTCTCCTCGGCCACCCCCGGCAGCAGCGGGTGCAGCGCCGCGTCCAGCAGGGCGGGGTGCAGGGTGTACCGGCCGGCCTCGGAACGGACCGCCTCCGGCAGCCGCACCTCGGCGAACAGCTCGCCGTCACCGCGCCAGAGCCGGGACAGGCCCCGGAAGGCCGGACCGTAGGCGTAACCCAGCGCGTCCAGCCGTTCGTACACGCCGTCGAGGGGGACCTCGGCGGCCCCGGCCGGCGGCCAGAGCGGCAGTGGTTCGCCCGCCCCGGTCGCCGGGGCCAGGACGCCGTTGGCGTTGAGCGTCCACGGCCGGTCGGCGCCCACCTCGCCCTCGTCGGGCCGGGAGAACACCTCCACCGTGCGGCGGCCCGAACCGTCGGCCTCCCCGGCCACGACCTGGACCTGCACCCCGCCCTGGGCGGGCAGCACCAGCGGCGCCGACAGCATCAGCTCCTCGACCCGCTCCACACCGAGCTGTTCGCCCGCCCGCACCGCCAGCTCCACCAGACCGGTGCCGGGCACCAGCACCGTGCCGTGCACGGCGTGCTCGGTCAGCCACGGGTGGGTGCGGCGGGAGAGCCGCCCGGTGAACAGGTACTCGTCCCGGTGGGCCACCCCGACGGCCGCGCCCAGCAGCGGATGCCCGGTCGCCGCCAGCCCGAGCCCGGCCGCGTCGGCCGGGGTCTCGGGGGCGTCCAGCCAGTACCGCTCGTGCTGGAACGCGTACGTCGGCAGCGTGACCCGGCGGGCGCCGGGGAACAGCGCCGCCCAGTCGGGCCGGGCGCCCCGCATCCGCAGCAGGGCGATCGCCGCGGTGACCGTCTCGCCCTCGGGCCGGTCCCGGCGCAGGGCCGGGGCCAGTGCCCCCGGGTCCTGCTCCAGGCAGCCCTGGGCGAGGGCGGTCAGGACACCGTCGGGGCCCAGCTCCAGGTAGTCGGTGACGCCCTGCTCCTCCAGGTAGCGGACACCGTCCGCGAAGCGCACGGCCTCCCGGATGTGCGTGGCCCAGTACTCGGGGGAGGTCAGCTGCTCCACGGTGGCGAGGGTGCCGGTGACGTTGGAGACGACGGGGATGCGCGGCGGGTGGAAGGTCAGCCCCGAGGCGACCTCCCGGAACTCCTCCAGCACCTCGTCCATGTGCGGGGAGTGGAAGGCGTGCGAGACCGGCAGCCGCTTGGTGCGGGCGCCCTTGGCCCGCCAGGCGTCGCACAGCTCGTCCACGACGGCCGCGTCACCCGAGATGACCAGGGAGGTCGGCCCGTTGACCCCGGCGACGGCGACCGCGCCGCCGTAAGGGGCGAGGGAGGCGCGCACCTCCTCCTCGGTGGCCTGGATCGCCGCCATGGCGCCGCCCTCGCGGGCGGCCTGCATCAGCCGGCCGCGCTCGGCGACCAGGCAGCAGGCGTCACCGAGGTCCAGGACCCCGGCCAGGTGCGCGGCGGTGACCTCGCCGATGGAGTGGCCGAGCAGGTAGTCCGGGGTCAGGCCGTGGTGCTCGAAGAGCCGGTAGAGGGCCACCTCGACGGAGAACAGCGCGGCCTGGGTGAAGGCCGTCTGGTCGATGAGGGCCGAGTCCGCCGAGTGCTCCGGCGCGAACAGCACGTCCTTGACGGGGCGGGCCAGTTCGGCGTCGAAGTGGGCGCACACCTCGTCGAGGGCCTTGGCGAAGACCGGGTTCGACCCGTACAGCTCGCGGCCCATGCCGAGCCGCTGGCTGCCCTGGCCGGTGAGGAGGAACGCGGTCCGGCCGGAGCGGGCCGAGCGGGCCCGCACGACGTTGGCCGCGGACTCGCCGTGCGCCAGCGAGGACAGGCCCCGCACCAGGGACTCGCGGTCGGCGCCGACGACGGCCGCGCTGTGGTCCAGTACCGCGCGGCCGGTGGCCAGCGAGAAACCGATGTCGGCCGGGTCCAGCTCCGGGTGGTCCAGGACGAACCGGTGCAGCCGGGCGGCCTGGGCCCGTACCGAGGTCTCGTCCTTGGCGGAGACCAGCCACGCCGTCGCGCCCGTCCCGGACGCCGGGCCGGTGCGGCGCGCGGCGGGCGCCGCCGGGGCCTGCTCGATGATGACGTGCGCGTTGGTGCCGCTGATGCCGAAGGAGGAGACTCCGGCGCGGCGCGGCCGGCCGTGCTCGGGCCAGGGCGTCTCCTCGGTCAGCAGTGCCAGCGAGCCCGACTCCCAGTCCACGTGCGGGGAGGCCTCGTCCACGTGCAGGGTCTTCGGCAGCACCCCGTGCCGCATCGCCTCGACCATCTTGATGACCCCGCCGACTCCGGCGGCGGCCTGGCTGTGCCCGATGTTCGACTTCAGGGAGCCGAGGTAGAGCGGCTGCCCCTCCGGGCGGTCCTGCCCGTAGGTGGCCAGCAGTGCCTGCGCCTCGATGGGGTCGCCGAGGGTGGTGCCGGTGCCGTGCGCCTCGACGGCGTCGACCTCGGCCGGGGCCAGCCCGGCGTTGGCCAGGGCCTGGCGGATGACGCGTTCCTGGGCGGGCCCGTTGGGGGCGGTCAGGCCGTTGGAGGCGCCGTCCTGGTTGACGGCGGTGCCCCGGATGACGGCGAGGACCTGGTGGCCGTTGCGGCGGGC
>NZ_JBITDK010000055.1:0-12601 GCF_044454165.1 Streptomyces sp. NPDC051567 | reverse complement strand
CCTGCTGCTCGAACAGTTCGGCTGCCTCCAGCCGCACCGATTCCCGGCGCCGACGTCCCGCAGGAGTCAGCCCGCCCCCATCCGCATATTTCACACACCACGGATACACCCACCCACCCACACCCATCAGGAAGTTCGGACGGAATCACCCCAACGAGCTGAAGTCAGTATCCGTAAGGGCACTGGCTGGTGTGCGTGGCCGGTGCACGCACGGGATGTCGTGCGGGGTGAGTGTTCGTCAGCCATCTGGTGTGAGCGTGTTCTCCACCGGCCGGTGCAGAGTGAGGACGAATGGCCTCGGTCTCGCGAGCGGCCATTTCCACTGGACCGGAAGTTCGTTATGGCTTCGCGGGAGTCTTGCACAGGGGTGCGAAGGCAGTCGTACTGCCGCGCAGGACCGCAGGACGGGCGAGTGCCCGTACGCCCTGTTCGGTGAGGGGCTCTTCACTTTTCACAGGAAGGCAGGCGAGCATGGCATCCCTCTTTCGTGAGGACGCCGAGATCCTGATCGCTCTCGAACCCGTGGCGGGCCGGGCGCTCGATGACCACCTGAGGCATTCGCCGACGTGGTATCCGCACACCTATGTGCCCTGGAGCCAGGGGCGTGACTACGAAGGGGTGTACGAGGGGAAGCCGTGGGAGCCCGCGCAGTGCCGGCTGAGCGCACCCGCGCGGGACGCGCTGGTGCACAATCTGCTCGCCGAGGAGAACCTGCCGAGTTACCACCGGGTGATCGCCCGGATGTTCGGCATGGATGGGGCCTGGGGAACCTGGGTCAACCGGTGGACGGTTGAGGAGGGGCGTCATGGCATGGCGATCCGGGACTACCTTCTGGTCACCCGGGCCGTCGACCCGGTCGTTCTCGAAGAGGACCGTGCCGCGCACGTCCAGCACGGCTGGGACACCGACTACCGCGACGATGTGGTGGCCTCCCTCGTCTATGTCGCCATCCAGGAACTCGGGACCCGGGTCTCCTACCACAACACCCGCCGACTGTGCGGTGAACCCGGCTGCGAGGCGCTTCTGCAGCGCATCTCCCAGGACGAGAACCTGCACATGCTGTTCTACCGCACCGTGCTGCAGGCGGCGATGGAGCTCTGCCCTGACCGGGTCCTTCAGGCCGTGGCCCGGGTCATGGCGGACGGACGTGGTCCGGGCCACGCCGCCCCCGGCCACACCCGTCTCCTGAACTCCATGGTCCAGTCCGGGATCTTCACCCCGGTCACGTACCACGAGGAGGTGCTGCAGCCGTTCACCCGGGCCATGCGGGTGTTCGAGGCCGGAGACCTGGGACCCGCGGGTGAACAGGCCCGGGAGCAGATCGCGGGGATGCTTGAGCACCACGCCGACCGGGCACGCCGTTTCGGTGAACTCTCCGAGCGTCTGCGGCTGGCGGTGAAGTGACCGCGCCCGCCGTTGCGCCTCGGGCAGGGCGGGGCGTACCGCGCGTCAACACCGCTCCCGGCGAGCTGGATCACTCGTACCGGTGAACACTGCGCCCTGAACGGCATGAGGTACCGGGCGCTCAGCGGCCGACCGGAACCGGGCACCGACCCATTCGGACGGCGTCCGTCCGTGCGCCACGACGGGCCCCGCCCCAGGTGCCGTGTGCTCAGGTGGTGACGGAAACCGGACAGTGGCCGACGGCCCGGTGCTGGATCGCGGTGTACCGAGGGCTGCTCGGTACCACGGTTTAAGGATGTCGAGCATGTACGAGAAAATTGGTCAGCTGCTGACCGAGAAATTCGGTGTGGACCCCAGGGCGGTGACCCCCGACGCCACCTTGCGCTCGCTGGGCCTGGACTCGATGTCGCTGGTCGAGATGGCCGTGATCATGGCCGAGGAGACAGGGCTGCTGGCAGAGGGGCTTCATATGGATGTCACGCTCGCCGAGGCGGCGGAGCACTACCGTGCCGCAGCCGGATCGGCGAGGTGACAGGGCAGTGGCCGTCCTCCGGGACGGGCCCGGCGGTACCCCGCCGCGAAGTGCCTCCGGACCGGCGCTCAAGGATGTGGAGACATGGCGCTCGCACCGGGACCGGTGAACGCGCACATCCGTCGCCACGATGATGCGGGGGCGGTCTGTGTCAGCCGGACCGTGCCTCGTCCCGACCCGTCGGCGGAGCCGGTACTGATCATCGGCGGCCTCACGGACGACAGGGACTCCTGGCACCGGCACGAGCGTGAGATCTGCGGTTTCGCCACCCTGTTCACGCTGGATCTGCCGGGATACGGCCCTACGCAGGCCCTGCCGGGCGGGCAGGACCTGGCCTCACTCACAGCAGTGCTCCACCAGGTGCTGGCGGAACTGACCGACCGCAAGGTGACCCTGGCCGGCTACTCCTTCGGCACGGTCATCGCCCACCGGTATGCCTCGCTCCATCCCGACCGGGTACGGCGCCTGGCCCTGTTCGCCCTGTTCGACCCGGCGCGAAGCCAGGACAGTTCCGCGCGTCTCACCCGCTTGGTGGAGCTGTTCGACCGAGGCCGGGTGGACGCCTTCGCGAGGGAGACAGCCTCCGTGATCCGCTCGCTGGACCCCGGGAGCGGGCCGGAGAAGCGCATGATGCACGCGTTGCTGCTCCGGGAGTTGCGCACCGGCCCCCGGGAGTATCGCAACGCCCTGGCGAACACGGTGCGTCTGATGGCCGGGCCCATCGACCTCACCGTCGCCCTCGCGGTACCGGTACTGATCGTCACCGTGGAGCACGACACGTACTCCACCCCCCGGTACGGACGCCGCCTCGCCGATGCGCTCGGAGCCCGCCACGAGGAAGTCTCCGGGGCGGGCCACGCGCTTCCGCTGGAGCGGCCGGATGCCTTCTGCCGCCTGCTGTACGAGTTCAGTAAGGCCCCCGTCCCGGCCACGCCGCCCGCGGAGGTCGCCGCACGGATGCCGGGCGACCCCTCTTCGCCGCGCCCGCGGTCCTGACCCGGAAGGACGTCAACGTGCCCGGTCACACACCCCGTGCCCCCGCACTCCCACGGTCCACCGGCTCCTGGACAGTGACGGCGGACACCCCGGTGGTCTTCCAGTGGGAGTACGCCCAGCAGGACGAGCACACCCTGCGGCTCTACGCACAGGGCAAGGAACGGCAGTGGAACGCCGCCACCGACCTGGACTGGACACACCGGATGGACCCGGCCAACCCGCTGGGCCTGCCCGACGGGTTCGTACCGGTGTCCGGCACCCCGCTGTGGGAGCGGCTGCCGGAGG
This sequence comes from Streptomyces sp. NPDC051567, assembly GCF_044454165.1. Taxonomy (NCBI): domain Bacteria; kingdom Bacillati; phylum Actinomycetota; class Actinomycetes; order Kitasatosporales; family Streptomycetaceae; genus Streptomyces; species Streptomyces sp. NPDC051567. The sequence goes on along the minus strand of NZ_JBITDK010000055.1, from coordinate 9,384 downwards.
CGGAGCGTGCGGTGCTGCGCCGCCACACCCAGGCGTGGTCCTACTCGCAGGCGCTGCACGGTGAGCAGTTCACCCTGATGGGGCTGAGCCGGATTCTCGCCGCGACCGAGGACATGGACTCCAAGCTGTTCGCCGCCACACAGCTGATGGACGAGGCCCGTCATGTCGAGGCGTTCAACCGGCTGCTCACCGAGCAGATCGGCATCCGCTACCCGGTGTGTGACGCACTGCGGGGCATCTTCGACGATGCCCTGAGCGTCTCGCATCCGGACTTCTACTGCATCGCCGGACTGATGCTCGAATACATGGCCCTGGTCATGCTCACTACCCAGCGGACGTACCTCACCGACCCCCTGGGCCGTGCCTTCACCACGAACGTCGCCCGGGACGAGGCCCGTCATGTCGCCTTCGGCCGCAGCCTGCTCCGGGAGAGGATTCACGGCCTGACCGGCACCGAACTGCGCGAACGCGAGGACTTCGCCCTCGAATGCTGCCGCGTCATCCACGACGGCCTCTCCTTCGACGATGTATGGGCCACCCTTGGACACGGGCCGGAAACGGCACGGGCCGCACACCGCTCCCTGCCCGAGGCCGCGCGCCGCTCCCACACCTTCCGCCAGATCATTCCCGCCCTCCAGGACGTCGCACTGTTCGGGCCCCGGACGCGCGCCGGACTCGAAGCCATGGGACTGCTGCGCTACGCCCGGCACCGTCTGCCGTCCGGCGTGGACACCGACGAGGCCGAACGGCGAAGGCGCCGCGAGGACATCGCGGCGATGACCCGCCTGGCGACCGCGCCGGAGTCCACCCCCGGCGTATCCGCGCCGGCTTCCGACCGACCGTCCCCACTCACCGAAAGCGATGGCTCATGACCCTCCACACCGGCCGCCGTGCCGACCATCTCCTCGCCGAACTGGAGCCGAGCGTCGCCCGGCTCCTCGACCGGCACCTGGGCGCCGCGCGGGAGTGGATGCCCCACACCTACACACCGTGGAGCAAGGCCACCGACTACGACGGCCCGCTCGACGGGCAGCCCTGGCAGCCGGAGCAGTCGGCCCTGCCCCCGGCCGTGCGGGACGCGTTCATCGTCAACCTCCTCGCCGAGGACAACCTGCCCAGCTACCACTTCGAGATCGCCACCCGCTTCGGACGGGACGGCGCGTGGGGCGCCTGGATCCACCGCTGGACCGCGGAGGAGGCCCGCCACGCCGAGGCACTGCGCTCCTACCTGCACGCCTCCCGCGCCATCGACCCCGTGGAACTCGAACGCCTGCGGATGCGCACCGTACAGAGCGGCTACGCCGGCGTTCAGCCGAGCATCGCCCACGGCATCGCCTACGTGACCGTCCAGGAACTGGCCAACCGGGAGGCCCATCGCAACACCGGCGCTGCCTGTGGTGACCGGCTCGGCGAACAACTGACCGCACGTATCGCGGCCGACGAGAACCTCCACATGCTCTTCTACCGGGACTTGCTCGCCGACACCATCGAGCTGACTCCGGACACCGCCGTCACCGCCCTGGCCGACGTCATCTGCGGCTTCCAGATGGCCAGCGCCGTCATCCCCGGCTTTCAGCAGCGCGCCCAGCGCATCGCCGCCGCCGGGATCTACGACCTCGGTATCCACCGCGAACAGGTCCTCCTCCCCCTGCTGCGCACCCTGCGCATCATGACCCGCACAGATCTCGGTCCCACCGGTGAACAAGCACGTGACCGCATCGGTCACCACCTGGAGCATCTCGCCACCAGGGCCGAGCGGTTCAGCCGGCTGTACCGGAGACTGCAAGCCGTCCATGCCCGGCCCGCACCCTGAGCGCGGCCCCGTACGCCAGGGGCCGATCAGACAGTGGTGAAGACCAGCGCCGCGTTCTGACCGCCGAAGCCACAGGACAGTGTCACGGCGGCATCCAGGACAACCGGCCGGGGGGTACCGGTGACGAGGTCGATCTCACGGCCTGCGTCCTGGTGCCGCAGATTGGCCGTGGGAGGCACCCGCTGATGCCCCAGTGTCAAAACCGTCACCGCGGCCTCGACCGCTCCGGAGGCACCCAGACTGTGCCCCAGTACCCCCTTCGAGGCGGTCGCCGCGGGCGGGCTCCCACCGAAGACCCGCAACAGTGCCAGAGCTTCGGCACTGTCCCCGGAACGGGTGGCGTTCCCATGCGCGTTGACATGACCGATGTCGCCGGGCGAACACCCGGCGTCGGCCAGCGCGGCCCGCACGGCGGCCTGTGCTCCAGCCCCTTCAGGGTGCGGGGCGACCGGATCGTGGGCGTCGCAGCTCGCGCCCGCACCCCGGAGCAGGGCCCGGACGGGCGCACGGCGTACCCGGGCGTGGTCCAGCCGCTCCAGGACCAGGACCGCGGCACCTTCGGACAGGACGATGCCCTCCCGCTCCCGGTCGAAGGGACGGCACGCACCGGCCGGGTCTCCCGTGCCACGCGCGAGCAGACCCATCTGGGTGAAGCAGGTGACGGCCATCCGGGAGCACCCGGACTCGGCCCCGCCGGCCAGCACGATGTCGCAGCTGCCGGCCAGGAGAAGATCGCGGGCGACCGCGATCGCGGTAGTGCCCGACGCGCAGGCGCTGGCCACCGTGAAGCTGGGGCCGTGTGCTCCCACGTCGATGGCCAGTTCCGCCGCCGCCATGCTGGGCGTGGAACGGGGCAGCGCCCGGGGAGAGACCAGATCGGGCCGGTCCCGCCCGAGCCGGATGAACTCCTGTACGTAGGTGTACAGGCTGTTGCTGGCGACCCCGAGGATGACGCCGACCCGGGCGGACGGCCAGCCGTTCGGTTCCAGGCCGGCGTCCTGGACGGCGCGACGCCCCGCGGCGATGGCGAGCTGGGCGAAGGGGTCCAGCCGGCGGGCGCGCAGGCGGCCGAGTTCCGCATCGGCGTCGAAACCGGTGACGCGGCAGGAGATGTCCACCGGCAGTCCGGTGAGACCGGGGTCGCGACGGGCGAGGCCGCGGCCCTGACACAGCACGTCCCAGGTCGCTTCGGCGCTGTTCCCGGCGGTGGTCAGCATGCCCAGCCCCGTGACCGCGACGACAGCGGAGCGCACTCCGGGACCGGCGAACGGGGAAAGGGCGGGTACGCCCAGCGTGGCAGCAGCCTGCGGCGGCACGGAGTGCCGCCCCGGCACCGGGACCCCGGCCCTCACACCGCTCACGTCATCCACTCCTCAACGCATCACCACCGCGCCTGGCCAGAACCCCCTGCGCCGAGGTCCCCAGCGGGCAGCAGAAGTCCGGGAGCGTGGGGCCCCTGGCCGGAGTCACCCTGGCCGGAGCGCGTCCGGCCGCTCTGGGGAGCACCGGGCTAACGACGCTCCCACACCCCAGGTCACGCCCCTGGCACAGGCCTCCAAAGGCCCGGAACGGCCGAGGCACCGGTGTCACGGCAACGCACCGCCGTCCACGGACGGCTCCATCAGCAGAGAAGAGGAGGACTGTGCGCAGCACGGTATTTGTCGTCGGGGCAGGACGCAGCGGGTCGACCGCGCTGTCCCGTATCGTCAATGAGCACCCGGACGTTCTCAGCCTCAACGAACTGCTGACCTCGGTCGGCGAGAACGGTATCCCCGAGAGCCGCCTCAGCGGCAGGCGATTCTGGCGGCTCCTCGCCGACCCGCACCCGCTCTTCGAGACCATGATCCGCAGCGGGGTGCCACTGCCGGAATTCCTCCATACCCGGGGTACGGGCCGGTTCTCGGCACAGACCACGGGAATCCCCGCCCTGGCCCTCATGGTTCTGCCGCACCTCACCGACGACCCGGACAGCCTGTTCGACGCGCTGGAGGCCGATATCAGCAGGTGGCCCGAACGCACCGCGCCGGACCACTACCAAGCACTCTTCGACGCGCTGTGCGAACGGTTCGGCCGGAGCGCCGTGGTCGAACGCTCGGGCCTCTCCCTCCCCTGGGTACCACGCCTGCGCACCGCCTTCCCCCAGGCCAAGTTCGTCCACCTGTTCCGCGACGGACCCGACTGCGCCCTGTCCATGAGTCGGCACGTGGGGTTCCGGACCACCCTCCTGCTCCGCGAGATCCTTTCCCTCACCGGCACCCACACCCTGAGCGAACTGACCGAAAGCGACATCCAGTCACTGCCGCCCGACCTCGCCGCACTGCTCGGGGACCGCTTCGACCCCGCTCTGATCCACCACCGCACGCTGCCACTCAGCGCGTTCGCAGCCATGTGGTCACAGCTGGTGATACAGGGCACAGCCCATCTGCGCACGTTCCCCGCGCACCAGCGCACTACCCTCGCCTACGAGGACCTGATCGACGCCCCCCGCCGGGAACTGGCACGACTCGCGCACTTCATCGGTGTCGCCCCCCTCACCACCTGGCTGGACACTGGATGCTCCCTCCTGGACACCGGCAGACGCGGAGCCTCCCTGCGCTTGCCCGTAGACGACCTCGCCACCCTCAAGAAGTGGTGCGCCCCCGGCACACTCGCACTCGCAAGCCGCTGAGCCACAGTACCGACAGGGCCCGCGGCGGCCACTCGGCGAAGGCGCCGCCCGGCCCGTTCACGGTAAGGGACCCAGCAGACGGGACATCCGGCTCCGGCTGGTTGCCGGCACACCGAGGTGTCCGATGACATGGACGTCCGGAAACGAAAGGCATGGGGTCTCAGCCCGAAGCCGACGGCGTGCCGCCGGTGTCACCGGCGGTCGGCTCCGGAACGGAGGTGGCTGCTCCGGTCACTGTTGCTGCCCGCCGGGGCGGCCCGTGTTCACAGTCTTGCGATGAGGCATCCGAGTGTGATCAGGGCTGAGAAGCTGTTGTCTTTCCGAGAGTGGCGGGTGGGTTTCCGCTGGTCAGGCGTGGGCCCGGTCTTTCGGTGGCACGGACGAGATGTCGTGTCGTCTTTCGGTGGAGGTGCCGGATGCCGTCGGTGATGGGGTTGTTGGAGGAGCGTGAACGCGCCGCTCGGCAGCGGGTGGATGTTCTTCAGGCTGAGCTGCGGGAGGCGGAGGCCGTGTGGGAGCGGTTCGTGGTCGCCCGGGAGACGGTGGCCGAGGTCCTGGCGGAACCTGGCGGAGGCAAGGCGGTGCCTGTGGTCGTGGTGGCCGACGGGCGGCCGGCGCGGGTTGTGGGTGCGGTGCCCGGTTCAGTGGTGCCGGTGTGGCGGGAAGGGCTCGATCCGACGGTGCTGGCACCGGACTATCAGCAGCTCATGGACGCTCTGGTCAGCGGGAACGGGCCGCGTGCCGGGGCGATGGACTGTCGGCAGCTCGCTGTGGCGGTCGGGCTGGAGCCGGTGCCCGCGAAGGTGGAGGGCGTGCGGTCGAAGGCCAAGCGCCTGGCCGCGCGGGGATGGCTGGCGGAGAAACGTCCGGGGATGTTCAGTGCCGTCGCCGGGCGAGGCGGCGGCTCATGACCATGCTCATCGACCACAGGATCATCGCCTCGGCACTGTCGGTGCGGGCTTCGTAGTCGCGGGCCAGTCGGCGTGAGCGCATCAGCCATGCGAACGTGCGCTCCACCAGCCATCTTTTCGGCAGGACGACAAAGCCCGCCGTGTCGTCGCTGCGTTTGATCACTGTCAGCGCGATCCGCAGCACGCTGCGGGCGACGGCGAGCTGGCCGGTGTAGCCGCCGTCGGCCCAGACCAGCGTGATGTGCCAGTGCCGCTCGCTGAGTCGGGCCAGCAGTGTCTGTCCTGCGTCACGGTCGGTGACGGACGCCGCCGTGACCATCACGGCCAGAAGCAGACCGAGAGTGTCCACCACGATGTGACGCTTGCGGCCGTTGGCCTTCTTGCCGCCGTCGAAGCCCCTGGTCGCGGCCGGCACCGATGCGGCGCCTTTCACCGACTGGGCGTCGATGATGCCCGCCGTCGGCTCCGGGTCGCGGCTGGCCGCTTCACGGATCCGGTCACGCAGCCGGTCGTGGAACTCGGCCGTCAGGCCCTTGTCGCGCCAGCGTCGGAAGAAGGCGTAGACGCGGTCCCACGCGGGGAAGTCCGCGGGCATCGACCGCCACGTGACACCGCCCGCGACCAGGTAGCGGACCGCGTCGACCATCTGCCGGTGGCAGTAACCCTCCGGCTGCCCACCCCGGCCCTCCAGCCAGCCCGGCACCGGCAGTGCGGCACGGACCCCGGCCCATTCCGCATCCGTCATGTCCGACGGATACCGGGGCTCCCGGCCCGGACGATCGCTCGCATTCCCGTACACGTGGGCGAGGCAGTCACACGACCGGGAAGGCGAGTTGGACGACGGGATGGACAGCACGGAAGACTGCGGCACCAGGGCCTCCTGACGCTCGAATGGATTCGACACCCACGAGCTGTTCGGGAGGCCCTGCCTTCATGCCCGGACCGTCGGAAGATCACCCCGCCGGGCAACCACACTCGAACTCATGCCCACCATGCTCGATAGAGCAACGGCTTCTAAGGCTCTGATCTGGTCTGATGCGTCTAATCAGCTCCGCATCGGCTACGGACGGCGAGCCGGATCAGTCCCCCGCAGCGCCAGACACCCGGCCGGGTGGCCGGGGCACACGGCCGGTGGGCCTGGGGTTCAGTAGGTGAGGGTGATGCAGCCGTTCCTGCCGCCGGTGCCAGCGGTTCCGGGGTTTCCCGGTGTGTCGAGGTCAGGGCCGCCGTTCCCGCCGTTCCCGCCGCCGTTCCCGCTGCCGCTGCCGCTGCCGCCGCTGCCGATCGGGCAGGTAGCCGGTACCGGAGGCGCCGCCGCGCCACCGGTAGCGCCAATACCGCCGGTGCCGCCGGCAGGTGCGCCGCCGTTGTAGCCGCGCTCGCCCTGGTCTCCGTCGTTTCCGGCGCTGTCGCTGAACTGGGTGCCGCGGCAGGTGGAGCCGCCGAACAGGCCGCAGCCGTCGCCGGCCTCGCCCTCGTTGCCGCCGGCTCCTGGCTTTAGAAGGCCGCCGCCCACGGCCAAGTCGGGCAGGGGGCCGGTCCCGCCCCCGCCGCCTCTGGTCTCGCCGCCGCCGGCGGCGGATGCCTGGGTGGTCCCGCTGACGGCGAGGGCGGACCGGCCGCCTTCGGTGCCGTTACCGCCGTCACGGCCGGTGGAACCGAGGACGCCGCCGAGCCCGGCAGCACCGCCGCCACCGCCCTGGCCGCCGGTACCGACAGCCAGCGTCAGGATCTGGCCGGGGGTGACGGTCAGGGTGCACGCGACCCGGGCACCGCCACCCCCGCCGCCACCGCCTCCGCCACCGCCCCCGCCGAGCCCGCGGAAGAGCACGGTGCCGCTGCCGCCACCCCCGCCACCGGATCCGCCACCACCTGCCGCCACGAGGATCGTGGTGATGCTGGTGACGCCGGCCGGGACGGTGAACGTGCTGTCGGCGGTGAAGGTCTCCGTCGTGGCCGCGGAAGCGGGGGTCGCCTGGATCAGGGGTGTGACGAGGGCGCCCGTCAGACTCAGGGCCCCGACTGCCGCCCGCAGGACCCGGGATCGGCGGACCGACGACCGCACCACATCGCTCGTGTATTCACTCATGCACTCACCGTGCGCGAAGGATGCGTGCGCCACCACGCCAGCAGTCCGTTCGAGTGTTCAATCAAGGAGTCGGAGGTATCAGGGGAGATGCTGAACGGAAAGGGGCTCCGTGGCAGGACATCGGCGTGATCCGCTGGCACGAACGGTTCGGGAAGGACCGCGGCGACGGCCCGGACGGCGAACGGTAAACCCGGTGCCGCCGTGATGGCGGTCGTGGGAGGGTAAAGGTCGGGCCGTCGCCTCGGATCGCTCCGGAGCAAGGAGTCTATGGCGGCCTTGAGAACGATCAGTCCCGGTGCGTTTCACGGGGTTTCGGCTGGCCGGACCGGCGGGACTGCCGTCTGGTGATGCGCCTGGTCATGATCGTGATGGCCGCTCAGGTGATCAGCGACTCGGAGTGGGCCTTCATCACCCTCATGTCGCGCCGCCCGGCCTGCCCTCGCCACCAGACGGAGGCGTTGCCGGACACTCTCGCAGCCGCCTGAAGGCCAAGGCGCTGCCGTCGCCGTTCGGAACGGCAACCATCGACGCCCAACCGAACGGCAAACGGGATCGCCACAACCCTCCCACGCCCGTGACCTGCGAAAAGAGGATGTGAAACAGCTTCTGAACCAGGCCAGCCAGCACACAAGGCGGCAGGCCGTCCCCGACTACCTCCCCGCGCGGGCGGGGACGACCGGCTCATGAGGAGCGTCCGCATGATCAGGTCCGGAGAACCCCCGCGTGGGCGGGGACGACGCGCCGCACGGCGCTTTTGTGTTCTGTCTCGTCGGAACACCCCCGCGTGGGCGGGGACGACCCGCGCCGCGGCCCTGGCCGCCGGGGACAGCCCGGAACACCCCCGCGTGGGCGGGGACGACGGTCAGACCCCTGCGGAGCGGCCCCCCGAGGGCGGAACACCCCCGCGTGGGCGGGGACGACGGCGACCCCGGCGCCCACCGGCTCCGTACCGTGGGAACACCCCCGCGTGGGCGGGGACGACAGCACCGCGACCAGCGTGATCGTCCTCGCGAGCGGAACACCCCCGCGTGGGCGGGGACGACTGGCACCCAGACGGTCACTCGGTGGTCTGCCTCGGGAACACCCCCGCGTGGGCGGGGACGACGGGTCTCCACATCGACCTCGACCTCAGGCTGCAGGAACACCCCCGCGTGGGCGGGGACGACGACGCCACCGAGGATCACCTCTACCCGGTCGCGGGAACACCCCCGCGTGGGCGGGGACGACGTGCGGGACCCGAACGTGGTCTGCTTGAAGTCGGGAACACCCCCGCGTGGGCGGGGACGACGTGCGGGACCCGAACGTGGTCTGCTTGAAGTCGGGAACACCCCCGCGTGGGCGGGGACGACGCGTGGCAAAGTTGTTCGGGCATGTAAAAGGAAGGAACACCCCCGCGTGGGCGGGGACGACGACATCCGGGGCCTGGCCGACTGGCCGGAGACCGGAACACCCCCGCGTGGGCGGGGACGACAGGAGTGGACGCGGCTGGACGCAGCGCTCCGGGGGAACACCCCCGCGTGGGCGGGGACGACGGCCCGTACAGCGGCCAGGGCGTAGGACTCGCCGGAACACCCCCGCGTGGGCGGGGACGACCCCGGGCACCCGCGCACCAGACGCGTCCGGGACGGAACACCCCCGCGTGGGCGGGGACGACTGCTGTCGGTTTCTGCGGTCGTCGGCACGCTGAGGAACACCCCCGCGTGGGCGGGGACGACCCTTCCGCGTCCGGCTTATGCGTCGGCGGGGTCGGAACACCCCCGCGTGGGCGGGGACGACCCGCCCCGCACACCCCGCAGGTGGAACGGCGACGGAACACCCCCGCGTGGGCGGGGACGACACTTCCTGACCTGGGGTGTTGTTACGGGATCATGCCGTTTTCCTTTACCTGTTTCAGGGCAGCTCC
>NZ_JBITDK010000054.1:0-14735 GCF_044454165.1 Streptomyces sp. NPDC051567 | reverse complement strand
GGGTGATCTGCTGCGGTTGACGGCGTTGCGTGGCCGTCTGATGGAGGCGGGTCCGCAGGAGGGTCCGTTGGCGGGTGCGATGGCGGTGGCGCACACGGACGCGGATTCGGTGCGTGAGGCTCTGGTGGGGTATCCGGGGGTGGAGATCGCGGCGTTCAACGCGCCGCGCAGTGTGACGGTGAGTGGTCCGGTCACGGTGGTGGATGCGTTCTGTGCGGGGGTGTCGTTCCGGACGCAGCGGTTGACGGTGTCGCACGCGTTCCATTCCGCGGCGATGGAAGGCGCGGTGGCGCCGTTCGCGGAGGCGGTCGCGGCGACCCGGTTGCATGCTCCGAAGGTGCCGTTCGTTTCGACGGCGACGGGTGACTGGCATACGGCTGCCACGGCCACTGATCCGCGGGTGTGGGCGGAGGCGATCCGCCGTCCGGTCCTGTTCACGCAGGCTCTGGCCAGGGCGGGTGAGGCGGGGGGGAAGGTGTTCTGGGAGGTCGGTCCTCATCCGGTCCTGACCACCCTGGGGCGTTCGACGCTGACCGGCGACACTCTGGCCTGGCATCACACGCTGCGTCGTGATCACAGTGATCAGGGTGAGCTTCACAAGGGTGTGGCCGCGCATTACAGCGCGGGTGACACCGATATCGACTGGGCCGCGGTTCATGCGGGCAAGGGTCAGCGGGTCATGACCATTCCCACCTACCCCTTCGACCGACAGCGTCTCGTCGTACCCGCGTTCCGGGCGGCACCCGTCACCACACCGGCTGACCAGGGCCCCGCAGGTCACCCGCTGTTCGACCGTCACTACGTGAACCAGAGCGAGGAACTGTGACGCACCGCGTGGAAACCTACGAGAAGACGTTCGACGGGCGCGAACCGTTCATCGCCCAGCACCGCTCCGCCGGTGTCGGCATCCTGCCCGCCGCGGTGCAACTGGAAATGGCCCTGGCCGGCATCGCCCGTCGCCGGGGGTTCACCCCGCTCGAACTCTCCGAAGTCGCCTTCGTCCGGCCGTTCACGGTCGCCGACGACAGCCGCGGCACCGTCCGGCTCGACATCACCCCTGGAACCCCCGGAACTGCGGGAGCCCCCGGACCACAGACCCGGTTCGAGCTCAGCGGCGTCGGCGACACCGGACGGAAATCGCTGTCCACCGGCTCCGGTCGGGAGTTCCCGTCCGCGGAACTCGCCCCCGTCACCCCCTGGCACGTCCCGTGCCCGCAGAACGTCACCCCGGCCGAGCTGTACGGAAGCTGGTCGCGAGCGGGCCTGGAGTACGGGCCCGACTTCCGGACGGTGCGCGAACTCCACGTCGGGGACGGCACGGCCGAAGCGGTCCTGCACACCGCCGTCCCCACCCAGCCCTGGCACGCGAACCCCCTCCTGGTGGACGGGGTGTTCCAGGTGGTCAGCTGCGCCCTCCAGGAGCCGGCGGACGCGACCTCCCCCCGCCCGCTGCTGCCGATCGGCGTCGCCCGCCTCACCCTGCGCTCCGCGCTCACACCGCTCACGGCCGGTGTGACGGTCCGCGTGCGCCGCACCGGCGTCGAGGGCGCCTACTCGGTCGCCGACGCCCTCGTCCTCAGCCCCTCCGGTGAGGTCGTCGTCGAACTCACCGGTGTACGGATGCGACGCATGCCGACCCCCGGCTCCCCGCAGACGGCCCGCACCTCGCGGATCGCCACCGAGATCCGCTGGGCCCCCGCCCCCGCCCCCGGCTCGCGCTCCGCTGCGGCCGGTACCTGGGTGGTGCTGCACAACGGCGACCACGACACCCAGGGCCTCCAGGTCGTCCGGTCGCTGCGCGCCGAGGGCGCCCGTGTCGTCGAGGTCCTCCACGAGGCGCCGGACACCCCCGCCGGTGAGCGCCTGGTCCTGCCGGACCCCGACGAGGCGGCCTTCCGCACCCTCTGGGAAAACGTCGCCGATCCGGTCGCGGGCGTGGTCCACCTGTGGAGCACCGGCCCCGTCCGCCCGGCCGAGCCGGAACTGCGGGCCGGCCTCTACAGCTGCCTGGCCGCCGTGAAGACGCTGGGCGAACGCCAGCGCAAGGCACAGTTCCTCGTCGTCACCGAGAACGCGCAGCCGGTCGCGGCCGGCGACGCGCCCGCCCCCGAGCGCGCCGCACTGTGGGGTCTGGTCCGCACCGCCGCCATCGAGTACAGAGGGCTGCGCCCGCGCCTCGTCGACCTCGACCCGGCCTCGGCCGGGGCCCTCCTCGCGGAGCTGGGCGAAGGCCCGGTCGAGGTCGGCTACCGCGACGGCGTCCGCCATGCGCCCGAGCGGGTCCCGTACCACCACGTCGACCGCGGCCGGCCGGCGGTCCGGCGCGGTGGCCGCTACCTGATCCTGGGCGGTCACGGAGGGCTGGGCCTGGAGGTCGCCGCACGGTTCGCGCGGGAAGGTGCCGGGGCCGTCGCCCTGGTCAGCCGCTCCGGCGGGTCCGACGCCGTCCGCGCCCGGACCACCGAGATCGAGTCGTCCGGGTGCAAGGTCGCCTCGTACGCGGCGGACGTCTCGGCACCGGGGGCGCTGGCCGCCGTCGTGGCCGGGTTCCGGGGCGAGTTCGGCGACCTCCACGGCGTCGTCCACGCCGCCGGCACGCTCAAGGACGGGCTGATCCGCACGGCCACCGCCGACGACTTCGCCGCGGTCCTGCGGCCCAAGGTCGACGGCCTGCGCGAACTCGCCGACGCCGTCGCCGGGTCCACCCTGGACTTCGCCGTACTCTTCGCCTCGGTGTCGGGAGCCTTCGGCAACCTGGGACAGGGCGGCTACGCGGCTGCCAACACCTACCTCGACGCCTTCGCCCACGCCCACAAGGCACCCTGGATCAGCATCGACTGGGGGCTGTGGGGCGACGTGGGCATGGGCACCGCCGTCGCCGACCAGCTCAGGCGGCGCGGAGTCCGGCCGCTCGGTACGGACGAGGCGCTCGACGCGCTCATGACGGCGCTGCGCGGCGACGTACGCCAGCTCGTCATCGCGCACCCGGACGCCTCCGAGACCGGGGCCCCGGAAACCGGCGCCCCGAAGGCCGCCTCCGGCGCACCCGCCGTCACCGCCCCGGACTCCGCCGCAGCCGACCCCGTCACCCCGGCCACCGGGGAGCGGACGGGGGACGAGCTGGCACGGTTCATGGCGGAGCAGCTGAGCATCACCGACTTCGACCGCAGCGTGCCCCTCTCGGACTACGGCATCAACTCGATCATGAGCGTCGAGCTGTCGGAGGAACTGTCCCGCCGCTGGAAGGTTTCGCTGCCCGCCACGCTCTTCCTGGAGTACGGCGACTTCGCCGAACTGGCGCAGGCGCTCACCGACCGGTACGCGGCGACGCCCCCGGCCCCCACTCCTGCGGCCCCCGCTCCCGTACCGGCCGTCCCGGTGGCCCCGGCCGCCGCCGTCGTCGTCACCGAGGAGCCCGCGGCCCGTCCGGTGCGGCAGGCCGCCCCGGTGCCCGGCGAGACCGGCGCCCGGCACACCTCCGCCCCCGCTCCGCTCTTCGCCCCGCCCTCCGGTACCTCCGGCGCGTCCCGCAGCGGTGACATCGCGGTCGTGGCGATCGCCGGTGACCTCCCCGGAGCCACCGGCCTGGACGGCCTGTGGCCGATGCTGCGCTCCGGCGGCGACTCCTTCACCGAGGTCCCGGCGGCCCGCTGGAACATCGACGACCATTTCGAGGAGCACGGCCCCCACATGACGGGGACGTACTGCCGGACCGGTGCTTTCGTCTCCGACACCGACCGCTTCGACCCGAAGTTCTTCGGCATCTCCGTACGCGAGGCCGACGAGATGGACCCGCAGCAGAAACTGCTGCTGGAGCACGCCTGGTCGGTGATCGACGCCAGCGGCCTCACGGGCCGCCAGGACATCGGCGTGTTCGTCGGCGCGACCTACACCCACCACCGCGACACGCAGGGTCTCGAAACGGTCGGCCCGCACACCGCCCTCGGCTCCATGAACGCCGTGCTGGCCAACAGGATCTCGTACGCACTGGACCTGACCGGCCCGTCGCAGACGGTCGACACCCTGTGCTCGTCCTCACTGGTGGCCGTGCAGCAGGCCGTCACCGGTCTGCGCGCCGGACACTGCGGCGCCGCGATCGTGGCCGCCTGCAACGTCGGCCTCACCCCCTGGTACTACCGCAGCCTCAGCCGGCTCGGCGCCCTGTCCCACAGCAGGCCCCGGCCGTTCGACGACCGTGCCGACGGCTTCCTGCCCGGCGAGGGCGCGGTCGTGGTCATGCTGAAGCGGCTGGACGACGCCGAGCGCGACGGGGACCGCATCTGGGGTGTCATCCGTGGCACCGCGGTCAACCACGGCGGACGCGGCAGCGCCCTGCCCGTACCGCGCAGCGGCGCACAGGCCGCCGTGATCCGCGCGGCCCTGGCCGACGCCGGGGTGCCGGCCACCGGCATCTCCCTGGTCGAGACGCACGGAACGGCGACCCGGCTGGGCGACCCGATCGAGATCGCGGCGCTCACCGAGGTGTTCGGCGGCGACGCGCAGCGGCGCGACCCCTGCTTCATCGGCTCGGTCAAGGCGAACATCGGCCACCTGGAACCGGCGAGCGGCCTGGCCGGCCTGGTGAAGGTGCTGCTCTGCCTCCAGCACAAGGAGATCCCGCCGCTCGCGGGCTTCGCGTCGCCCGGCGCGCACATCGACTTCCCGCCCGGACTCTTCGTGGTCCCGACCGCACCGCGCCCGTGGCACCCCGAAGGACCGCGCCGCGCGGGCATCAGCGCCTTCGGCATGGGCGGAACCAACGCGCACATCGTCGTGGAGGAGTACGTCGCCGCAGGGCCCGCCACCCCGGCCGCCGCGCTCGACACCGCCCGGCCGCACCCGTCATCGGCCCCGCTCCCGCACGCCTCCCCGTCCCCGCAGCCTTCACCCTCCCCGGTGCGGGTCACGGCGCCGGAGCCGGCCGACGCGGACCGGGTGACGCGGGCACACCGCGTCTTCGGCGAGGAGACGGTGCCCGCGGCGCTGCTCGTCGCCCAGGCACTGGAACGGGCCACCGTCCTGACCGGGGTCACCCTCACCGCCCGGGCAACCGGCCGGCACCCGCTCACCAGCGACCTCGCCGAACGGGCGCCGGGGCAGACCGTGACGTTCCGGCACGGCGGCCGGAACATCGTGCACCTCACCCTGGGCGCACCGGAAGGCGCCGCGCAGGCACCCGCACCCCACGACGTCGACGCGCTGCGCGCCGGTTACGGCAGGACCCTGGCCCCGGCCGGCCTGTACGCGTGGTTCGCGGCGAAGGGCATGGACCTCGCCGCGCCGCTGACGGCGATCACCGGCATCCACTACGGCCCGGCCGGCGTGCTCGCCGCCCTCGGCGGCACCGAGGAGAACCCGCCCGTACGCACGGTCGCGGCGATCGACGCCGCGTTGCAGACCATGGCCGTGCTGACCCTGGCCGACCCGGCCGCCTCCCCCCTGACGTACCTGCCGGTGTCCATCGGCCGTATCGCACGGTGGGACGACCCGGCGCGGGCCGCCTTCGTACACCTGCGCTTCGCCGGACAGGACGACGACGGCACGCGCCGGGGCAGCGCGACACTGCTCCGCGCCGACGGCCGGGCCCTGCTCTCGGTCGAGGACGTGGTGTACCGGCCCCTGCCGAACACCGCGAACCCGTCCCTGCCCCAGGCCGCCACCCCGGCCCCGGCCCCCCTGCCGGGCCCGGGCCTCGACCGCACCGCGGACGGCCTCCCCGCCGACGACCGCACCGTCGACGACCGCACCGCCGGCAGTCGCGCGGTCGTCGAGGAGACGGTCCTCGGCCTCGTGCGCCAGGTCCTGCGGGACCCGGACGTCACACCGACCAGCTCCCTGTCGGCCGTGGGCCTCGACTCCATGCTGGCCACCATGGTCACCGTCGAGATCGAGGAGACCCTGCGCGTACGGCTGAGCCCCACGGACGTCCTGGCCGCCCGTGACTGCCGGGCACTGGCCGCCGTGGTGGCGGAACTCGCGCCCCGCGGCGCGGCGGAGCACACCCCCGCGCCGGCCCCGGCCGGAACCACCCGAGAGGCACGGCCGACCACTGCCGCCGTCACCTCCGTGACCCCGGAGCCCGCCCAGGCCAGGACACAGGACATGGCCGTCATCGGCCTCGCCTGCGCCCTGCCCGGCGCGGCGGACCCCGCCGGGTTCTGGTCGATGCTCTCGCGCGGCGGCACCGGGATCGGTCGCGTCCCGTCGGCCCGCTGGACCGGGGACGACAGGGCGGACGAGTCCGCCCTCGGCGGATTCCTGGAGAACATCGAGGAGTTCGACGCCCGCTTCTTCGACTTCTTCCCCAAGCAGGCGGAAGTGCTCGACCCCCAGGTCCGCTGGCTGCTCCGCAGCGCGTGGGAGGCGCTGGAGTCGGCGGGAATCCCCGCGATGTCGATGCCCACCTCGTCGACGGGAGTCTTCGTCGGCGCCAGCTACCAGCACTACAAGGACTACAACGTCGCGCCGGAACTCGACGCGCCCAGCGGCCTCGGCAACCACAACGCCTTCCTCGCCAACCGGGTGAGCTACTTCCTGGACCTGCGCGGTCCGAGCATGACGATCGACACGCTGTGCTCGTCCTCGCTGGTCGCGTTGCACACCGCCATCCGCAGCATCCGCGACGGCGAGTGCGAACAGGCCCTCGTCGCCGGTGTCCGGCTCGCGATGTCCCCGCTGCACTACGTCGCGATGCGCAACCTGCGCGCACTGTCCCCCACCGGGGAGTCACGCGCTTTTGATGCTTCGGCTGATGGGTTTGTGCCGGGTGAGGGTGTGGTCACGGTGGTGGTCAAGCCGTTGGTGGACGCGTTGCGTGACGGTGACCGGATTCGGGGTGTGATCAGGGGGAGTGCGGTCAATCATGGTGGTCGTACGAGTGGGTTGACGGTTCCCAGCAGTGGTGCGCAGCGTGAGGTGATCGCGGCGGCGTTGAGGGACGCGGGTGTGGGTCCGGAGTCGATCCAGATGGTGGAGGCTCACGGTACGGGTACGTCGTTGGGTGATCCGATCGAGGTGGAGGGGCTCACGCGTGCGTGGCGTGAGTACACGGACCGTTCTCAGTTCTGTGCGATCGGTTCGTTGAAGTCGAACATCGGTCATCTGGAGCCTGCGGCTGGTCTGGCGGGGTTGGTGAAGGTGCTTCTGGCGATGGAGCACGAGGTGATTCCGCCGACGTTGCACGTGACCCGGCCGAACGATCACATCCGGTTCGAGGACACGCCGTTCTATGTGGCCGACCGTCCGGTGGCCTGGCCGCGTACGGACGTTCCCCGCCGCGCCGCCGTCAGCGCCTTCGGCATGGGCGGGGCCAACGCCCACCTGATCGTCGAGGAACCCCCGGCCCTCCCGGCCCGTGTTCCCC
The DNA here is from genome assembly GCF_044454165.1 of Streptomyces sp. NPDC051567. Classification (NCBI taxonomy): domain Bacteria; kingdom Bacillati; phylum Actinomycetota; class Actinomycetes; order Kitasatosporales; family Streptomycetaceae; genus Streptomyces; species Streptomyces sp. NPDC051567. The sequence continues at coordinate 7,372 of NZ_JBITDK010000054.1, read as the reverse complement.
TGACGCCGGAGAGCCACGTCCTGCGCATCACCGCGGCGACCGAGGAAGCCGTACGCGAACTGGCAGCCGCCTACGCCGAACGGTTCGCCGCCTCCCACGACGACCGGGAGACCGCCGACCTCTGCCACACGGCGAACGTCGGCCGCTCCCCGCTCGCCCACCAGAGCGCGGTGAACGGACGCGGCGCGGCGGAACTGGCCGAGGCGCTGCGCGCCGTCGCCGACGGCCGGACCACCGTGGTCCGCGCGGACACCACCCCGCCCGCCACGACGGACCGGACCCCCACGGGGACGGGCCCGGCCACCGACCGGCACACGGCCGTCGTGGACGCGGTGCGCGGCGGCGACACCCGCATCGACTGGGCGTCGCTCTCCGCACCCGGATCGAGGACGACCGAACTGCCGACCTACCCGTTCGCCCGTGGCCACCACTGGCACGTCCGCCCGTCCGCCGCGGCGGACCCGGCGGCCACGCCCGAGTCCACCGAGTCCACCGCCGCCCTCCGCACCACATGGCGCGCCCAGGAGGCCGACGGACCCGCCGCCGGGTCCACCGCCGGCCCGGTACGCGTCGTCTGCGCCGACCGGGGCACGGCGGAGCTGGTCTCCGCCGCCCTCCGCGACCTGGGCGTCCCCCTCGCGGCGGCGGACGCCCCCGCCACGGGCGTCATCGTGGTCGCCGCCCCGGCACCGGACCCCTCGAACGGCCCGGCAACGGACACGGAGCCGGACCTGAGCGGATTCTGGACGGAGCTGCGCGGCCTCGTCTCCGCACTGCCCCCGGGCGGGAGGCTCCTGTGGGCCGACAGCCGCTCGGCCGCCGTCCACCCCGAGGAGCGCGCCCGGCTGCTGCCCGAGGCCGCGGCCAAGGCCCTGACCGTACGGGCCGCCTGCGCCGAGAACCAGCTCGCCGCCACCGTGCTCGACCTGGACCCGCAGGACCCGGCGGGCGCCCGCGCCCGGCAGATCGCCGCCGAGTTCGCCGCCGAGTCCGGTGGGAGGGGCTCCACCTCCGACGCCGCCGCGTACCGGCGGGGAACCCGCTTCGTCCCGGAACCGGCCGCCCTGCGGCCCGGCCCGGCCACGGAACTCTCCGGGGACGGGTACTACCTGGTGACCGGCGGGCTGGGCGCGGTCGGCCGCCGCCTGACCGCCCACCTGATCACGTGCGGAGCACAGCGCATCGCCGTCGTCGGCCGCTCGCGGGCCGACGACGGGAGCACCGCCTTCCTGCGCGACCTGAACCGGCGGGCCACGGTGGAGTACCTGCCGTGCGACATCACCGACGAGGCCGCGGTGACCGCCGCCGCCGCCCGGTTCGGGAAGCGCTGGGGCCGGCTGCGGGGAGTGGTCCACTCCTCGGGCGGAGTCAACCCCTTCGGGTCGGTACGCCGCCGGAGCTGGGCCGACGCCGCCCGGGTCACCTCGCCGAAGATCCCCGGATCGCTCAACGCCGTACGGCTCGCGAAGGCCCAGGGCGCCGACTTCGCCGTCCTGGTCTCCTCGATCGCGGGCATCCTGCCGCAGGCCGGCCGCGGACTGGTCGACTACGCGCTGGCCAACGCCTACCAGCTGGCACTGGCCGAACGGGAACACGGCTCCGTCACGGCCGTCACCGCCCACGCCTGGCCCAACTGGGAAGGCACCGGCATGGAGGCGGACGCGTCGTTCGCCGCCGCGCACTCGATCACCGTCGACCAGGCCCTGTCCGGGTTCGCCGCACACCTGCGCTCGGGCGGCAGCGTCACCTTCCCCGGAAGCCCGCCCCCCGCCCCGGCCGCACAGCCCGCCCCGGCCGCCCGGCCGCAGCGGGAACAGCCGGTGCGGGAACAGCCGGTGGAACGACCGGTGCGGGAGACGCCGGTGCCCGCCGCCGCGCCGACCGGCGCACACCGGACGACCGCGGCGACCGAGGCGATGTCCGCCCTGGTACGGGACGCCTTCCGCCAGGTGCTCGGCGAGGACCCCGGTGACCGGGTCATCCGGGAACTCGGGCTGGACTCGCTGGCCATCGCCGACATCGCCACCGCGATCGAGCGCAGCAGCGGACAGAGCGTCGACCCGTCCCTGCTGATGCAGGTCCGCACGGCCGGTGACGTCGCCGCCCGGCTCGCCGACGAGGGCGAGCCCCCCGCGTCCGCGCCGCCCGCCACGCCCGTACCCGCGTCCGCGCCGTCCGCCGCCGGGTCCGTCCCGGGCCCCCGGCCGGCCCCGGCCTCCACCCTGAGCTCCCTGCTCCGGCCCCTGCTCACCCAGAGCCGAGGTCACTGAACCATGCGCAACGAACCGTACGAAGGGATTCCCGTGACCGAGGTCGACAGCCGCATCGCGGTGATCGGCATGGCCGTTCGGCTCCCCGGGGCCGAGGACACGACCGACCTGCGCCGCATGCTGAAGCACGACGCGATCGAGGTCGACGAGGTCCCCGCCAGCCGCTGGGCCCGCGACCTCTACCTCGGCGACGCCGCCCACCAGGGCACGCACCACCGCGCGGCCTTCCTCCAGGACCCGTACTCCTTCGACCACGAGGCGTTCGGCATCACCGCACAGGACGCGGTACTCCTCGACCCCCAGCAGCGGATCATGCTGGAGGTCGGCGCGCGGGCCCTGGAGGACGCCGGATACCTCTCGTCCCGACGCCGCCTGAACGCGGGCGTGTTCGTCGGCGCGCGCATGAACTCGTACGGCTTCGACCAGGGGCGCGGACTGTCGCCGACCCCGTTCACCTCGCCCGCCGAGGACGGCACCGGCCCCGCCACGAGCCCCCTGGTCCCCGCGGCCCTGTGGGGACGCTCCCCGAACTTCATCGCGACCTGGCTGTCGGACCGGTTCGACCTCTCCGGGCCGAGCATGGTCGTCGACACCGCCTGCTCGTCCTCGCTGACCGCGGTCTGGCTCGCCTGCCAGAGCCTCGCCACGGGCGCCTGCGACCTGGCGGTGGTGGGCGGGGTCGACCTCCTGCTCGACCCGCTGACCTTCGTCCTGCTCTCCCGCACCGGAGCCCTCTCCCCGGACGGGCTCTGCCACACCTTCGACGAGAAGGCCAACGGCTACGTCCCCGGAGAGGGGGCGGTGGCACTGGTCCTCAAGCCGATGGCCACGGCCGTCGCCGACGGCGACCTGATCCTCGGCGCGATCGCCGGGTCCGCGGTCAACAACGACGGCCGCACCATGGGCGTGACCACGCCGAACCTCGAAGCACAGGTGGAACTGCTCACCAAGGTCTACGAGAAGATCGACCCGACGACCGTCCAGTACATCGAGGCGCACGGCACCGGAACGGCCATCGGCGACCCGATCGAGGTACGGGCCCTCACCGAGACGTTCGGCCGGCTCGGCGTCGCCCCCGGATCGGTGGCGCTCGGCTCCTTCAAGCGCCGGATCGGCCACCTGCACTCGGCCTCCGGGCTGGCCGGCCTCGCCAAGATCATCACCTGCCTGGGCGACGGCCTGCTCCCGGCCACCGCGGTCGACGCGCCCAACCCCCGCCTCAGGCTGGACACCGGCCCCTTCCACCTCCCCACCACCGCGGCCCCCTGGCCCGCCGCGCCGATCCGGCGGGCCGGGGTCAGCGGCTTCGGCTTCGGCGGCACCAACGCGCACGTCGTGGCAGAGGCCGCCACCGGCCCCACCGGCGGTCCCCAGCGGAGCGCGGAGGTCCTGACCCTGTCCGCGGACACCCCGTACGGGCTGCGCGAACTGGCCGCGCAGTGGCTGGAGACCCTGCCGTCGGCGGCGGACGGCCTCGGCAGCCTGTGCGCCACGGCCCGGCTGGCCCGCCCGCACCGCGCCGTCCGGCTCGCGGTCTGCGGCCCCGACGCCCTCTCCCTCGCCGCCGCCCTGCGGACCCGCCTGCTGCGTACGGACGCCCCCGGCGCGGACACGACCCGTCGCACGGCCGTCGTCCGCCCCACGGACGCACCGGTCACACCCGGCTGGATGCTCGCGCTGAGCCGTTCCACCCCGGCGGTCCAGGAGATCGTGGACCTGTTCGAGGACGCGACCGGCAGCCCGCTGGCCTCCTTCTCGGGCGAGCTGCTGCGGATCTGTACCGGTGTCGCGCTGGCCGTGGCACTGCGGGAACTGGGCCTGCCCGAGCGGAGCGTGGAACTCCCGCAGGGCTGGGCACCGGTCGCGGACTTCGTGCACGGCCGCGCCTCCCTGGAACAGGCACTGGCCCAGGTGGTCGGCCTCGGCGACACGGCCGCGCACGACACGACGGCCCCCGGCGGACGCGTGGACGTCCGCGCACGGCTGGACGGTGCCACGGACGAGCGCGGCGTCGCCGCCGCACTCGCGGCCGTCGCCGCCGAACTGTACGAGTCGGGCCAGGACGTCGACTGGACCGCCTTCCAGGGGCGGACCGCGTGGACCAAGCGGCTCCTGCCGTCGGCCCAGCCGCGCGGACGCGCCCTGGACCTGGGCGAACCGCTGCGTTCCCCCGAGCCCGGAGCGCCGGTGCGCCTCGAATCCGACGGGGGCGCGGCCGGGTACGTCTTCTCCCGCCTCTTCGGGCCGGGCGAGGTACCCACCGCCCAGCACTCGGTGTACCGCAAGATCATGCTGCCGGGCGTCGCGTGGTTCGACTTCCTGCGCCAGGGAGCCGAACTGCGGGGCGACACCTTCCACGGTGTACGGGACGTGCTCTTCCACCGCCCGCTGATCCCCACCGGGGCGCGGCAGGTGGTGTGCCGGGTCGACGGAAGCGGTCGCTTCACGGTCGAGGACTCGGCCTCGGAACCCTTCGTGACCGGCCGGTTCGCCCCGGACGCGGGCCCGGCACCGGCCCCCGAGCCGCTCGACGCGCTGCTGGACACGTGCTCCGACGTCCACGCGGGCTCCACCCTGTACCGCTGGCTGCGCCGGATCGGCTACCACCACGGCCGCTACTACCGCAACATCTCCTGGGTGGCGGGCCTCCCGGACGGCGGCACCATCGCCCGGATCGAGGGCGGTCGCCAGCGCGAGATGAACCCGTCGGACGTCCAGCTGTTCCCGGGGCTGCTCGACAGCGTCACCATCGCCGCGATCGCACCGGACAACCCCGTCTTCGGCACGGACGACGCGACCGCCTTCATCCCCCTGTCCGCCGACCGGGTCCTCGTCCACGGCTCGCTCGAAGACGCCGCGTACGTCCGGACCCAGGTCTCCTTCTGGAACGAGGAGGCGTGCCGCGTCACGCAGACGGTCACCGACGTGGCGGGGAAGGTGCTGTTCGTCTTCGGCGACATCTCCTCCAAGCGCGTGCCCAGGCAGGCGTTCGGCGGGGGACAGGCGGCAGCCGCGAACACACCGTCACCGATGGCCACCCCCACGGCCACACCCGCCACTCCTGCCCCGGCTCCCGCTCCCGTACCTGCTCCGGCTCCGGCTCCGGGTCCGGTGTCCGCCCCTGCCCCGGTGTCCGACACGACTCCGGTCTCGGCTCCGGTTTCCGCTCCCGTGGGACGCGGGCCCGCGGGCGTCGTCTCCCACGGCTCGCCGGAGGTACGGGTCCTGGCCTGGTTCCTGCGCCTGACGGGCATATCCGCCGACCACGTCGACACCGAGTTCCTGTCGGCCGGGTACGACTCGGTGGGCCTGGTCGGCCTGAGTGACCGGATCTCCCAGGAACACGGCCTGTCCCTCTACCCCACGGTCTTCTTCGAGTACCCGACCCCCCGGGAGTTCGTCGCCTACCTGGTCGACGAAGCCCCCGACTTCGCCTCGACGGTCAGCGGCGGATCACCCGACACGGCGCAGCACCAGGCACCCGCCCTCCAGGCCACGGCTCCCCAGGCCACGGCCCTCCAGGACCTGGCACCGGCCGCGCCCGGCCCGGAACCGGTGCTGCCCGGTACACCGCGGCCGGCCGCCGTCACCACACCGAGGCAGGACCCGGCCGCCACTCCGGAGCCGGCGCCTCGGCGGTCCTCGCGGGACATCGCCGTCGTGGGCGCGGCGATCAGGGTGCCGACCGCGCACAACCTGGCCGACTACTGGTCGCTGCTCGCCGAGGGCCGCGACACGGTGGGCCCGCTCCCGGCCGGGCGCTGGAGCCGTCAGGAGACGAAGACCCCGCGCGCCTCCTTCCTGGAGAATGTCGACGAGTTCGACCCCGCCCCGTTCCGCATCTCCGCGCGCGAGGCCCCGCTGATCGACCCGCAGGCCAGGATCGTCTACGAGACGGTCTGGGAGGCACTGGAGGACGCCGGCCGCCTGGGCGACCGTACCGAGGACAGCCGCACCGGACTGTGGATCGCGTACAGCCACGACCACTACCACGAGGAGCGTTCACGCCACGAGGTGTCCGCAGGCCGTGGTCTGGGTCTGGAAGCCATGATCCCGAACCGGCTGTCGTACCTCATGGACTGGCACGGGCCGAGCCTGGTCGTGAACACGCTGTGCTCGTCCTCCCTGGTCGCCCTGCACACCGCGCTCCAGCACCTGCGCGCGGGTGACATCGACACGGCGGTCGTCGGCGGTGTGCACGCGGCGATCAGCCCCGAGTACTTCCGGTCGATGAACGAACTGATGGCGCTGTCCCCCCGGGAGCGCTGCTCCACCTTCGACACCTCGGCCGACGGATTCGTTCCCGGAGAGGGAGCCGGAGCGGTCATCCTGCGCCGGTACGAGGACGCCGCCCGCGACGGCGACCGCGTCCGGGGCCTGATCACGGGAGCGGCGGTCAACCACGGCGGACGCACCACCCGTTACTCGGCCCCGAGCCCGCGCGCGCAGCGCGAAGTCATCGCGGCGGCGTTGAGGGACGCGGGTGCGGGTCCGGAGTCGATCCAGATGGTGGAGGCTCACGGTACGGGCACTTCCCTGGGCGATCCGATCGAGATCGACGGTTTGACCCGTGCGTGGCGTGAGTACACGGACCGTTCTCAGTTCTGTGCGATCGGTTCGTTGAAGTCGAACATCGGTCATCTGGAGCCTGCCGCGGGTCTGGCGGGTCTGGTGAAGGTGCTTCTGGCGATGGAGCACGAGGTGATTCCGCCGACGTTGCACGTGAATCGGCCGAACGATCACATCCGGTTCGAGGACACGCCGTTCTATGTGGCCGACCGTCCGGTGCCCTGGCCGCGCACGGGGACGCCCCGCCGCGCCGCCGTCAGCGCCTTCGGCATGGGCGGGGTGAACGCACACGTGGTGGTTGAGGAGCCGCCGGCGGTTCCTGCGGGTCCGCGGATTCCTGCGCATGCGGAGTCTTCTGCGGAGGGTGGGTTGGTGCAGGAGAGTTTTGTGTTGCGGGTGAGTGGGGCGAGTGAGGGTGCGGTGCGTGAGTTGGCCGCGGGGTATGCGGGTGTGCTGGCTGGTGTTCCGGATGGTGTGGTGGGGGATTTCGTTTATACGGCGAATGCGGGGCGTGCGTCGCATCGGTTCCGTGT
>NZ_JBITDK010000053.1:0-17163 GCF_044454165.1 Streptomyces sp. NPDC051567 | reverse complement strand
GGGGACCCTGTGGGAGAGTAGGACGCCGCCGAACAATTATTCCGGGAAAGCCCCGCACCTTATGGTGCGGGGCTTTCCTGCGTTCACCACCTTTTTCCGTGGAATCGGCCGGCCCGGCTGGCTAGTCTCGGATCATGAACCAGCACGTGATACGTCCGGTCCGTACGGACGAGTGGGAGAAGGCCAAGGAGCTGCGGCTCACCGCGCTGAACGACCCGGTGGCTCCGATGGCGTTCCTGGAGAACGCGGCGGAGGCCACGGAGCGGCCCGACGCGTTCTGGCAGGACCGGACCGGGCGGGCCTCGCAGGGGCGTGACGTCCGGCAGTTCATCGCCGAGGGACCCTACGGGCAGTGGAACGGGACCGTCACCGTGCTGGTCGAGGAGCGGGGCAGCTCCGATTTCCTCGGCCGCACGGTGGAGCGGACCCAAGGGCACCTCGTCGCCGTGTTCATCCGGCCCGGACACAGGGGGGCCGGGCTGGCCGAAGCCCTGTTCGGGGCCGCGCTGGAATGGGCCTGGTCGCTGGAGAAGCCGGCGCTGGAACGCGTACGGCTCTTCGTGCACGAGGAGAACGCGCGGGCCGGGGCCTTCTACCGGCGGTTCGGGTTCGTGGCGAGCGGGTGTGTCGTGCCCATGCCGGGGAAGCCGGGGGAGCGGGAGCTGGAGTACGCGCTCCCGCGGCCGGCCCCGGCGGCGTAGTACCGGCGCGGCCCCTCGGGCCCCGGGCTACGGGAGGGTGGCCTCGGGCCAGCGGGAGCGGGCCTGTTCACGGCTGCGGCACAGGGCCAGCAGGGGGAGCGTCCCGTCGGCGTCGGCCAGGAGTTCCGGGAGCAGGGGGACCGGGGCCACGGCGGCCACGTCCTCCAGCACCAGGGACAGTGGTGGGTCGAGCCGACCGCGGGATGACCGTGCGGCCACGCGGCGGCCGTGCTCGACCACGCTGGAGGCGAGTGCGGTCAGCAGAGGCATCGCACCCGGGTGGGTCCGGGGGTCTTCCAGGGGCTCGCCCACCACGTACAGGCTGCCCCCCTCGGACAGGAACGAAGCCAGCGCGAGGGAATCGGTCCGGTTCGGGTTGCAGGCCTCGCGGATGTGGACCGAGGTGAGGCAGGAGAGCGCACGGGCCGTCAGGTGCTGGGCCAGTTCGCGGCGTTCGGCGTGGGCGGTGAGCGCGCTCTCCAGTTCACCCGCCGCGCCGGGGGCGGCCTGGAGGTGGGTGCGCAGGACACGGACCGGGTCCTGGGCGCTGTTGCCCTGGGCCCAGCGGTGCAGTTGCTTGAACGGGCGGCCGTCCAGGGCCGCCGCCTGCAGCCAGCTGCGCAGGAGCGTTTCCGCGGTGTCGGCGACCGCCGCGTCCATCCGGGCCTGGGGCCGTACGGGGGCCAGCAGGGCCCGTGCGCGGGCGGCGGCGGTGTCCCGGTCGGCGCAGTCCTCGGCCGGGTTCCAGTGCATCCGGGCCGGGGTGTCGCACAGGTGGGAAGGGTCGTAGAGGAGGACCGGGCCGAGCTTGGCGCGGGCGTCCTTGGTCTGCGCCCAGAGCGCGGGGGAGGAGGTCACGACGAGGACCGCCCCCTCCGCCGAGGCGATGCGCAGGGCGGCGGCGTGGTGGCGTTCGGCGGGCGGTCCGTAGGCCATGCGGGGCGCCGGGGCGGCGCTCACCGGGGGAGCCTGGGCGAAGAGGGGAGCCGGGCCGGGCGGGGCCGGTGGGCTGTGGTGGTGGTGTGCCGGAGGGGCGGCCGGGGGCGGTGGGCCGGCCGGGGCCCCGGCGAAGTGCGCGGGTGCGGTCGCGGATGCGTGCGTGTGCACGGGCGGGGCCGCGGGGGCCGGGACGTACGGCGGGGGCTCGTGCGCGGCGGCCCGCCTGGCCAGGGCGCGGCGGGACTTCGTCCGGGCGATCACGCCGATGCAGAAGACCGTCAGGACGAACATCACCAGGAGCTGGCTGATGAACAGGCCCCAGAACAGGCCCCAGCCGGGCAGGGCCGCCGGGTCGGTCTCCGGCCAGGCGCCCGGGACGTCGTGGGGTTGCGCTATCAGGGCGCGGACGGCTCCCGGGGTCCGGGTGAAGGTGACCTTGTCGGGCCAGGCGCCCTTGGCGAACCAGGAGGCGAGGCCGGTGGCCGACCAGACCAGGAGGGCGAGGCCCAGGAGGAAGGCCAGGAGGCCCACCAGCATGCCGTCCGGGACGCCCCCGCGCGCGGGGGACTGCGTACGGGGTGCGTCGTGCATGGTCAGGCCACCGTGGTCGCGGAACCGGGGCCGCCGCCGCCCCGGTGGCGTTCGATGGACAGGGCCCGCTCCTCCGCCTCCAGTTCGGCGGCGAGCAGGTCGTCGGGGAGCCGGTCCGGGGCGGAGGACTCGGTCATGGCGCGGTCCGTGTAGACCAGGGGGCGTTCGGCCTCGGTGATCAGGTGTTTGACGACCTGGACGTTGCCGTTGACGTCCCAGACCGCGATGCCCGGGGTGAGGGTCGGGATGATCTCCACGGCCCACCGGGGCAGGCCCAGGACCTGCCCGGTGGCCCGGGCCTCGTCGGCCTTCTGGGCGTAGATGGTCCGGGTGGAGGCCATCTTGAGGATGGCCGCGGCCTCGCGGGCGGCGGCGCCGTCGACGACGTCCGAGAGGTGGTGGACGACGGCGACGAAGGAGAGGCCGAGGCGGCGGCCGAACTTCAGCAGGCGCTGGAAGAGCTGGGCGACGAAGGGGCTGTTGATGATGTGCCACGCCTCTTCGACCAGGAAGATCCGCTTCTTGCGGTCGGGCCGGATCCAGGTGTGCTCCAGCCAGACGCCGACGATCGCCATCAGGATCGGCATCGCGATGGAGTTGCGGTCGATGTGGGAGAGGTCGAAGACGATCAGCGGGGCGTCGAGGTCGATGCCGACGGTGGTCGGGCCGTCGAACATGCCGCGCAGGTCGCCGTCGACGAGGCGGTCGAGGACCAGGGCCACGTCCAGACCCCAGGCCCGGACATCGTCTATGTCGACGTTCATGGCCTCGGCCGACGAGGGTTCCGGGTGGCGCAGTTGCTCGACGATGTCGGTGAGCACGGGCTGGCGCTCCCGGATGGTGTCGACCACGTAGGCGTGCGCGACCTTGAGCGCGAAGCCGGAGCGTTCGTCGAGGCCGTGGCCCATCGCGACCTCGATGATGGTCCGCAGCAGCGCGAGCTGACCGGTCGTCGTGATCGCCGGGTCGAGCGGGTTGAGGCGGATGCCGTCGTCGTTGGCGGCGATCGGGTCGAGGCGGATGGGGGTTATTCCCAGCTCCTGGGCGATCAGGTTCCACTCGCCCACGCCGTCCTCGCCCTGGGCGTCCAGGACGACGACCTGGCGGTCCTTGAACCGGAGCTGGCGCAGGACGTACGTCTTCTCCAGCGCGGACTTGCCGTTGCCGGACTCGCCCAGGACCAGCCAGTGGGGGGCCGGGAGCTGCTGGCCGTAGAGCTGGAAGGGGTCGTAGATGTAGCCCTTGCCGCTGTAGACCTCGCGGCCGATGATCACTCCGGAGTCGCCGAGTCCGGGGGCGGCGGTGGGCAGGTAGACGGCCTGGGCCTGGCCGGTCGAGGTGCGGACGGGCAGCCGGGTGCTCTCGACCTTGCCGAAGAGGAAGCTGGTGAAGGCGTCCGTCAGCGCGGACATGGGATCTCGCATGGGCGGCACTTCCCTCCAGCTAGCGTCGGATGCCGGTGGCGAACGGCAAGGTGTTGACGAAGGCGCGGTGGTGCTCGCGGTCGCACCATTCCAGCTTCAGGTAGGACTTGCCGGCCGAGGCGCGGATCGTCCGCTTGTCGCGGGCGAGGGCTTCGGGTGAACGCGAGGACACCGTGATGTACCCGACCAGGTTGACTCCCGCCGCACCGCTGGCGAGATCTTCACCCCTCTGGTCGAGCCGGCCGTGGGCGGCGATGTCGCGGGGGTCGACGGTCCGGTTCATCTTGGCGGCGCGGGAGGCGTCCGCCTCGTCGTTGGTCTTCTCCGTCAGCATCCGCTCGATGGCGACCTCGGTGGGTTCGAGGTCCATGGTGACGGCGACCGTCCGGATCACGTCCGGGGTGTGGACGAGCAGCGGGGCGAGGAAGTTGACGCCGACGGGGGTCATCGGCCACTCCTTCACCCAGGCCGTGGCGTGGCACCAGGGGGCGCGGGTGGAGGACTCGCGGGTCTTGGCCTGGAGGTAGGTGGGCTCCACCGCGTCGAGCTCGGCCGGCCAGGCGTTGCGCTTGGTCATGGCCTGGATGTGGTCGATGGGGTGGTCCGGGTCGTACATGGAGTGGACGAGGGAGGCCAGGCGGCTCTGGCCGAGGGGCTGGCGGACCCGGATGTCGGCCTCGGCGAGGCGGGCGCAGATGTCGGTGAGCTCGCGGGCCATGACGATGGCGAGGCCGGCGTCGCGGTCGAGCCTGCGGCCCTTGTGGGGGAGGGCGGCGCGGGCGATGGTCTGGGCCTCGGCGGCGAGTTCGCGCGTGTAGTGCATGCAGGCGACGAGGTAGGCGCGGTGCTGCTCGGAGGAGGTGGAGACCATCGACTGGAGCTGCTCGTAGGAGTCGCGCAGCCAGCCGGGGGCCTGGGTGTCGCCGCGCTGGGCCACGTCCTTGGCGTGCGCGTCGGGGTCGGCCGGGAGGGTGCGGGCGAGCATCTGGATGCGGGTGACGAAGCCGTCGCCGTTGGCCACGTGCTTGAGGAGGGTGCCGAAGCGGTCGACGAGGGCTTCCTGGTCCTCGCTGTCGCGCAGGCCGACGCCGGGGCCCTCGATCTCGATGGCGGCGGTGACGGTCCTGCGGTCGGCGTGGAGCAGGACGGCGATCTCGTCGGGGCCGAAGGGGGCGGCGAGCCAGTTGATGCGGCCGATGCCGGGCGGCGGGCCGACCTCGACCTCCCGGCCGTCGGCGCCGCGGATGCCCGCCTCCATGGCGCCCGAGCGGTACGCCGTGCCGCGGCGCAGGATGCGCTTGTAGCTGCGGCTGATCTCGAACCAGCGGTAGAAGGTGCGGCCCTTGTACGGGACGTAGACGGCGGCGAGCGCGAGCATGGGGAAGCCGACGAGGCTGGCGATGCGCAAGGTGATGTCGGGGACGAGCAGTCCGCTCATCATGCCGAGGAAGGCCCCGGCGATGATCATGCCGATCTCGCCGCTCTCGCGGTTCTTGCCGACGATCGCGTTCGGCCGGGCCCGGCCGATGAGATACGTGCGGCGGGGCGCGACCGGGTGGAGCTGGTGGGACTGGGTCGTCAACGCCCGTCACCTCCTGTGTTCCTCGGGCTCGAACTCGTGCGGGGCGGGGGTGGGGCGGTGGGGAGGGCGCCGCCGGGTCCGCCGCCGGAGGTGGGCCGGCTGCTGTGGGCGGCCACGCCTCCGGAGATCGGGTTGGCGGGGCGGGGGGCGGCGGAGCTGCTGCCTCCGTCACCGCCTCCGCCGCGGCTGCTGTGGGTCTTGATGCCCTGCGAGACGAGGGAGGCCGGTGAGCTGATGACGGCGGCGGCCTGGGAGCCGTCGGTGGCCTTGCTGCGGTGGGAGCGGGCGGAGGCGATCTCGTCGCCGAAGCCGGGGACGAAACGGTAGATCATCGCGGAGGCGAAGATGGCCAGCAGGATGATGGCGAGGCCGGTGACGACGGCGGAGAAGGCGTTGGGGCCCTTCTCGCCGGTGAGTGCCCCGGCCAGGCCGAGCACGATGACGATGACCGGCTTCACCAGGATGACGGCGATCATGATGCCCGCCCAGCGGCGGACGTGGCCCCAGAGGTTGCGGTCGACGAGTCCGGCGTACACGACGACGCCGAGGAGGGCGCCGACGTAGAGGAGGGCGGCCCGGATGAAGAGTTCCAGATATAGCACTCCGGCGGCGAGGACGGTGACGAGGGCGACCACGATCAGCATGATCGGGCCGCCGCCGATCTCGTCGCCCTTCTTGAGGGCTTCGGAGAAGGAGCCGAAGAAGACGTCGGTCTGGCCGCCGGTGGCGGAGGAGATGATCTCGGTGACGCCGTCGGTGGCGGAGACGACGGTGTAGAGGATCAGCGGGGTGAAGGCGGAGGCGAGGACCGTGAGCCAGAGGAAGCCGACGGCCTCGGAGACGGCCGTGGTGAGCGGGACGCCGCGGACGGCGCGCTTGGCCACGGCGAAGAGCCACAGGACGAGGGTGAGGATGGTGGAGGCGGCGAAGACGACGGCGTACTGCTTGAGGAAGGCGGGGTTGGTGAAGTCGACGTCGGCGCTGCCTTTGACGGCTTCGCTGAGCTTGGAGACGATCCAGGCGGCGGCGTCGGCGCAGCCCTTGGCGAGGGAGGCGAGGGGGTTGAGGGGGTCGTTGGACGTGAGGCCGGGGGTGGTGCCGGTGTTCGCTCCGTCGCCCCTGAGGCAGTAGTCCTTGGCGGAGCCCGGGAGGAGATCGCACTCCGGGTTCCCCGCCGAGGGGGAGGGCGTCGTCGAGGGAGTTGCCGAGGACGTCGCCGAAGGCGTGGGGGTGGGGGTCGGGGTGGGCGCGGCGTGGGCGCGGGAAGCCAGCGCGATGACGGCCATGTGGACGGCGACGACGACGCCCGTCCGGAGCCGGAGGCTAGTGCGGTGACCGGAAAGGTTTGCCGGTGAGCCCGCGGCGTCCGGTGCGACTGCGTTCGCCGCGCTCACTTCGTCTCGGCTCTTGCCTTGATCCTTCGGATGCCGAGCGCATCGCAAGGCGGAGGGGCGCCCGTAGTACTGGACGTACTTGGGTGCTCCGACAACATCGCGAGGTGCCGTGCCGGGCGTCGCGGGCCGGTGAACCTTTCCGGTCACAGCACTAGCGGGCATAGGTGAACCCTCCGAACTCCTTGGTTGCCTTGCTGATGTCGTCCGCGGTGGACACGGCGGCGTCGCCGGGGACCGGAGCGGGTCCGTCCTGCTGGCTGTCGTCGGTGATCTTCCAGTCGTCCCCGCTCCACGTCAGCTCGAAGAACCAGGTCTTCCAGGTGGTCCGGACGGGATCGGTGGACTTCTCGCCGGACATGCCGATCAGGCCCGTGGCCCAGACGGCGATACTGGCCTTGGCCGGGGTGTAGTTCTCCACCCGGGTGCCGACGGGGACGGTGCGGGTGACGAAGGTGTTGCCCTGCGCGGCGTTGCCGTTCGCGTCGAGCCCGAGCTTGGCGAGGAAGGCCGTCGAGTACGCGGCGTCCTGCGGGCCCTTCAGGCGGCCCGCCGCCTCCGCGGTGTAGATCCCGTCCACGAGGGCGTGCCGGCTGTTCTTGCGGAACATCGCGTCGGAGCCCAGGGCCACCGCGTAGTTCGCCGCCGCGGACTGGGCGCCCTGTTCGTCGTGGGCGAAGCCCTTGGGGAGGCCCGCGGCCTTGCCCGGGACCGGGAGGACGCCCGTCGGGGAGGTGGGGGTGGTCGCCGGGGGTTTGTCCGCGGACGGGGTGGACGAGGTGCTGCCGCCCTGGTTGGCGAAGGCGATGGCGGCGATCAGGAGGACCACCACACCGACCACCGTGACCAGGCCGCGGGTGGACCGGGGGGTGCGGCGGGGGGCGCCGTGCGGGTCGGCTGCGGAGTCCGGGAGCCGGGTACGGGTCTGGCCGGTGCCGCCGACCTCGCCGTGGCCGCCGCCGTACTGCTCGTCGTTGCTCATTTCGGGTCCGCCCCCTCCGCGTCGTCCGACGGTAGCGCTGGTTCCCGCGCAGGCGGGGTGTGGTGAGTCCTCATCAGGTGCCGCCGTGGGGCCCGGCTAGACGGCCATTCCGTAGACGATCGTGAACAGTGTCCCGAGGGAGCCGATGATGAAGACTCCCGTCAGCCCGGCCACGATCAGGCCCTTGCCCTGTTCCGCGCTGAACGTGTCGCGCAGGGCGGTCGCGCCGATGCGCTGCTTGGCCGCGCCCCAGATGGCGATGCCGAGACAGAGGAGGATGGCCACGGCCATGACCACCTCGATCATGACCTTCGCTTCATTGCCGAGACTGCCGAACGGCCCCCAATTCGGGGCGATTCCGCCGATGATGGTGGTGATGTCGCCTTTTCCGGCTGCCAGGATCATGTAACTCACCGCCCTTGCATGGGTAGTTCCGGTAGCCCGTGCCCGACGGCATGGGTCACTCACTATCTTCGCTGATGAAACTGCGGCCGTCGTCGACTTGTCGGCTCTCTTTACCCGATCTCCCGCCCCGCGCCCCGCTCGCCCGCGTCGGCCCGGGCGCGGGAGGGGGCCACGGAACCGTCAGCGATCACTCTGTGTATCACGGTGGGTGACGTCGGGCAATGATTGCCGTCCCGGTGGGCGGGAGGCGGTGCGTGGCGCCGCCGTTCGGCGCAGCCGGGACGGGTACGGGCACGCGCGCGGGCAGCACGCCCCGGCCCCGGTCCGGGTCAGTGCCAGTGGGCGGGCCGGGTCAGGGTCGGCGGGATGCGGGTGGCGGGGTTGCCGCGGGCGGCGTTCAGCTGGGCCTGGGTGAGGAAGAGCGCGCCCCGCAGGTCGGCGTCGCGCAGATCGGTGTCGCGGAGGTCCGCGCCGATCAGGTCGGCCGTACGGAGGTCCGCGCGGCTCAGGTCGGCGGCGATCAGGCAGGCGCCGCGCAGGTTGGCGCCGCGCAGGTCCGCGCCGCGCAGGCGGGCGCCCATCAGGTCGGCGCCGCGGTGGTTCTTCCCGCGCCCCGGCGCCTTCGCCCGGACCAGCTCGCCGGCGCGCAGCAGCAGGGTGCTGACCTCCTGGCGGAGGGCGCCGACGTCCAGGGCTTCGAGGGCCGGCGCGTCGGCGTGGGTCCACCGGGTGGTCCGGGTCAGCGCCTCGCGGAGTTCCGTGTGGACGGGGGCGGCGTCCGGGAGGGTCAGTGCCTCGGTGACGTAGAAGAGCAGTTCGTGGAGTTGGCGCATGACGGGGAAGACGTCGAACATCCGGCGGGCCGTGTCCGGGTGGGCGCGCCAGTCCCGGCCGCCGAAGGTGACCTGGGAGACCTGCTGGCCCGCGCCGAAGCAGTCGAAGACCGTGCAGCCCTGGAACCCCTTGTCGCGCAGCCGGGTGTGGATGCCGCAGCGGGAGTCCTGCCGGAGGTGGGAGCAGGGGGTTCCGGCGGCCTTGTCCACGGCGAAGTCGCTGGACCTGGCGAAGGGGAGGGCGACGCAGCAGAGCGCGAAGCAACTGGAGCAGTCGGCGCGCAGCTCGGGGACGGCGGGGGCGGCGGGGGCGGCGGCCGAGGGCGCGGGAGGGGTGGAGGGCGCGGGAGGAGGAGTGGACACGTCGTCCATTGTCGTCCGTCGGCGCCCGCCTCCCCGGGCGGGGCGCGCGGGGCCCGGCGCGGCGCCCGCCGGGGCGGGCGTTCCCGTGGTCAACCCCCGTACCGCGCAGGGCAGTACGTGTGGCAGGCTCGGGCAGATGGAGCCGCTCACAGACACCGATCCGGAGCGGATCGGGGTGCACGTGCTGGTGGCCCGGCTGGGGGCCGGGGGGATGGGCCAGGTGTACCTCGGGCGTTCGCCCGGAGGCCGGCTCGTGGCCGTCAAGGTGGTGCGGGACGAGATCGTGGGGAATCCGCAGGCGCTGGCGAGGTTTCGCCGCGAGGTGGAGACCGTACGGGCCGTGCGCTCGGCGTACACCGCGAACCTGATCGACGCCTCGCTGGAGGAACCGCCGTTCTGGCTGGTCACCGAGTACGTGTCCGGGCCGACGCTCGCCCACGCGGTACGGGCCCGCGGGCCGCTGTCCGCGCGGACCTGCGGGGGGCTGGCGGCGGCGCTGGCGGAGGGGCTGGCCAGCGTGCACGCGTACGGGGTGACGCACCGGGACCTGAAGCCGCAGAACGTCATCCTGGGCGCGCAGGGGCCGCAGCTCATCGACTTCGGGATCGCGCGCGGGATCGGGACGACCGCGCTGACGCGCGAGGGGCAGGCGATGGGGACGCCGGGGTTCACGGCGCCGGAGGTGCTGCTCGGGGCGGTCGCCGGGGACGCGGCCGACGTCTTCGCGCTGGGCGCGACACTGGCGTACGCGGCCACCGGACGGCCGCCGTTCGGCGGTGGGGCGGTGGCGACGGTCGGGTACCGGACGGTGCACGAGCCGGT
The DNA here is from genome assembly GCF_044454165.1 of Streptomyces sp. NPDC051567. Lineage (NCBI taxonomy): Bacteria > Bacillati > Actinomycetota > Actinomycetes > Kitasatosporales > Streptomycetaceae > Streptomyces > Streptomyces sp. NPDC051567. Next base: position 7,130 of record NZ_JBITDK010000053.1, on the reverse strand, counting down.
GGACGTGGCCGGGGTCGAACCGGCCCTGGCGGCGCTGATCGGGGCGTGCACGGCGAAGGACCCGGCGGCCCGGCCGACGCCCGCGGAGGTCATCCGGCGGTGCGGGGTGCGGGACGCGCTGGTCGAGGACCCCCAGTACGCGGCCCTGGCGCTCCCGGCGCCTGCCCCGGCCCCGGCACACCGGCTCGTCCCGGACCTGGCCGACCCGGCGGACCGGCCCGCGCCGCCCGGCCTCCCCGCTGACGGGCCGCCGACCGTACGGGGACCCGCGCCGGTCGCCGGCGGCGCGGCACCGGGGGACGCGGGAGCGGGTACGGGCACGGGCACGGTGGCCGAGCCGCGTCGCGGGCGTGGGCGGGCCGGGCGGTGGGTCGCCGTCGGGCTGGTGTTCGCCGCGGCCGGGTCGGTGGCCCTCTGGAAGCTGCTGCCCGGCCCGGTGGCGGACCCGGCCGCCGGGCCGGGCCCGGCGGGTTCCGCGGCCGCCCCCGCCCCCGCCGTCCCGCCCGTGTCCGCGTCCGCCTCCGCTTCCGGGCGGCCGGGCAAGAAGGCGGTCGACTTCCGCTGGAAGCTCTCCTCCGACCCGGCGAGGGCGATGTACCGGGCCGGGGAGTGCGACCGGGAGGTGGAGGGCGACCCTCCCGGCGCCGGGATCCAGACCTCGACCGTGACGTCCCACACCAACGGCGTGACCGCCGGTACGGCCAAGGTGCGGATGCGGGCCGAGCGCGGGGCGAAGGAGGGTTCCCGGCCCGCGCCGTATCTCGTCGTCGCCGCCGTCAAACCTCCCGGCCCGGTGGCGGTGCCCGCCGACCGCCCGGCCGGGTTCCTCAGCGAGCCCGTCGACCTGTACGCCACCTGGGACTCCGGCGACTACGGGGAGTTGAGCTATCCGGGAGACTTCCCGGGTGCCGTGCCCCTCGCGGAGAAGGAGGGGGACTGGACGGTCGTCTTCTACCACGCCGAGGATGGCCCCAAGAGGTACACGAGCATCTCCTGCGGGGGCTTCCGCGTGGGGCGGTAGGACGGGCGGCACGGGCAACACGGCCGGATCGCAAGGGAAAACGACTGTGATGGGGGAGGGTTGACGGGTGCGCAGATTCTGGATGGCAGGCGGGATCGGGGTCGGACTGTGCCTGAGTTTCCTCGTACTGCTCGTCGTGGGGACGTACACGGCCGCGGCGGGTCTCGTGGGTTCGGGGGCGGGCGGCAGGGCGGTCGGGCTCGCGAAGGGGGCGGTGCCGGCGCAGTACCAGGCGCTGGTGCAGCGGTGGGGCACGCTGTGCCCGGCGATAAACCCGGCGCTGCTCGCCGCCCAGTTGTACTCGGAGAGCGGCTGGAACCCGAAGGCGGTCAGCCCGGCCGACGCGCGCGGGATCGCGCAGTTCATCCCTGGCACCTGGGCGGGTCACGGCATCGACGGCGACGGCGACGGCGACCGGGACATCTGGGACCCGGCGGACGCGATCCCCTCGGCCGCCTCCTACGACTGCCAGCTGGCCAAGGACGTCGCGTCCGTGCCCGGGGACGCGACGTCGAACATGCTCGCGGCCTACAACGCGGGGGCCTACGCGGTCATCCGGTACGGCGGGGTGCCCCCGTACAAGGAGACGCAGGGGTACGTGAAGGCGATCACGACCCTCGCCAAGAGCTTCGCCCGGCCCGTCGGGCGGGTCGCCTCCTCGCAACAGGCCGCCGGGGCGATCTACTTCGCGCAGAAGCAGCTCGGGACGCCCTACCTGTGGGGCGGCAACGGGACGGCCGACCAGGGCGGGCGGTTCGACTGCTCGGGGCTGACCAAGGCCGCGTACGAGACGGTGGGCATCGAGCTGCCGCGGGTGGCGAACGACCAGTACAACGCGGGTCCGCACCCCTCGCGGGACGAACTGCTCCCCGGTGACCTGGTCTTCTTCTCCGACGATCTGACGGACTCCCGGGCGATCCGGCACGTCGGCCTCTACGTGGGCGGCGGGTACATGATCAACGCCCCGTACACCGGCTCCGTGGTCCGCTTCGACCGGATCGACACGCCCGACTACTTCGGTGCGACGCGCGTGACGGTGGACGGCGCGGAAGCCCTTCCGGAGCGGACCCCGGCGGGCACCGGAGTCTAGCCACTCTCCGTGAAGCTCAGGCCCTGAGCTGCGACGATGAGTCACTCTTCGATAACGTTGGAGTGATCATCCGGTGGAGAGCGGAACCTCGTTGTCAGAACGGGCGTTCCATGGGACACGGGGGCTGGTCGAGCGGGGGCGAAGGGGCGCACGCAGCGGTGCGCCCGCAGGGGAACCACGGCAAGGGCAAGGGGCCGCATCACCATGGCTGGACTCACGACCGGTGGGCCGAATGTGGATGTCAGCCTGCTGTACGGGATCAACGGGCTGGCCCGCCGGGCCCCGGCCTGGTTCGACCGGGCCGTGGCCCCGGCCGCCGAGTACGGTGTCCCGCTGGCCCTGGTGCTCCTGATCCTGTGGTGCTGGCACTCGGGCCGCCGCCAGGACGAGGCCACGGCCGTCGAGACCTTCACCGCGCTGGTGTGGGCGCCGCTCGCCGCCGGGCTGGCCCTGCTGGTCAACGTGCCGCTGCGGGAATTCGTCGGCAGGCCGCGGCCGTTCCGGCAGCACGAGGGGCTCCAGGTGCTCGACCCCGGCCTCGGGGCGGCCCTCACCAGGACGGACTTCTCCTTCGTCAGCGACCACACCACGCTCGCGATGGCCCTGGGCGTCGGCCTGTTCGTCGCGAACCGGCGGCTCGGGCTCATCGGGATCGGGCTGGCCCTGGCCGAAGGGCTCTGCCGGGTGTACATGGGCGTCCACTACCCGACCGACGTCATCGGCGGGCTCGCGCTCGGCACCGCCGTCGTGCTGCTGCTCGCGCCCCTCGCGTCGGCGCTGCTGACCCCGGTGGTGCGGGCGGTGGCGGGCTCCCCGCGGATCGGCCGGATCGTCCGGGCCAAGGACCGTACGGTGTCCTGCCCGGTCGGCCTGGCCCCGGCGGCGGGCCCGCGCACGCGGGAGAGCGACCTCGCGGCCTGAACCACCGGCCGGTCCGGCGGCGCCGGTTCAGTGCTGGGCGTAGGCGTCCCAGACGGCGAGCAGGACGGCCACCACCAGGCACAGCCCCGCCGCCCCGAAGCAGAGGAGCACCGCCCTCGGCCGGGACCGGGGCGTCACCGGCCACCGGTTCCGGACCGGGCCGGGGCGGGCGCGGGGCGCGGGTCCCGGCGGAGGGCCGCCGGGCGGGGCGCGGTTCCTGGCATGAGTCCAGGGCATCCGCTCCCGGGAGCACCGGCCAGCCGGGCCGTCCGAACGGGCGACACGCCGGGCCGGGCCGTCAGGGCGCGGTGTGCCGGGCGGCATCCCTGCGGGCGAGGTCGCGGGAGCGGCGGGCCGGGCCCGTCCAGCCGCAGGAGCAGACGGCCAGGCAGAACGCGCCGCGGTCGGTGGTGGTCACGGTGTGGGCGGTGGGCCCCGGCGGCTCCGCGAGGGTGCGCGGGGGCGGCACGGGCGCGGGCGGAGGGGCGGTGCGCGCCCCGGTGTGCGGGTCCACGCCCCCACGGTACCGGGGACGGTCGTGGTTCCGGTCGTGGTTCCGGTCGTGGGCCGGGGCCCGTGACGCGTGCCCCCGGACCTCGTTAACCGGGGCGGGTGGGGCCTCGGGCGAACAGCGTTCATGCGTTGGGGGTTGGGAGGCGTTGGTGGTGCACCAGCACAGCGGACGGCGCGGGCGTGCCGGTGAGGCGGTGCTCGTCGTCGGCGTGGCCGTGATGGTGGTCGCGGCGGCCGGGTGCCGGCCGGGCGGTGGCGCGGGCGCGGCGGGTGACGACCGGCCCGGGGCGGATGTGACCCAGGTGGTGCGCGGGGCCGCCGACGTACTGGTGCGGACGGGCAGCGCGCGGGCCCGTACCGCCATGGAGATGGCCGCGGGCGGGACCCGGGTCACGATCCGGGGCGAGGGCGGGGTCGACTTCACGCACCGGATGGGGCAGCTCCTGGTGATGCTCCCGGCCGATGTGACGGGCAGGACCGGCCACCGGCCCCTCACCGAGCTGCTCGCCCCCGGCGCCCTGTACATGAAGAACCGCGGCGCGGGGGTTCCCGCGGACAAGTGGGTCAGGGTCGACACGACGGCGCTGGCGGACGGGAACCTGGTGACGGGCGGGGCCACCGACCCGCTGGCCGCGGCCGAGCTGCTGCGGGGCGCGCGGGAGGTGACGTACGTCGGGGAGACCGAGGTGGGCGGGGCCCGGGTGCGGCACTACCGGGGGACCACCGACATCGGGCGGGCCGCGCTCGCCGCCCTGCCGGAGGTCAGGGGGGCGCTGGCCGCGGCGGCGAAAGGGTTCAGCAAGGACGGGGTGCCCTTCGACGCCTACCTCGACGAGGAGGGGCGGCTGCGGAAGGTCCGGCACCGTTTCACCTATGTCAACAATGGCGTGATCGACGTGTCGTCGACCACGCTGTTCTACGGGTTCGGGACCCCGGTGACCGTCGAATTGCCCCCGAGTACGGACATTTACGCCGGGAAGATCGCGCAATAGCCGACCGGGCGGGGGCGGGCGGCGCGATCGGGCCATGGCCGGGTATCCGGAAATGGTCCATCCGTGTCATGCGCGGCGCGCTGCGGCCTCCCTACGCTGGGAAGCCGAGCGCTGAACGCCGACGCCGACCGCCCGATGACGGCAGACAAGAGGTGACACGCGTGACTCCCGCAGGCGGTACGACGGTGCAGGACCACGTGGCCCTCGCGGAGATAGAGCTGTGCGGTGAGCTGATCATCGCGGCCTCCGCCGCGGCCGAGGAGCGGCTCAGCCTGGACCGGATCGACGAGGTGCTGCTCGGCCCGTAGCCCCCCGGCGGGGCCGGGTGGCCCGGGGCGTCAGGTGCGCAGCAGGCGGGCGATGGCCTTGGTGGCTTCCTGGACCTTGGCGTCGATCTCGGTGCCGCCCTTGACGGCCGCGTCGGCGACGCAGTGGCGCAGGTGTTCCTCCAGCAGCTGGAGGGCGAAGGACTGCAGTGCCTTCGTGCTCGCCGAGACCTGGGTGAGTATGTCGATGCAGTAGACGTCCTCGTCGACGAGGCGCTGGAGGCCGCGGATCTGGCCCTCGATCCGGCGCAGCCGCTTGAGGTGCTCGTCCTTCTGGTGGTGGTAGCCGTGCACGGGCGCGGCGGCTTCGCCGGCCGCGCCGGTTCCGGTGCCCTCCGCCTCGATGGTCGTCATGCGTCCTCCCGTGGTCCGGAGCGAGGGGTGCATACCCCTCATGGGTATAGGGTACTGGGCCGCCGCCGAAGGGGCGCGGGCCTGTGGTCCTCACTCTGCCTGATGGAGGACACTGGGCAACGGCCGGTTAGCCGTGGCCGGGGGATGCGCCTAGCATCAGCCTGACCGAATCCAATGCACCCCGAGGACCTCACGTGCGATTTCGTCTGACCCCCAGGGAGACGAGCTTCTACGACATGTTCGCCGCCTCCGCGGACAACATCGTCACGGGCTCGAAGCTCCTGATGGAACTGCTCGGAGCGGAATCCTCCGCCCGGGCCGAGATCGCGGAACGGATGCGGGCGGCGGAGCACGCGGGGGACGACGCGACGCACGCGATCTTCCACCAGCTGAACTCCTCCTTCATCACGCCGTTCGACCGCGAGGACATCTACAACCTCGCCTCCTCCCTCGACGACATCATGGACTTCATGGAGGAGGCGGTCGACCTGGTCGTCCTCTACAACGTGGAGGAGCTCCCCAAGGGCGTCGAGCAGCAGATCGAGGTGCTGGCGCGGGCGGCCGAGCTGACCGCCGAGGCCATGCCGCACCTGCGGACGATGGAGAAGCTCACCGAGTACTGGATCGAGGTCAACCGGCTGGAGAACCAGGCCGACCAGATCCACCGCAAGCTGCTCGCGCAGCTCTTCAACGGCAAGTACGACGCCATGGAGGTGCTGAAGCTCAAGCAGATCGTCGACGTGCTCGAAGAGGCGGCCGACGCGTTCGAGCACGTCGCGAACACGGTGGAGACCATCGCGGTCAAGGAGTCCTGAACCTCGTGGACACCTTCGCTCTGATCGTGACCATCGGTGTCGCGCTCGGTTTCACGTACACCAACGGTTTCCACGACTCGGCGAACGCGATCGCGACCTCGGTCTCGACCCGCGCGCTGACCCCGCGGGCCGCCCTCGCCATGGCCGCGGTGATGAACCTCGCCGGTGCCTTCATGGGCAGCGGGGTCGCCAAGACGGTCAGTGAGGGCCTGATCGAGACGCCCCACGGCAACCGGGGGATGTGGATTCTCTTCGCGGCGCTGGTCGGCGCGATCGTCTGGAACCTGATCACCTGGTACTTCGGCCTGCCCTCGTCCTCCTCGCACGCCCTGTTCGGCGGCATGGTGGGCGCGGCGCTGGCGGGCGGCACGGACGTGATCTGGTCGGGTGTGCTCGACAAGGTCGTCATCCCGATGTTCATCTCCCCGGTCGTCGGCCTCGTGGTCGGCTACCTGGTGATGGTCGCGATCCTGTGGATGTTCCGCCGGGCCAACCCGCACAAGGCCAAGCGCGGCTTCCGGATCGCGCAGACGGTGTCGGCGGCCGGCATGGCGCTGGGCCACGGTCTCCAGGACGCGCAGAAGACGATGGGCATCGTGATGATGGCCCTGGTCATCGCCGATGTGCAGACGGCGGGCGACGCGATCCCGATCTGGGTCAAGGTCGCGTGCGCCGTGATGCTGTCGCTGGGCACCTACGCGGGCGGCTGGCGGATCATGCGGACCCTCGGCCGCAAGATCATCGAGCTGGACCCGCCGCAGGGCTTCGCGGCCGAGACCACCGGTGCCTCGATCATGTTCGGCTCGGCGTTCCTCTTCCACGCGCCGATCTCGACCACCCACGTGATCACCTCGGCGATCATGGGCGTGGGTGCGACCAAGCGGGTGAACGCGGTCCGCTGGGGGGTCGCCAAGAACATCATCCTCGGCTGGTTCATCACCATGCCGGCCGCGGCGCTGGTCGCGGCGGTCAGCTTCTGGATCGTGAACCTGGCCTTCGTCGGCTAGTGCTGTGACCGGAAAGGTTTGCCGGTAGGCCCGCGGCGTCCGGTGCGGTGGATCGCAAGGCGGAGGGCCACGGCTTGTACTGGACGTACTT
>NZ_JBITDK010000052.1:0-22194 GCF_044454165.1 Streptomyces sp. NPDC051567 | reverse complement strand
GGGAACTACCCGACCGCGCCGTCGGGCACCCTGCCCACCCCGCGCCCCACGACGCCGAGGCCGACCACGCCGACGACCCCGACGGCGCCGAAGCCGGCCCCCCCCCCCCCCCCCCCCCCCCCCCCCACACACCCCCCCCCCCCCCCCCCCCCCCCCCCCCCCCCCCCCCGCCCCCCCCCCGGGCCCCCCCCCCGCCGGGGCCCCCGCGGCCACATCATCCCACCCCCGACCCCGACTGCCAGGAGACCGCGTGCGCCGCTACCGGTACCGCTGCACGATCTGCCGCACCACCAGCCCGACCGTCCACCGCCCCGCCGACCTCGAGACCGAAGGCCACGCCCACCGCCACAGCCAGCACGGCGGGCACTACCCCGACGACGAACTCGCCGGCCGCATAGACCGCCGGGGCCGCTGGTACGAAACCCTCCACCCGCTCACCGCCACCCACGCCCACCTCGCCGACGCCCTCAGCGACCTCCACGACCCCAAAACCCTCGGCCACTACTGGTGGGCCTCCGCCGGCGCCGCCCTCATCCTCACCACAGCGGCCGCACTCGTCCTCGGCATCCTCACCACCGCCCTGCACACCCTCTGACCGTCCGGGCACTCCGCCCGGTCCTCGCCCACCCCGCCCCCGGCGCGGTGAGCGAGGGCCGGACAGGCCGCCCGGCCTTCAACCCCACCCCGCGCCCGCCGCCCCAACCGAGGGCTCATCCCCCGCACGCGCCGCCGCCCGCCCCGGCGCCCGCCGGTGACCCGCACCCGCCTGGACCGGGTCCGCGCCTCCGCCGGGATCGTCCAGCTCGCCCTCCAGCAGATCGAGGACGAACTCACCGGCGAGGTCGGCGCCCGGGAGCTCGCGCAGATCCTGCGCGAGCTCCACCACGAGGACCACCGCCAGGACGGCGTCTTCGGCTCCCTCGCGCAGCTGCTCACCGTCGCCGGACAGTCCGCCGGACGGATCGGGCCGGACCGTGACGGCGGGATGTCGTGCCCGCTGCACGAGGCCGCGGCCCTCATCACCGAGAACGCCGGTCTGCAGACCTACTACGCCACCCGTGCACTTGATCCGCAGGGAGAAACCGAATGACCACCTTCCGACTGGAGAACGCCCTGCCCGTCGACACGACGATCCCGGACCCGTCGTTGGTATGCCTGATCGGCGCGGCCGGTTCGGGCAAGTCGACCTGGGCGAGCACCTGGCCCGCCACGCAGGTCCTGGAGCTCGACAGGTTCAGGGCGATGGTCAGCGACGACGCCGGGTGCCAGGAATCGACCCAGGACGCGGTGTTCGCGCTCCAGGCCGTCCTCGAGGCGCGCCTCGCCCGCCGCAAGATGACGGTCGTCGACGCGACGAACACCGAGAAATCCGTGCGCGCCGACCTGATCGCGACCGCCCGCCGACACGGCGTCCCGGCGGTCGCCCTGGTCGTCCCGACCCCGCTCTCGGTGTGCGTGGAACGCCAGGAAGACCGGCCCGCGAACCGGCGCGTGCCCGAGCACGTCGTACGGGCGCAGCACGCCGCGATGGTCGACGCGTTCCCCGGCCTGCCCGCCGAAGGGTTCGACCACGTCGTCGTCGCGGAGAACGTCTACCGCCTCCAGGCGCTGCTGAAGCCGCTGAGCGATGCCCGGCGCGCGGATCTCGGCTGGGACGACAACGAGGGCCTGGGCGACCTGCTCCTGGTCCGCCGCACCTTCGGCCCCGAGATCCTGCCGTTGTGGCGCTGGCGCGACAACTCGCCGCTCGCCGGCGGCGACCGCGTCGCGGAGATCCGCCTCGGCCAGATGTACCTCACCCTCGCGTTCCGCCGGGACGTCGACGGCCAGGGCGACTAAGGGTTCGACGTCGCCGTTCCCTGCCCGCACGACGACGAATGCACCGGCCGCGCCTGGACGCCTGCCTACAGCGTCACCTGCCTGTTCCGGGCGCTGAACGGCGACCTGGACGACGACGAGGACATCGTCTGCACCCTCCACGGCCCGAACACGATCGGCACGGACCAGCACGCCGACATCCTCACGGAGGCGATGTGAACACCAAGAACCACAGCCCCGCCAGCCCCGATGCGGAGGAGACCCTCGGGGTGCTCGCCAGGCTCGCCCTCGAGCTGGCCGACGAGTCCAGGATCTTCGCGGCCGGACTCATCCGGCGCGAGCCCGTCACCGACCCCGCCACCCGGCTGTCCATCCTCGCCGCCGAGCTCGCCGCAACCGCCGCCCGCCTCGACTGGCTCCGCGCCGCCGGAGAACAGCGGTGAGCCGCGCCGCTCCCGGCCCCCATCCCCACCCGCTCACCCCGGCGGACCTCCCCGCAAGTGACCAGTGGGCGGCCGCGTGCCAGGACTGCCACCTGGTCATCCAGGGCGGGTCCGCAGGCCTCGCCGCGCACCGCCGCACCGTTCACGACCCGCGCCGCGACTACGGCGACCGCCGCACCCGGATCACCGTCAACGTCCACAACCCGTACTGACCCCGGCAACCCCAGCCCCACCACGAGGAGAACCCCGTGCCCGTCCAGACCGTCGACACCTTCCCCGCCCTCGTCAGCCGCTTCGTGGCGGACCTCGCCAACCTCCTGGAGGAGCCGACGCCGCGCACCCTGTCCGCGACCGACTTCATCGACCTGGTCGAACGTACCCGCGACGTCCTCGGCAGCTCCAGTCTCGGCACCCTGTACGACGCCAGCGAGGACCTGGACGCCGCCGCCATCTACCTGACCGACGCCCTGGACAGCGAGCCGGCCGACCAGACGCTGCTGTTGGCCAGGGCGCGCACGCACCTGCGGGACGCCATCGAGACCGCCGGCTGACCTCCCCGCTCTGAGAGCCCTCAGTGCCGCCCCGGCCCCGGACCGCCGAGGCCGGGGCGGTCGCGGTGGCCCCTCACAGCACCGAAGGGAGACGGACGTCATGACACTGCGGTACTTCGAGGTGGACGTCCCCATACACAGCACCGCGACACCCGGCCTGCACGGCGTGCACGTCTTCACCGGCCGGGCCGACAACGAGACCACCGCCGTCCAGGCCGCGCACGAGGCATACGACGCGGCGCGCGCCGCGCGGGAGTCCGGCCGGGAGATTCCCCACGGGCAGCCGGACGGCTGGGGTGCCCGCGGCTACCGGCCCGGCTGGGAACTCGACTGGCCCGCCGCGAAAGCCGCCCCCTGGAAGAGCCCGCACAGCTGGACCAACTCCAGCGCCAGCTCCTTCGACCTGTAGCTCTGCCCCGGGACAGCCGCCCTGCTTGACCGGCTGACGGCTGCCCCGGGCCCATCCATCCCGTACGAGACGAAACGGAGAACCCAAGTATGTCCTCCCTCACCCGCGTTCAGTCCGTCTTCGGACAGCGCACCCTCTTACTGACCACGGCAGCCATCCCGCTGACCGGCTGGACCCTCCACGCCCTCACCCTCCACCGGCGCCTCGCCGCCACTAAGCGCGACCCGCTCACCGGCCTCCTGCGCCGCGACGCCTACACCGCCCGCGCCCGCCGGCTCCTGGCCCGCCACGGCGACAAGGTGACCGTGGTCATGGTCGACGCCGACCACTTCAAGCAGATCAATGACGGCATGGGCCACGAGGCCGGGGACACCGTCCTCGCGTCGATCGGCGCCCGGCTCACCGCCTGGGCGGGCCCGCGCGCGTCCGTCGGCCGCCTCGGAGGCGATGAGTTCGCCGTGGTCCTGGAGCTGCCCGCCGAACGCCGCGCGCACCGCCTGGAGCAGCTGGTCCGGATGCTGCACACGCCGGTCATCCTGGACGACGGCCGCACCGTCGGCGTCGCCGCCTCGGTCGGCGCCGCGACCCCGGCCTCGGTCGGCTCCCACGACCTGGCCGTGCTGCAGAGGGCCGCCGATGCCGCCCTCTACGACGGCAAACACTCCGGCCGCCCGGCCCTCGCGACCAGCTGGCACGCCACGGTGCCGTCCATCAACGGCCGCCGGGCCGGCCGTCCCGGCACGGCAGTCTGGGGGCAGGCCGCATGAGCACCGCGACCCTGCCCGCAGGCGACTGGATCCGCGGCATCAGCATCCGCCAGCCGTACGCGGCCTGCATCCTCGCCGGCGCCAAGACGATCGAGAACAGGCCCGGCCGGTGGCGGACCGGCTGGGTACTGCTGCACACGAGCAAGACCCTCGACCGGCCCGCCCTGCACCTCCCGCTGATCGGCCGCACGATCCGCGACCGCGAGCTGGTCACCGGCGCGGTCGTCGGCGTCGCCCGGATCACCGACTGCCACCAGGACCTCGAGGGAGCGCCGCTCTGCTCGCCGTGGGCACACCCCGGGGCCTGGCACCTCGTGCTCGCCGACGTCCAGGAGCTCCCCCTGCCCGTCCCCGCGCGCGGACAGGTCGTCCCGTGGAAGCCGACGCCGGACCTGCTGGAGCGCGTGTTCCAGCAGCTGCCCGGCTTCCGGCCGTGACCAGCGCCCGAGCCAAGAAGAAGCAGCCGTTCGAGCCGGGCCTGGTCCCGGCTCCCGGCGCGCTCCTCGAATGGCGCGACAGCCAGCACTACGACCGCTGGCAGGACCGCCCCTGCGTGCTGTGCGAGAAGCCCACGCCGATGCGCTCCCACTCCGGGGAGCCCGTCCACAAGGCGTGCGCTGAGGACTGGATCGCCGCGAATCCCGTTGAAGCCCGCCGCGAGGGCCGCTTCGCCTCCGACACCCAGCCCAAGAGCACCAAGCGCGCCACCCACGCCTGAACCCCTCCCCCTCGGAGGTCCCCATGAGCAGCACCGACCGCGACGTCGACCACGCTCTCGCCTACCCCGAGCCGCCGGCCTCCCCGCTCTGGCATCGCCACGGTGCGGCGAAGGCCCGGCCCCTCACGCCCGCTGAGCAGAAGCGCAACGCCGAGCTCCTGGTGCTCGCGCAGCGCACCACCCGAACCCGCACCCCCCGCCCCACCCAGACCCTGGCGGAGGCCAGCTGATGGACACCAAGAACTGCACCGTCGACGGCTGGGTCGACGCGATCCCCGCCCCCGGCCCGCACGGCACCGCGATGTTCGACCTGACCGTGTGCCCCGCCGACGCGGACACCCTCCCCGAGGACGCCCCCGACACGGTCGTCTCCTGCACCGGCACGGCCGCCGGGATCGTCCACGAGCTGCTGACCCGCATACAGCCCGGCGACCTGCTGCGCGTCACCGGCGACCTGCACCAGCCCCAGACGCCGGGTGCGCCCGCCCGGCTCGCCGTGGAGGTCTTGGAGGTCCTGGACACCGCGCCGATGCTGGTCCTGAGCGACATGGTCATCGACCGGTACGGCGACTACTGCGTGATCTTCGACGCCGACACCGACGCCGTGCCCGTCTTCACCGCGCGCGGCACGTGGGTCGGCCTCGCCGACAACCCCGACGCCATCGCCACCCTCATCGACATCCACGAGCGCGTGCACGGTGGTGACGACCGATGACCACCGCCGCACCCCGCACCGTCCTGGAACGCTTCCCCGCCGGCCACCCCCGCGGCTCCTGGCCCGCCGACGAATACGCCGCAGCCCAGCGCGCCCAGGGCCACGACGCCCACGTCGTGATGGACCTGACCACCGACCAGTTCCTCGTGGTCACCGGCACCACCACCCGATAGCCCGAGCCCGACAGCAGAGCGCCGCACCCGAGAAGGAAGGCCGGGCGCGGCGCTCTGCCGTGCCTTGTCCTTCACTACCGAGCAGGAGAACCCCTTGCACCCGATCCGCCTGATCTCGTTCGGCTACCTGCACCTGCCCACCTGCCCACCGGCCCGGACGGCTCCCCCGTCCCGCCCGCCGCCGACCGTATCGAGGACGTCCGCGCCCGGCTCCGCGACCCGGCCGCCGCCCGCGACATCCTCGACCTCGACGGCTTCCACCCCCGCGTCCAGGACGTCGTCCTCAACACCCCCGGCGCCCGCGAACTGCTCACCAACCTCGCCGACTACGCCGACCTGCCCGCCGGGCCCCGCCGCATCGCCATCGGCTGCGCAGGAGGTAGGCACAGGGCATCTGGTCTCACCGAACTGCTTGCCCGCTGAGCCGTGACATGGTAGTTGGAACCGCCAAGGCGTGCTGACCTGACTGTTCTCAGCGTGGGTGACATGCTTGTTGGAACTGATTTGCCAAGCTTCTTGGAACCAAGCGCTCAGTTGTCATTCTTGTTGGAACCGCTTCCGAAGATCGCTCGCCTTCGACTACGCCGCCGAGGACCCCTGGCTCTCCAACCGCTGCCGCCAGCAGTTCCCCGCGCCCCTGGGCAGTGCCTCAGCTCCAGTCGAACGTCAGCAGCGCGAGCCGCTCGACGGGCTCGAAGAACAGCAGAATCGAGTCGGCGCCCGTGCGTCGGTAGTGCCAGCCCGGAACCGACGCCACAAAGCGGAATGGGTTTCCGGCCGGACTGACCGGCCACGCGCTGTCGTCGTCGTACTCAACGTGGAACAGATCGGGCTGGACCCAGTTGTCGTGAGGGTCCGCGTCGCCGCCGAGCTGCTCCAGCAGTGCCATGGCGTTGGATCCGTCATACCGCAGGGACCCGTCGTTGTGACGCATGAGCAGGATGCCCTCACGGCGGAAGGCGTCCCGGTGCGCCAGGTAGCTGCGTCCCTCGCCTTCGCAGTGCTCGTCGAGCCGCGTACGGAACCCGGGCCAGGGGTCGGGCAGTTCCTCGGGGGTCGTCGCCCGCGCGAAGTAGCGCAGGTCGCCGAGTAGGCGGTAGCGGTCGTCCTGCATCGAGAACCCGAGCCAGTTGGTTCTCTGCAGAGGTGAGTGGAAGGCCTCGGTGTGATCGCCGAGGTAACCTTCCGCCGGTTCCAGTGGGCTGACCAGGTGGATCCACCCGTGCCAGGCCGGGTCCACCTCGGCGAGATCGATCGAGATCAACGGGTGCAGGTGCCCTGCCAGTTCGACCTGGTCGGTGACGAACACGTCCGCAGGCTCGGGGTAGACCCGCAACCCCGTCCCGGCCGTCATGACGTCTTCCTGCATCTGGAGCCTCCGCCGCTCTCCCCGGCGACCGGCCGGGCTGCCAGCACATGTGATCGATCGACGGGTAGTCAACCCTATCCGTCGGACACTCCCAGCCGTCCGCTTCTCGTCAGCCTGCCCCTGCGACCGGGTTCAGGCCGAGGTAAGACCATGGCACTCAATCCCAAGATCGATTCCAGCGCCGACGCGCTCCGGTTCCAATCAGTGTGGCCAAGTTCCAACTATCGTGTCACGGCTCACCCGCGAACTCCGCGACCGCGGCCGTCAGGTCGACGTCGAACACCTCCACGTCCATCTGCCGCGCGTCCTCAAGGCGGCCGACACCAGCACCGGAGCGAGCGCATGACCACCACGGCCCCGTACGAGATCGAGACCAGCGAGGGCGACGACGGCACCCCGCACCCCGTCGAACAGCTCTGGACGCCCTGCGCCGACGACGCACCCGACAGCGGCTTCGTCGCCCATCGCGACCTGTACGTCACCGGGATCGACGACGCCACCGACGCCATCGAGGCCGCCGCCGCGTACATGGCCCGAGTCCATGGGTGGCGGAACCTGCACCTGTACCCGGGCGGCGACCCGTCGGTACTCATCCCCCGCATCCGCACCCGGACCACGGGTGCGCCTGTGAGTGGGACGACACCTGGCGGATGGTCTGGGCTCCCGGCACCGAGCCCGGCGCCGTTCCGATCACCGCTCTGCGGCACCCAGCCGCGATGGTGAAGGCCGCCAGTATCCCCAACCCCGATGAAGGCGCGCCCGCGACCTGGGCGGCCTGACGCCTGACACCACGAAGGCCCGTACTTCCCGTGAACGCCGCAGGGGGTACGGGCCTTCTTGCGTTTCAGGCCAGGAACGGGGTGAGGCCCGGCCGCCAGCGGCCGGGCCTCTGAGGTTTTCTGACTGACCAGGCTCCGCCCCGGGAGGCGGTGCGCAGCCAGGATGCTGTCCGTCGGGACGGGCAGGCTCCCCGGTCTCAGGGGAGCACCTCGAACCTGGACCTGTTCTCCCACGGCCGGGACGGCGAGCGCAAGCCAACCCGCCTTGTACGGCGTGGCGTTCGAATCCCCTGGTCAGTAGCTTCACCGAGCGGAAACGGAAGCGCCCCGACCGGTCATAAGACCAGACGGGGCGAGTCCTGTGTTTCACCCGCTACGGTTGCGGGCTATGCGAGAAACACAAGGAGAGACCGTACAGGTTTCGCCACTGAGCGACGACCTGGCATTCCTCGACATCGTCACCGAGTGGGACGTCAATTCGTCGTTCCATGAGTGGAGGGCCGGCATCGTGGTGCCGCCCACCTTCCTGCCGGGGCCGCTGCCCCGCGTCATCGCCATCTGCAACCAGAAGGGCGGCGCGGGAAAGACCACGACCGCGCTCGAACTCGCGATGGCGCTCGTTGCCCGCGGCCTGCGCGTACGGGTCATCGACGCCGACCCGCAGGAAGCGTCCCTGTCGGTGTGGCTGCGGTTCTTCTACCCCGAGGGCGTGGAACCCGCCGACCGCAAGAACCTGATGCACCTGTACTTCGACCAGTCGGTCACGTTGCAGGAGATCACCTACGCCACCCCGTTCGAGGGCCTGTACTTCGTCCCGTCGTTCCCCGACCTGGACGACGTTGAGACCAAGCACCCGACCGGCACAGAGACCCAGCTCCAGTTCCACCTGGCCAAGGCCGACGACGGCATCGACGTCAACATCATCGACTGCGGACCGAAGCTCGGACCGCTCACGGTGTCCGCCCTTGTGGCTGCTCACGACGTCGTCATCCCCGTCCAGGGAGCCAGCGGCCTCGACGTGCGAGGCGCCGCCGCCCTCAACCGCACGATCACCTCGGTGCAGGGCCGGCTGAACACTGAACTGCGCGTCGCAGCCGTCGTGCTCACCGACTTCGAGAAGTCCACGCTCTCCCGGCAGATCGGCGGCAGGCTCGCCAAGGCGTACCCGGACGCCGTGATCCTGCCCGCCCGCACCTCCGTGCGCATCGGAGAAGCCCAGCTCGCCCGGCAGCCGCTGCGCATCTTCGCCCCCAGCGCCACCACCGTCCTGGACTACGACCGCGGCGCCAGCATCCTCTTCGGCAACGGGAAGGCCGCCTGATGCCCAGCTACGACGCGACCGACGCCCTGGACGACCTCTTCGGCAACGATGAGGGCTACTCCGCCGGGGCCGGAGCCGCCGTGGTGACCCGCACTGAGGAGATCCTCGACGGACCGGCACCGGCCACCAGCATCGACGCCGTGCTCCGCCTCGCCGACGGACTCCCGAGCCTCGACGACGTCCGCGCAGTCGACGACCACGACACCTCCGAACTGACCGCGACGGAACTGCTGCAGAAGGAGCAGACCGAGACCGTCATCAGCACGGCGCTCGCTGCGGGCGATGCCGCAGTCTGGGTCATCGCACAGGGCCTGGAGCGCGCGGCGAAGGGCCGGTGGTGGCGGCGCACCCACAGCAGCCTCGGAGGCTACGTGGAAGCGAAGATCGGCCGCTCCGCTGTCTACGGCCGCCAGCTCCGCAAGAACGCACCGCTCGCCCTGGAGACGGCCCACAAGACCGGCACTGTCCCCAAGCCTTCGCAGGTGAAGGTCACCCGCAAGACCGAAGAGCAGTACGGTCGCGAAGCCGCCGTCACCCTCTACGAAGCCGTCCGAGACGTCAGCGCCGAGCTGGGTGCTCACCCCACGGCCGACAGCCTGATGGCAGTGCACAAGAGCCTGCCCCGCCAGCTGCCCGAAGAGTCCGAGCAGCAGCGGGAAGTGATCGTCCAGGCCACCCGGCGCACGCTCGGTGTGGGTGTCGACGCCCCCGTGTTCGAATCTGAATCGAACAAGAGCGCTTCAATTGAAGCGCCTGCGTTCGAATCCGAATCGAACGGCGATGCCTCCGGGGAGACTCCCAGCGGCGACGAAGAAGGGGAGCCGCCGGCGGGGTCCGAGCCCCCCAGCGGCAGCGAAGCTGAGGACGACATCGAGGATGCCGAGATCGTTCCTGAGCACCTGGTCACCCTCAAAGACGCGCTCAAGACGCTCAACGCGGTGAACCGGGCCGTCACGAAGGACGTCTTCACCCAGGCCGCCGCCAGCCCCGACGACGCGGCGGAGTACGAGAAGGTCCGACAGGCCATCATCGCGAAGACCACCGCGATCCGGAACAAGGCGCTGCACGCCCCCAAGGGCTGACGCCCGGAGCGCGAACCCAGTGGCCTATCACCTCCTCCAGGTGGTGGGCCACTGGCGTGTGGAACGTCGGTTTCACGCGTGAAAGTAGATCGGAGGATTCCGATCAGGGGCCGGTGAGGATGTCGTGGGTGCCGATGCGGCGCCAGATCACGTGCGGTGTGTTGGGGCGGAGCGCGGCTCCGTACTGCCAGGTGGCGCGTCCTGCGGGTCCGGTGCCCATGGACCAGGTGAGCTCGTAGATGCCGGATGCGCGCTGGACGTGCTTGACGCGGAGGCCGGCGCGGAATCGTCCTCCGCTGCGCAGGTCCTCGACCTGGACGACTACATCGCCGACGCGGCCCTGTCCCGGCACTCCCGGCAGCTCACCGTGCCGCAGAAGGGCCGCCGGGCCCCATCCCCGGACCGGCTCACCTACACCGCCGACTTCGCCTGGCCGCACCGGTGGTGGATCGCCAGCACCGACGGCAAGCCGCCGCGGGAATCGTCCCGGTACGAGCGCGCCCGGGTCGCCAGCCTCGCCCTGCAGAACGCGATCCGTGACGCCCGGATACTTTCCTCCGTGCGGGACGGAGCGCCCGCCGCGACGGCATCGGCCGCCGCGCGTGACGACCAGAACCACGACCAGGCGGCGCCGCACGCCGTCGACCACCCGGACCGGGACGCCGCCCTCACTCCGGCGCAGCAGGCCGCCGCCGTGCACGTTCATCAGCAGGCCGCGATGCCCGAAGAGTACCTGGAGGGCCGTACGACCGATCCTGAGACGTGGCTGTACACACCGAAGAACCTCGCCCGGCTGGCCGCCTTCACGGCGGCCTCCGAAGCCCGGGGCCGCATCATCGCGGACAGATCGCAGCCGAAGCAGCCAGCCGAGGAAGCGGCCGACCCCGCCCGCCAGCAGCAGCACCACACCACGCAGCCCGATCAGGGCAGGGGAGCGGGCCCGATCCGCTGAGGGTTCCCACAGGTGCGGCCCGGCGATGCAACGCCCGGAGAGTGGAGCCCATCGTGGCGCGCATCGGGTGGGAGTGGACTCCACCGCGATGTCCACCGGGTGGCAGTGAGTTGCCGCCAACTTGAAATGCCAGGTCAAAGGGCTGGTGTGATCGGTCCTCCAGGTACTCGTGCTGGTCGTGGGCGTGAGTCCACGGGGAAGATCATTCGTCAGCGGTTGACTTCGAGGTTCGTCAGGACGAGCAACGCGCGCAGGAGTTGGGTGGCGTGTGCGGGATCGGCACGGAGTTTGGTGAGGATCCGCCAGTTCTTGAGGTGAGCGAAGCCGTGCTCGACCGGTGCGCGTTCGACGGCGAGGACTCGGTTGGCTTCTTTCTGGCCGGGGGTGAGCTTGTGGGTACGGGTGGCGGCGTAGCCAGTGACGATCACTGGGTCGTGGACGCTGTTGTCCAGGCCGCGGAAGCCGAGGTCCGCGAGGGCGCCGAGGCCGGCGTTGCGCAGGTGGGCCAGGATGTGGTCGTGGCGGGCGGCGGTGTTGTCGTGGGTGCGGCCGGGCCGGGCGGCGGATATCCAGATCAGGCGCCCGTTCTCGTCGGTCAGGGCGAGAAAGTGCAGGCCGTGGCTGCGGTGCTTGCCGGAGTAGTTCCGCCGGTCGGCCTTGCCGGTGCGGCGCCGGGTGCGGATGAGGGTGCCGTCCATCAGGACCAGCTCCCCACCCTGCTTGGCGACCTTCTTCAGGGCGCGGTCCAGGCGCGGCGCCTGGGCGGCGAGTAGTCCAATGAGCTCGTCGCGCCAGCGGCGGACGCTGGACTCGGATACGCCGTTGCCGCCGGCCATGTCGGCCAGCCGCTGGTCGTGGCGCAGTACGGCCAGGACGATCACCGCGATTCTCCCCGGCGGCAGGATCCGCCACCTGGACCGGATCGCCTTCAGATGGCGCCTGAGTAGATCGGCGAGGTGGTTGACGGTGCGCGTGGACAGCGGTAGACGGCACTGATAGACAAGCGCGCAGTTGTCCTTGGGGGGCGCTTTGGTATTCGTCACACAATTCCAACGGGCGCCGGGGGCAACCCGGTTACGCCCGTTCTGAGCCGCTCCAGGCGGCGGCGCTCTGGTCACAGACGGGTGGTGAACCGGCCGTCAGGCAGTTTCCGCAGCCAGCCGCGATCGACGAGTCTGATCAGCTTGCTGCGCAGCGGTTCCAGCTTGGCCTTCACGCTGTTGTCCACCCCCACCACCTCGCCGACTTCGCGGGCCATGACCGGTCCGGCGGCCTGCCGCACGGCGCTGATGATGCGCTGGTAGTCCCACGGAAGCGAGCCCTCCTCTACACCCGATTCGCGGTGCGGAATGAGCATCACTGCTCGTCCGGCCACCTGCCCGGGCATGGGCGCGGCCGAGGCGCGTTCCTCAGCGAGCTGCCCAGTCATCCGTTCGAGGACCCGTTCGGCGACGGCGAGTTCGTCCCGCTCGGCCCGCACCTCCGCAAGCTGTTTGGCTATCTGTTCTTCGAGTTCGTCCAGTTCCGCGCGCCGCGCGGTGATCCGTTCCAGCAGCTCGGGATCCAGCATGCACCGGATCGTAGAAGACCGCCCAGTCACCGCGGGCGAGAACCGGCGGTTAGCTCCCTGCCTCTGCTGCCGACCGCTTGATCAAGAACTCTTTCGCCGCCTCGACCGCTTCCTTGTTGAGTTCCTCGAAGGAGACTCCCCAGCTCTCCTGGCAGTCGTCCCAGCTGAGTGCGCAGGAGACGAGGGGTTCCAGATCTTCGGGATAGCCAAGGTCATAGGCGATGTCCGCCCAGATGATGTGGGTGCCGGTGGCAGGGGCCAGGGTTCCGTCAGCGATCTGGCCGGCGACCCAGTGGGCCATTGCCCACTTCGCGGCGCGTGGATCAGCGGGGGGCTGGAAGACCAGTCCCAATTCCTCCAGCACCTGATCGAAGAGCGCCGGGGCTTCGGGCTCTTCGATCCGAAGGAGGCCGGCCAGCATGGCGAGTGAGGGGCTCGCAACCCCGGCGATCAACGCGTCAAGCCCTGCCTGGATGAGCCGGTCGGACCCGACGTGACTGCAGAATGCCCGCTCGCGCGCGATGTGGCTGAGCTGCTTGAGGGCGTCGTCGGGGGTCATCAGCGTCTTCTCGGTCGGCGTCTGGGAGCAGAAGGCTCGCACATTCGCCGACGCTGCTGCATCGCGATTCTCTTCGACCCAGCCGTGCTGACAGACGATCTTCTCCGTGGACTCACGCCCACGACCAGCACGAGTACCCCGAGGTCCGATCACACCAGCCCTTTGACCTGGCACTTCAGGTTGGCGACAACTCACTACGGTTCATCGGTATCGACCCGAACTCCGACACCGGGCAGTGCCCGACGGTGTGGGTCGACGAGGACACGGCCGACGTGGTCGTCCAGGGCTGGAACGCGGACGAGGCGCTGCTCGCCCAGTGCCTGAAGACCGGATCGATCCCGCCTACCGAGGGCGTCGTACGGATTCCCGCGCGGATGGCGGCGCTGTTGAGGGAGGCGTGCGATGAAGCAGAGCGACGTAGTGCCGGGCTTTGACGTCCTACTGGACGGCGCCCAGCACTCCGCCCTCCACCTGGAGATGCGCGACGGCTACGGGGTCGCGGCGGAGTCCGCCGGCTTCTCCGACTGGCTGGCCACCGGTACCCGCAACACCGACCCCGACTCGGACTACTGGGCGTTCTGGACCGGCCTGGTCCGCCGCACCGTCGCCCGCGGGGTGACCGTACGCCGGGCCCGGATCGTCTCCGAGCCGCTGTCGGACTACTCGAAGTACAGCCACGCGGGGGCGGTGGTGAACATCGCGGCCGGCGAGGAGATCCGCTACCTGCCCCGCCGCCACGCCTCCGACATCGCGCTCCCCGGCAACGACTTCTGGCTGATCGACAGCCGCCTCATCCGCTGGAACCACTTCACCGGCAACGGCACCCCCGCCGGAGGAGAGATGTCCGACGACCCCACCATCGCCGCACTGTGCGCGTCCGCGTTCACGGCCGTGTGGGAACGCGCCGTCCCCTACGCGGACTACAAGCCCTAGCCGGAGCAACACGCTGATGACCTCGCCCCTGTCCAGTGCCCAGGCCGCCCGCACCGCGCTTGCCACGCGGCTGCGGCACCTGCGCCTGGACGCGGGCTTGGCCGGCCATCAACTCTCGGAGGCGTGCGGCTGGCACCCGGCGAAGACCTCCCGCCTCGAACACGGCCACGCCATCCCCTCCGACACCGACATCTGCACCTGGTGCACCGCGTGCGACGCGGACGGCCAGGCCGAGGACCTGGTCGCCGCCATGCGCAGCGCCACTTCCATGTACATGGAGTGGAAGCGCCTGAACCGGGCAGGACTGACCAGTCTCCAGCAGGAGTTCGTGCCTCTGGTCGAAGGCACCCGCCAGTTCCGCGTCTACTGCTCGAACGTGGTCCCCGGCCTCCTGCAACCCCCGCCTACGCGGCCGCCGTCATCTCCGCCTACGGCACGTTCCACGGCACCACCGACGACGTCGAAGCCGCCGCGGCCGCGCGGGTCAAGCGCTCCAGGGTCCTGCGCAAGCGAGGCCGGCAGTTCGCCTTCCTCATCGAGGAGGCCGTCCTACACTCCGGCCTCGCCGGCCCTGAAACCACGGCCGCCCAGCTCGACCACCTCCTCGAGCTCACCACCCTGCCGCAGGTCTCCCTGGGCATCATCGCCACCCGCGCCTCCAGGCCGCTGTGGTCGATGGAGTCTTTCACGATCTACGACAACACCCAGGTCGGCATCGAGCTGCTGTCCGCCAGGGTCACCGTCACCGCGCCCGGCGAGATCACCACCTACGAGCGGGCATTCGCCGATCTCACGACCAAAGCCGTCCGTGGCGACGGGGCCCGAGCCCTGATCGAGCGGGCCGCCGCCGCGCATCGGTGAAACTCCGCAATTTCCCGCAAGAACGTTGAACGGCCTCAGCCCGGATCCCTAGCTTCAAGAGTGTTGGGATTCCACCGGCAGCACGGAGGCCCCTGATGAACACACCCACCAACAGCCCGACACCAACCCGGTCGGGCCTGTCCCAGCCCGGCTACGGCATCCCTTCACCGGGGCTCCTGGCCCGCTCGGACCAGGGGCTCGCGCGTTTCCTCAGCCACGCGGACGAGGACCACGACGACAACGGCCCGGAAGACACCGCCGGATGAGCACACCCCTACCGCACCCCCTTCTCGGCCACCGCGTCCGCGACATCGCCTCCGGACTCATCGGGGAGCTCACCTCCGTGGTCCGTGAAGAGATCCCGATGCACAGGGGAACCTGCCAGGCCGACCTCGCCTACATCCGCCCCGATGCCGGCGGAACCGAACTGCCGACGGCCATCAGCAACATCGAGGCCGCCGGATCCACCTGACCACCCCGGTCCGCTCACACGACTGGCCACGGGGCATCGCACCACAGCGAACCGATCGAGAGGGGCACCACCAGAGCAATTGGTAACCACGGCTAACGAGTGCTGAGGAATAGAGCTCGGAGCCGGAGGTGTCACCTTTCTCGATACATGTCCTCGTCGGGCTCCCAGTCCGAGTAGTAGTCGCTGAGCGTCATGCCGATGGAAACTTCCTCGGCGAGATCTCCCAGTTCTCCTTCGCCATCGAGGTCGAGGCCGCAGGCGGAGCAGACGAAGGCGTAGGGCGCGAAGGAGACGAAGTCGTCACCGGGCTGGACGTGGGTTTCCCCGATGAGTCCACCCCGTGACCCGCAGGCGGGGCAGAGCGCTTCCTCGACGTGTTCTGAGTGGCCGGGTGACGGCTGCGGCCGAGTGATCGTTGCCAGCACGATTTCGCGATCCTTCGGATCCAGGTGACCGTAACGCTGTTCGAAGATCGCCCGCGCTTTGACCAGCTTGCTCTCCAGCTCGATGCGTGCTGCCTCGATTTGCTGTGCGATCAGCATGTCGTGAAGTTGCTGGTAGCTGCCCCAGTAGGTCTTGGGGTCGATCTGCAGCTCCGTGAGCAGGGGGTCGATCACCTGGAGACACGTGGTGAAGACGGTCTGGACCTCAGAGACATCGTGGATGCCAACATGCGCAACACCGTTTCGTGCGACGGCGACCGGCAGGAAGGTCTTCGCGTCGATGGGCATCTGCTTCCGCATCAGCGTGTGCACTCGCGCGTGTGCCTCCACCATGCCGATGGTCTTCGCCCGGCTGAGGTCGATGGAGGCGCGTGTGCCGTGGCCTGTCGCGTGAAGCAGCGAGTTGAAGTCCTTGCCCTCGACGATCAATGCCGGGTGCAGGTTCGCGAGGTATGCCTTGAGTAGGTGCTCTGCTGCGACTCCGGCGTGATGGACGGCGAAGTCGTAGGACGCAGGTCCCTGCGAGAAGGCGGTCAGTGCTCCAGACATCCACCGGTGCGATGAGACCTTGAGCTGTTCGGGTTCCATGTGTTGGACCCTAGGCCCGATCGGGCTTGAGGCCGTTCAGATTTTCGGGCCTTGATGTCGTAGGTGCGGCCGTTTCTGGATCTCTGCTGCGTAGCGGGCCCAGTGGGCTCTGCTCTGGGTCCAGGCGGTGGCGGTCTCGGGGGCTGATGCCGAGGAGTTCGGTCAGGACCGCAACCCCGCCTCCGGCCGCTTCCTGGCAAAGCCGGGTTCACCCGCATCGGCATGGCCGACCGGGACTCTGAGAGCGGACCCGTCCCCTACGAGCTGTACGTGCTGGAGACCGGCGGCAACGGCATTTTTCCGATCGACCGCTGAGGGGCGCCACCGCCGGTACGGTCGTCATCACGGCGCCGACGACGGCACCCACCACCGGACCCAGGGGGCAGGGCGTGGAGAACGGATCGGACAGCATCCCGTGGGGCGGCGAGTGGCGACGCCACCTCCGCTCCGCTGCCGAGATGGATCTCCTGCGCTCGTGGATGCGCCATGTCGAATGCCCGACCTGCAAGGCAGCCGCAGGGCGGGCCTGCCGCACCGCAGGCGGTAGCCCGACCAACGAACACCGTGCACGCCGTGACGCCGTCGGCCCCATCCCGTACGCGAAGTGGCGAAAGGAGGGCCTCATCCCGGAGCAGCGGACGTACACGATCCCGGCCGTGCTCAAGGAGTCGGAGAAGGCCCGCGCCGACTTCAACGTGGACACCGCCCTGGCCGACGGCGTGGCGGTCGTCCGCATGTTCCTCGCCGAGCGGCTCGGGCTGTTCCTCCAGGGCGAGGAGGCCATGGACCGCATCGACGACGCCGTGCGCAAACTGATCGAGGTCCGCGGCCCGGTGGGGACGGCCGACGTGGTCACCGTCCTCGCCAGCCAAGTCGCCTCGCTGGTGGCTGCGAGCGCCGGACCCGACGGCGATCCGGAGGCCCTGTTCGACACGATGGTCCGCGCGCAGATCAGCATGGTCCGCAGGATGAACGCGATCGAGAAGGAACGAGCCGACGGCGGACCGGCCGGTCAACGCCCAGCGTGACCGCGATCTGGCGTAGTTCGCCGGGGGAACAGCCCAAGATCCCAGGGCCTACACGCACACCAGTCCGATGCCGCAGCTCAGAATCCCCGGGCATCGCACTCGAGTGCGTGTAGGGCCTGGGGCGGTGCCGCTGGCCCCGGACCGCGAAGGACCCCGGGCCGCTCGTGCGCCCCGGTGGCTTACCGACCCCATAGCCCCCGAAAACTGACCCTGCCCCACGCCACGGGCTCCGGCTAGTCAGCCATGCCCCCGGGGCCGGCCATGGCGGCCTGGCTGCTCAGTCGGGCCGCGGATAAGGGTCGGGTCTGTCAGAGCGGTCCCGCATGCTTGTAGTCCACCTGGCACGAAGGACAACCATGACTTTGGACTTCAACGCAGACGAACCGGTAGTCGGTCTGGCGCGGCAGCGAGAGCTGATCCGGGCCGTTCTGAGCGCCAGCAGTGCGGACGAGACGCGCTGGCTGGAGTGGAAGTCCCAACACGACGTGTCGAAGCCGGAAGGAGCCTTCGCTGTGTCGAAGGCAATCCTCGGCTTCGCCAACCGGATGCCCGACGTAGCCGAACAGTGGGCTGGAGGCCACGCCTACCTCCTGGTCGGGGTCGATGAGGACGCGATCCATGGAGTTCCGACACACGACATCGAGAAGGTTGACCCCTGGCTGAGGCGCTACCTGGGCGACTTCAGCCGTTATCAGTTCACGTACGTGCCCATGGACATCGACGAGGGCCGACGCCACGTCATGCTCGTCGACGTCTTTCCCCCACGATGGGGCGACCTCATACACCCCCTGCACACGGAATTCGCGAAGTTCCGCCCAGGTGTCATCTTCCACCGGTACGCCGGGAGGACTGAACCCGCTCACCCCGCAGAGGTATACGCACTCACCGAGCGGGCCCGCAGGGCAACGAAGCGCGTGAACGTCGAGGTCACCATGCCCACCGGTACCGTCGCCGTGCTGGCCCCGACCGAGGACGCCCGCCGGACGATCACCGACTTCCTCCGCGAGGACATGATGGGGCAGGTGGTCGCCGCGGACGAGAAGAAGAAAGCCGCGGCTTCCAACCCCTTCAGGGACTTCGGGTCGCTCCAAGTCCTGTGGCCTGACTCCCGCTCCCCGGAGGAATTCCGGCAGGAGGTGGACGAGTACCTGAGCGACTTCGACCTTGCGATGCAGCATGCGCTGGCACAGGCGGTCAGCGCCACAGGTGCGCCTCTTACCCTCACGTTGACAAACCCTGGCGAAGACAACCTCACGAAGGTCCAGGTCGTGCTGAGCCTCCCCGGCACCGTCACGGCCTATGTCACGGCCGACGCAGAGGAAGAGGTCGACTGGCCTCACCAGCCGGCCAAGTACGGGGAGGGCACCATCCCCGCCCTAGGAATCCACCAAGGGGTGCTCGGGGTGCAGCCGCCGGCCTACCATCTGCCGTCCCTGCATTCCCCGGACATCGAGCAGCAGGATGGCCGCACTCTCATCCGCTTTGCTCCGGTAGACCTTCGCCCCCACGAGACCGTGGCTCTTGACCCCATCACGGTTTACAGCAGTCAGGAAGCCGACTCCTTCCCTTCGGAGTGGCGAGCGACTGCGACCAACGTCAGCAGCAAAGTGCAGCGGTCTCTGTCCATCCCTGCTCAGCGTCTCGAGCTCGACCTACGGGGCGTACTTCGTCCCATGTTCGGATTCGACGACGACGCAGAACAAGGAGAGGGCGGGGACGACTAGGACGGCGAGAGGGTCCGCGCTGACTGTCCTCAGCGCGGACCCACAAAGGGACTACGCTGCCCACTCCAGTCCGAGAGCGGCGAGAGCGGCGAGCTTGTCGGCGGTCAGCTTGGCCCGGCGGCTGCGGCTGTTGGACAGGAACACCCCGAGCTTGACCTCCGACCCGTCCGGCAACGCCTCTACGTGGGCCCTGGGGACCTTCACAGAGCCCTCCCGGGCCTTGTGCTGCGCCAGGGCCGCCACGCCCTTCTCGAAGGCGCTCACGGCCTTCTTGGGGGCCTTGGCGGGCTCCGCCTGCTCCGGGGGCAGCGGCACGACGCCGACCGCCTCCAGGAGCTCGCGCTGCCCGTCCATCAGGTCCACCCAGACCGTGTGCTGACGCTGCTTCGCCAGCCACTTCCCGATGTCCATGCCGTGGACGGTGAAGCCGGGCAGGACGTCGGAGTCGTCGTCCTCGTCGGTCAGCAGCTCCCGCAGCGCGGCGTAGTGCCTCTGCCACTCCGCCGGCCATGTGGGGTCCCAGTGCTCATCCACGGCCTCTAGCGCGGCCTTCCACTCCGGGCGCTCCTCCAGCGCACCGGGGCGGCGCAGGTTGGACAGCCACTGCCCCACCGGCCGGTCCAGCATCGTCGCGGACCGGGGCGCGCACAGCGTCCAGTGCTGCTCGAAGTACGCCTTGGCGGCCTCCAGGTTCTCCTGGAACCGCTCATCGGCCACGCTCCAGACCATGCCCAGCTTCTCCAGCCGCTGCGCCCGCCTGCCGGTCATCTGCCCGGCCCCGTACGCCCGTCGCTGCTCCGCGACCCAGGCCCCGAGCGGGAACGCGCCCTCCTTGAACCCGTACGGAACCCGGGCGTGAAGCTCACGCTCCGCGAACGTCTTGAGCGCCGACCAGCCGCGCGCCCAGTCCTGGCGTTCGGTGTCGATCACGTTGAACGACACCCAGTCCGCGACCATCACCGGATCACGCGGAGCCGAAAAACGCAGCAGCAGACGGGATTCATCCTCACCGTCCTGGGGCGGCTGCCCGATGTACTCGGACGGCTGCACCATGTCCTTCTGCGGCTCCTGCGGAATCGCCAGCAACTCCACGGCCTCTTCATCGTGAGCCCGCAGACCCTCCAATACCTTCACCAACGGCTTGTACGATCCCGAGGTGAACATATCTTCCGGCTCCTCATCGGCCTTGAGGAATACCGGCACGATCAGAGAGGCGAGTTTCCCCTCTCCCGGCTTTTGACGCAGCGCCCGGCCGATGGCCTGGACGATGTCGTGCGGGGCGCCCTTGGGGTCCAGGAGGGCCACGGAGTCCACCGCCCTGATGTCGATGCCCTCGCCCAACACCCGGCAGTTCGAGAGCACCGCCCGCCGCGCGGTGGAGCCGAACTCGTCCAGGACGCCCCGCCGGCGCTCGGGGACGTGCTCCCCGCACAGCCAGTCCGCCCAGATCCGGGCCGGGTACTTCTCCGGCTGGTCCGCGTGCAGCCGCTTGGCGACCCGCTCCAGGCCCTTCGCGTACGCCGCGGCCTCTATGGTCCGGTGGTGGAAGGTGATGCACGTCTGGAGCTGGTGCTGCTCCATAGTGTGCAGCAGCGCCGCCTGGAGGGCTCCGAGGCGCTCACCGCGCACCTTCTCGCTGTGCCGGTCCTCGCCCATCAGCCGCTCGGGCGTGACGACCGGGTCCTTCAGCTCCAGCACGATGATCTGGTACCGCGCCAGCAGCTTCCGCGACACGGCCGACGCCAACGAGAGCTTGTAGAGGACCGGCCCGAAGACCCTCTCGTCGTCCATGGAGGCCGCCATCTCGCGCGGCAGCGGGTCACGCACCCCCTCGGCGACCTCGCGGTTCAGCCGCTCCTCCCAGATCCGCGGCGTCGCCGTCAGGTACAGCCGGCGGTGCGACGGGATGACGCGCTGGCTGTGGACGTCGGCCCACGCCTTACCCATCGAGCCCGACGTGCGGTGGGCCTCATCGACCACCGTGAGGTCCATCGGGGCCAGCTGCTGGCCGTAGGCACCCTCGAAAGCCTCCGCCAGGACACCCAGCGAGGCGTACGTCCCGAAGATGGTGACCGGCCCGGTGCTGTGCCACAGGGCCAGCTGCACCGGGTTGGTGGTGGAGCGCACCTGGAGGTTCCACAGCTCCGGGTCGTCGGTGAGGCTGCACACCGCGACCGCCGGCCCCGTGTGCCCGGCCCCGCGCCACGCCTGCACCGTCTGGGTCAGAAGGTCCAGCGTCGGCACCAGGACGAGAATGCGGCCCTTGGGAACAACACGCTTTGCCGAAGCCGCCGCAATGATGGTCTTTCCCGTTCCGCACGCGGCGTGCACCTGCCCGCGCAGGCCATTAACGGGAATGCCGCCCGGCGGGATATCGAGACCGCGCACGATGGCGGCTACGGCCTCAATCTGGTGTTCACGCAGTTTCACGGCCATTCCCGTGTCTCCTTTTCGCGGAATGCGGTGCGCAATCAGAAAGAAAGTCCGGCGCGGTGAGTGGTGGGCCAGGGTGGTGGTGCCTGGGCCCAAACCCTACACAATCGGGTCCCGTGATGCATCACCCACGCGACAGGTTCGCCCTGGAGGCTGATACTTGGCTGATTTCCACCCCGCGCATACGGTTCATGGGGTATGCTGGCAGGGTATTGATGGACGTGAGCGGCCGGTTTCGAGGATGGAGGGAGGGGTTCGGGTGGAGCGCAGCGGAGCCCGTCACTGCGGTGAGGCCAGCACCCGATCGGGCCGACGGTCCGTCACTCCCGTTACTGGGGTGGTGGGCAGTAACTCCAGGCCCTACACAGGCCCGCGCGCGATGCACTCCCCTCGTAGCCAGCCCCGGTGATCGCGCTTGCGCGGTCGCCTCCAATTCGCGCTTGCGAGAATTGCATTCCGTTCGGAATTCCGTTTACGGAATTCCAT
>NZ_JBITDK010000051.1:0-23555 GCF_044454165.1 Streptomyces sp. NPDC051567 | reverse complement strand
CCCGCGGAGCGGGTACCCAAGCGCTGCGCGCTTGGGAGAGAGAGGCCTGCGCTTCGCGCAGGCCCCGGCCCGTCGGCCGGGGTACCCAGGCGCTTCGCGCCGGGGAGTGGAGCATCCCCGCTTCGCGGGGATGGGCGGAGCGGGGATGCGAGGGTACCCTCTGCTTCTCTCCGGGGAGGGCCTGGGATGACGAGCCTGCGCTGCGCGCAGCGCTTGGAAGTGTCCCGTCTCCGCTCGGCGGAGACGGGAGGGAGAAGGCAGTTAACCCTGTGCTGCGCTCCGGGGCTCCCAGCCGCTGCGCGGCTGGGAGGGAAGGGCCCGCGCTTCGCGCACTCCTCGGCCCCCAAAGGGGGCCGAGGAGTGGAGCATCCCCCGCTTCGCGGGGACAGGAAGGGGGAAACCCTCCGCTTCGCTCCGGGTACCTGAGTACTACGTGCTCAGGAGAGAGAACCGTCTCGCTGCGCTCAGGAGGCTCGGCTTTGCTGAGCAGGGCCGGGCCTTTGGCTACAGTCCTGCGCTTCGCTTCGGACTGCTCGGGTTCCGCTGAGTGTTTCCCAAGGCGGGGGCTGCTTCGCAGCCTGGAGTGGGTCTTCCCCTGGAGGTTCTTTTCTTCGTTCTGAGCTATCGCCGGCCTTAGGGCCGGACCAGCTCCAGTTCCGCTGCGCTCCACCGGAGCAGGCTGGCTGCGCCAGCTTCAGACCTCCCGTGTGCCAGGCGGGAGGTGAACCGACAGAGGTTTTTCGGTAGGTTTTAGGGTGATTTATGGGGTGTGGGTGTTAACGGCGTTAACGGTGAGGGCCAAGGTGATTCAAAGTGATGTGTGGATAGAGATAGGAATCAGTCAGATTCCGGGGTGTTGTGGACAGACTGTCCGATGAGTCCTCATGAGAGAAATGACTGATGGGACGTCAGGTACTGCCGGGCCGGTAGCGGTTGAAGACTGGGGTCTGGACGCGCAGCGCGGCAGGGGACGGCCTATAGAAGGTACGAAGATGCGTTGTCGCAGGTCAGATGGGGTGCGGGGGGAAAGTTATGTCCCCTCAGGAGGGACATAACTCGGTAGATGTGTCGCTGCTAGGGGGACAGAGCGACTACAAAACGTCAACAGGGCTGACGTTTTTTGGGCTAAAACGTCGGGGGGGCTGACGTTTTAGCGGAGATGTGTCCCTGAACTGAGTGAGGGGAGGGTGGGGTTGGGGGAAGGGTGGCGAGAAGCCGGTGGGGAGGTGGTGGCTGAGATATGTCCCTGCTGGGGGGACACAAGACACGCCGAACGTCAACGAGCGTGACATTAGTGTCACCCTTGTTGACATACTCTCTCTTCAGATCAACGAAGTGGAGAGCAGCCTCGTGTCATCAGAGCCACAGCGCCGTCGGCCGAGTCCGCCGCGCGCGCCGCGTCCTGATCTCCCTGTTGATGACGCGATCTCGGCATGGAGTCAGCCGCTGGCTCCGGTCAAGGACCTGGACAGCCTTGCCAGGCGGTACCCGAGCCGGAAGCTCACTTTGGACGGCGAGCGCAAGCCGCTGGAGTTCTACGGGACGCAAAGTCAGCCAAACGCGTTCTCGATGGACAGCCTGGAGTTCTTCCTGGTGATCGCCCAGTACTTCAGGGAAGCCCTGCCGTTGCGGCTGATTCTGCTGCTCATCGCGTGCCAGCGGGCCGGGGGGCGGATTCCCCTCACCCAGGAGGAGATGGCTACGATCCTGGACGTCAGTCGGACAAAGACGTCGGAGGCCCTGCACACCGTGATGTCTCATGGGATCGTCTTCAAGGTGCGGCGGGGTGTCTACCAGTTCAACCCGCCCTACAGTTACCGGGTGGCTGAGTTCATCCCGGGTACGGAGACGGCGGGTGAGTTCGTGAAGGTGGAGCAGCACAGCACCATCTCGCAGATTCGCAGTGACACGAGCCTGCCCGACCTGGTGCGGTTCCCGTCGTTGGACCACATGCGTCAGGCGATCGAGGAACTGCGGGCCGAACGGGCCAAAGAGCGCGCTGCGCGTCGGCTGAGCCGGTCGCAGCGCAAGGAAGAAGGGACAGCTCAGTGAGCACCTTGCGATTCGCTGCGGTCAACGCCGACGGGCTTCTCTCCGACCTCGACCTGCCGCCGGCGGCGTACCGTGTGCTGCTGAAGCTGCGTTCGCTGAGTGAGCCCGGTGGGCGGATTCTCATTGATCAGGCCACCATCGGTGGGATGCTGGAGCTGAGCCGGCCGAGCGTCAATGCCGCGCTGCGGAGTCTGGAACTGGCGAAGCTGGTGCGGAAGGTCCGGAACGGGGTGTACCAGATCAACCCGATGCTGGCCGGGTACAACTCGTTCGAGGATGCTGTGGCGGCGGTCAACGGGATGGCTCCGGAGGAGCGGCTCGACGCGCGGGGGTATGTCGCCAGTTACCACCAGGCGGTGGCGGAGTACCAGGACCAGCTGGCCGAGCAGCGTAAGAAGCGGGCCGCGCAGGCGGCGGCGAAGAAGGCCGCCGAGTCGAAGCGGCGCAGGACCCTGCACGCCGTGGGGTGAGGAGTCCCGTGGGGGCGTCAGCGGGCATATGAGGGCCTCGGGGTGGTTGCGGGGCCCTCTTGGTGTTCTCAGGGGCCTGAGGGGCCGCTCTGGGGGTCTGAGGGGGAGGTCCGCCTGATGTTCTCGGCTCAGTCGGTGGGGCGGACCGGCTCGGCTCCGGTCTGGAGCAGGAAGTCGGTGAGTGCTTCGGCGAGTCGTTCGGGCTGGTCCTCGGGGACGAGGGTGGAGGAGTCGGTGATCTCGACCAGCCGGCCCTGCGGGTACAGCTCGGCCAGTCGGTGGCCGTGTGTACGCGGCATCAGCCTGTCCTCGGTCGCCCAGACGACCAGTACCGGGCGGTCGAAGTCGCGCAGCCGTTCGCTCCAGGCCAGCAGGGTCGCGCGCTTGGGCGCCGAGGTGGCGAACTTGGCGAAGTCCCTGCGGATGGCCCTGCTCCGGGTCGCGGGGGCGAACCAGTCGTCCATGACCTCGTCGGGGACACCGCGCAGGCTCATGCCGCCGTACCCGTTGCGGTTGTTCCGGAACGAGGGGACGCGCATGAGGCGCGTCAGGAGCCAGACGCCACCGGGCACCTTGCAGACCGAGGCCGCCGCTCTGGCGGGGCCGGGAGGGAAGTTGTCGAACGCCTCGCAGGCCACCAGCACCAGGCGCGCGATCCGCTGGGCCTTTCCTTCCGACACCAGGAACTGACCGCCGCCCCAGTCGTTGAGGACGAGGGTGACGTCATCGAGGCCGAGGCGTTCGATGAACTCGCCCAGGAGCAGTGCGACACCACGCTGGGACAGGTCGGCGTCCGGGGCCATCGCCCGGCGGTGGCCACCGAGGGGCAGCGTGGGGAGGACGCAGCGGTACCCGTTCAGCAGGGGCACCACTTTGCGCCACTGCGTCTCGTTCATCGGCAGGCCGTGGCAGAAGACCAGTACCGGTCCGGCGCCGCCGGTGTCCTGGTAGTCGATCGGGCCGGACGACAGCGTGATCTGCGGCATCACACCCCCAGGTGACGGATCGTTCAGAACGCGAAGTCAACGTAGTCGATGTCGGTGAACTCCACGAGGAGGGTCGTGGCGCGGGTGTTGTTGTCCTTGAAGTAGATGTCCTGGAGGGCTTCGGCCGCGATCTGCCGGAGCTGGGTCTCGGTGGCGCCGGAGTGCTGGGCGGTGAAGAGGCGGCCCGCGTACTCCGGGGGGAGGTGCTGGGTGATCCGGCGCATGCGGCCGTCGTCGGTGGTGCCGGGGGCCGCGGTGAAGCCGAAGCGGGCCCGGGTCTCGATGACCAGGCCGGTGGTGCGGGCGGCCCGGTCGCGGGCGCGCTTGCGGACCAGGGGCTGCCAGCGGCGGCGCACCTCCTCTTCGAGGCGGGCGGCGAGTTCCGGCTTGGGCTGCCTGATCTGGTTCCTGACGTACCGCTCGACCGTGCGCCGGGAGATGCCGAGGGCGGTCGCGACGGCCTTGGTCGACTTCAGCTGTTTGACCAGGAAACGGATCTGGGCGCCCGCCGACTTGGGGATCGGGCGGGTGAAGTGTGCTTCGTCGGCCTTGGTGAGGCTGTCGGAGATGTCTGACATCGGGGATCACTCTCCGTCTGCGGCGGCGTCGTGGCCCTTGATGTGGCGGGCGGGGTTGAGGTGTTCGTCGAGCATCTGGACGGCCCACAGGAGGGGCTGGGTGCCCTCGTGCTTGACCATGCCGGGGCTGACGCCGAGGCGGAAGCCGCCGGGCAGGGGCTTGCCCTCGGGTGTGCGGGGGAGGAAGTCGAGGGGGCTCGGTCCGTCGGAGAGGTAGACCGCGCAGTCGGAGAGGACGGCGACGGGGTACAGGCCCGCGGCGCTCGCGAGCTTGTGCATCTTGCGGTGCATGTTGACCCGGGCGGTGGAGATGACGGCGGCGCGGATGTCGGGGCGCCAGGTGGGGCGTTCGAGGGCGGGCCAGGTCTCGCCGGGGCGGTAGCCGGCGCCCTGGGGGCGTTCGCGGAGTTTGCCGATGCCGCCCTTGACCGTGGACTTGATGGCCGAGAGGACCGCGGTGGACAGTGGCGCGTCGTGCTTGTACGTGGTCATGGCCTGGAGGAAGTTGGCCTCGGTGAGGGCCGGGGTGACGCCGAGGTCCGCCATGGTGGCCATGTAGGCGTCGCGCAGGCGGGTGTACCAGGCGTCGAGGTAGGGCCCGTTGTCGGGGCGCAGCCATGCCTCGGTGGGGCGGACGTCGTGGCCGAGTTCCCGCGCGTAGGCGAGGGTCGGGGTGGCGTACCAGGCGGGGCCGGCCGGGGGGCTGCCGTGGGGGGTGAAGGGGCTGGGGAGGCGGGGGTCGAGGGAGATCGAGGAGAGGTCCGCCAGCCAGCAGCCGGGGGTCTTCGGGTCGAAGCGGGGTGCGGTGGTGTGGACCGCGGGGCCCAGGCCGACCGTGAGGCGGTTGGCCGCCGCGGCGAAGGCCATGTTCACGTCGATGCCGACGGCGTGGGTACGGGCGCACTCCGCGTCGGTGAGGAGTTCCGGGTCGCGGAACCAGTCGTACGCCTCCTCGTCCAGGACCTGGTCCGGGGTCCGCTGGTGGGAGCGGGGGAAAAGGGCGGCGACCACCGGGTGCTCGTCGGGGGCCTCCGGGGGGGCCGGGTCGACGGGTCGGGTGAGGGAACCGGCGACGGGGGCGGACTCCCACGCCTGGGTGTCCGGGTCGCGGGCGGCGCGGGTGGGGGGCCGCAGGGCCGTCATGAGTTCGAGGCCGGTGACGGCGGTGGAGCCGCGGGGGGTGAGGACGCGGGCGGCGTAGGTGGTGAGCAGCTCGGCGAGTTCGGCGGCGGGGAGGGCGGCGGTGTCCTCGCCCCAGGCGCGGGGGTCCAGGGCGCCCCAGGGCAGGACCGCGAGCTGGACGCACTGGCGGCCGGTGGTGGGGGTGGCCGGGCGGTAGATGCGGGGCCAGGGGCCGAAGCCGCGCCGGGTGAGCTGCCAGTCGCTCTTGGCGAGGGAGCGCAGGACGGGGTGGTTGTCGGGGAGGCGCAGGGCGCGGCGGTCTTCGAGGGTGAGGGGGAGGCCGAGGGCCTCGGTGGCGGCCGGGGTGAGGACGAGGAGGGGGTCGCCGTCCTTGCCGTTGCGGTGCAGGCGGGGGGAGCGGAGGGCGGCTCGGGGGCTCAGGGCCCAGGAGATGAGGGTGGGGAGGTCGGTGGTGGCCTTGGGGGGGAGGTCGAGGAGGAGGCCGGAGGCGGCGTGGGCGCGGGGGGTGCCGGTGAGGACGGCGAGCGGGCCGTTTCCGGTGAGGGGGGTGGGGGGTGGTGCGGTGGGGGGCGTGGTGGGGGGTGTGCGCTTTTGGGGGTGGGGGGCTGGGGGTTCGGCGTTAACGGCGTTAACGGCGTTAACGGCGTTAACGGCGTTAACGTCCACGGCATTAACGCCGTTAACGGGGGTGGGGGGGCGCGGGGCCGGTGCGGTGGCCGGCTCCGGCTCCGGCTGGGGTTCCGGCCTCGGGCGGGGGCGGTGGTCCTGCGGCTCGGGGGGGAGGGGCGGGGCCGTCTCCGGGGGTGCGTCCTGCGGGGTACCGGTGGTGGGTTCCGGGTCCGGGGTGGAGGCGTTAACGGCGTTAACGCCGTTAACGGGGTGGAGGGTGGTGAGGCCGTCGAGGAGACGGGCGTACGCCGCTCGCTTGGGCGGGCGGGGTGCGGTGCGGCCCGTCTCCCAGGAGGTGACCGTCTCGCGGCGGACGGAGAGGGCCTTGGCGATCTGGTCCTGGCTCAGGCCGGCGGCCTCGCGCAGGCGCTTGCGCTCGTCCGGGTGCGGGAGCGGGTCCTGGGCGGCGGCCTCTTCGAGCAGGGCGTCGACCGCTGCGAAGAGGCTCTGCTGGGCGTGGTGCTGTTCGGGCATCGGTACTACCTCCGAAGGTCACCCTATGTGAACCGCACCGTAGAACGCACATGAAACGCACGTGGGGGTCTGGGGGTGGGGCAGGGTGAGGGTGTGTGGGCGCGCGTGGGGGCGTTAACGCCGTTAACGCCGTTAACGGCATCAGCGCCCCCGGCGCCGGTCGTCCCTCAGATGCGGGTGATCAGGAGCTCGGCTACGGCCTTGAGGTCGTCCGGGGCGAGGTGGGCGGTGAGGGCGTCCGCGATGGTCTCCGGGGAGGCGGTGGAGATCGTGATGCGGGTGCTGACCGCGGCGGAGGGGTCGGCGGCGTTAACGGCGTTAACGGCGTTAACGTCCACGGTGTTCACGGCGTCCATGGCATTAACGGCGTTAACGGTCGGCGGGGTGGTGGGGCGGCTGCGCTGGCGCGGGGGATGGGCGGTGCCGGTCTCGGACGCCGCGGCTTCCTGGCGTTCCTGCGGGAGGCGGCCGATCCGGCGCGCGGGTTCGACCTTGAGCTCTCCCGTCTCCACCTTTCCCTGGAGCGTGGGCGTCAGGTTCAGCAGGGCCAGCCGCTGGGAGACCCAGGCCGCCGTCTTGCCGAGCCGCTTGGCGACCTGTGCCTGGGAGCCGTGGACGCCGACGAGTTCCTGCAGGGCGCGGGCCTGGTCCATCGGGGCCACGTCCACCCGGTGGACATTGGCGATCAGAGCGGATTCGAGGATGTCCGCCGCCGACGCGGACAGGGCGTCGTTGACGTGGATGTGCAGGGTCTTGAGCCCGGCGAGGTGGGCCGCCGCGAGGCGGCGGTTGCCGTCGATGACCACGTACGGGGCCCGGCCCAGGCCGTCGGTCTGGCCCGGGTGGGCCTCCATGAACGCCATCCGGGTGGCGACCGCGAGGGGCTGGAGCTGGCCCCGGACGAGGAGGGACTGTGCCAGCTCGTCCAGTTCCGTCAGGTCCTCGCGGAGGTTGAAGGGGTTGTGGGCCAGTGCCTCGACGGGGACTTCGGAGGGCGGGACCATGCCGGAGGTGGGGGCGCCGGTGGCCTCCGCGATCGCCGCGCGGCGGGAGCTGACTCCGGCCGGCTGGGCGCGGGCGAAGGATGCCGAGACGGCGAGTCGGTCGGCCTTGCTCATGAGATCTCCCTTGCGAGGGCGCGCAGGGCGACCGCCTGCTCGCCCTTGGGCGCGTAGACGAACAGCGGCTGCTTCACGCGGACGGCTTCGCGCTGTTCCTTGAGGTCGGGGACGACGGCGACGACGCGCGGGTTCTTCATGTCCATCCAGGCCTGGAGGGAGGAGGTCGCGATGTAGCCGCGGCGGCCGTCGTAGAGGTTGACGACGAGTCCGAGATAGTCGATGTCGAGGCTGAGGTCGTCGCGCAGATCGTTGATCTGGGAGGTGAGGAGGTCGTACGCGTCGGCGGAGGAGTCCTCGGCCTGTACGACGATCAGCGCGCCGGAGGCGCCGGGCTGTTCGGTGTCGCGGCGGCGGCCGTAGTAGATGGCCGCGTCCATGCTGAGGCCGAGGCTCGGCGGGCAGTCGACGAGGATCACGTCGTAGGAGGACTCGACCGGCGACAGGGCGCGTTCGAGGGCGGCCTCGCGGGCGCGGACGGTGGAGAGGCGGACATCGAGGAGGAAGGCGTCCGTGCAGGCGGGCAGGAGGTGCAGCCGGTCGCCGAAGCGGTCGTCCGAAACGGGGACGATCAGGTCGGACAGGGGGCCCTTGGCCTCGCCGGCCATGTGGCAGGTGAGGCTGTCGCCGCCGATGGGCAGCGGCTGCTGGCCGAGCTGCTTGGTGAGGTGGCCCTGGGGGTCGAAGTCGACCAGCAGGACGCGCATGCCCAGGCCCGGGAGGTTCTCCAGGTCGAGGGGGGCGGTGGTGGTGCCCGGGGCCCGGCCCGGGTGCTCCTCGTCGGCCGTGAGGCGGGCCAGTTGGCGGGCGACGCGGACCGGGTGCAGGGACGAGGGGTCCTCGGCGAGGGCCTCGGCGGTACCGGCGGTGATGGCGGTCTTGCCGACGCCGCCCTTCTGGTTGCACACGATGATGCGGCGCACGACGGAGGGCCGTTCGACCGTGGGGGCCGGGTTCATCTCCAGCCAGAGACGGACGGCCTGGGCGAGGCCCTGGATGAGGGAGACGCCGCGGTCCTTGGCGTCCGCGCGGAAGGACTCCCACTGGCCGGCGGGCAGCCAGGTGGAGAACGATTCGGCGCCGGAGGTGTCGACGGGGGAGGGCGCGGAGGCGAGGGCGCTCCAGTGGGCGATCCCCTGGTGGACGGCGTCCTGGATGTCCACCCGCAACTGGGCGGTGCGGATCTTCAGTTCCTGGCGCAGCCACGGGGGGAGCTTGGAGACGACCTTCTCTCGGTCGTTCTGTGACGAGGGCGAAGTCATGAGAGGGACTTTACTAACGTTTGCAAGGGTGCGTGGGCGCCACGCTTGAGTTTTGCTAACGAAGTGAGGGTCAATCTGCCCGGATACGCGCGAGATGGGTGGGTGACGGGGCATCGGATGCCCGGCGGGGAGGGGCGGTCCGGGCCCGGCCCCGGGTGGTTCGGCCGGCCCCGGGCGGCGTTAACGGCGTTAACGCCGTTAACGGTCGGCGGGTGGTCCCGCCCGTCGAGGCGTGGGGGAAGGGGTCTGCGCGGTGTACAGAATACGTACTATCCGGTTTCGTATAGGGCGGGGAGGCGGGGTGGCCGGGGTGTTTGTGAAGGGTGGGAGAAGTCGTGCGGACGGGTGGGCGGGGGTGGCACCCATCAGCCAATTCCCTTGTTCCGCAGGCGATATGAGGGCATGTCACCTGTCCACCCCGCTCCAGGATGTACTGGCGGGAGCGGCGGGGCGGTGTCAGAATTGCGTCCGCCGCTCGGAGGTTAAAAACCGGATAGGCGGTTTCCGCTGCCGTCCATCCAGGAGCTGTCCGTGAACCGCCAGTGCCCGATCATGATCGACCCCTCCGGCGGAGACCTGCACGCCGAGGCGGCGCGCATCCGCGAGCAGGCGCCCGCGACTCCGGTCCTGCTGCCGGGGGGAGTGCCCGGCTGGGCCGTCAACCGTCACGCGGACATCCGCAGGCTCCTGGTGGACCCGCGGGTGTCGAAGGACGCCTACCGGCACTGGCCGGCCTGGACCGGCGGGGAGGTCGGCGACGAGTGGCCGCTGGCCATCTGGGTCTCCGTGCAGAACATGATCACCGCCTACGGTTCCGAGCACGCCCGGCTGCGCAGGCCGGTCGCCGCGGCCTTCACCGCCCGGCAGACCCAGGCGATGCGGCCCCGGGTCGAGGCGGTGGTGGACGAGCTGCTGGAGCGGCTGGCCGAGGTGCCGCCCGGAGAGGTGGTGGACCTGCGGGCCGAGTTCGCGCACCAGCTGCCGACCCGGATCATCTTCGAGCTGTTCGGGATACCCGAGTGGGCGTGGGCCCCCCTGCACCGGATCATCCACGGCTTCTTCGACACCCAGATCACCACCGAGCAGGCGCGCCGCAACACCGTCGAACTGGAGCGGGTGATGACCGCCCTGGTCGCCCACCGGCGGGCGCACCCGGGCGAGGACGTGACCAGCGCGCTGATCGCCGCCCGGGAGGCGGACGGCACCCGGCTGAGCGAGAAGGAGCTGCACGACAACCTGATCCTGCTGTTCACGGCCGGGTACGAGACGTCCGTCAACCTGATCTGCGCGGTCCTGCACGAGCTGCTGCGCAACCCGGACCAGCTGGCGCTCGTCCGGGACGGGCACGCGGCCTGGGGGGACGCGGTCGAGGAGGCGTTGAGGGTCGAGGCGCCGGCGGCGTACGCGCTGATGCGGTTCGCCCTGGAGGACATCGACATGGGGGAGGGGGTGGTGATCCCGAAGGGGGACCCGATCGTGGTCTCCTTCGCCTCGGCCGGGCGCGACCCGCAGGTGCACGGGCCGGACGCGGAGCGGTTCGACGTCACGCGGGCGACGCGGGGTCAGCACCTGTCGTTCGGCTTCGGTACGCACCACTGCCTGGGGGCGACACTGGCGCGGCTGGAGTGCACGGTCGCGGTGCGCAGGCTGTTCGAGCGGTTCCCGGCGGTGGCGCTGGCGGGGTCGGGGGCGGACGGGGATCTGGAGCGGGTGGAGTCGTTCATCTCCAACGGACTGCGAGAGCTGCCGGTGGTGCTGAGCCCACAAGGTGCTTAACTGAATACCAACCTTTTGGTTGGTTTCACGGTGCTGGGGGACTCTGGTCCCGTATCCGGGTACGGGGACGGGTGCGGGCACGGCAGGAACCGGCTGGGACCGGTAACCGACCCCCGGACATCGGAGGTACCCCGTGGCACGGCAGGAGCGTGCGGTCCGTACGCGTCGCGTGATCTTGGAAGCGGCGGCGACGGTTTTCGACGAACGCGGCTACGACGCGGCCACCATCGCGGACATCCTCTCCCGGGCGGGCGTCACCAAGGGCGCCCTCTACTTCCACTTCACCTCCAAGCTGGAGCTGGCGCGGGGCGTGCTCGACGAGCAGTTCTCCCAGGGCGGGGTGCCGCACCGGGAGAGCAAGCTCCAGGAACTGGTCGACGTGGCGATGGTGCTGACGGTACGGATGATGCGCGAGCCGATGCTCAGCGCGGGGGCCCGGCTCTCGCTGGGGCCGGGGATGCGGAAGGTCTTCGGCGGGGGCTCGGTGCCGGGCTGGATCGACTTCACCCGGCTGCTGCTGGCCGAGGCGAAGGCGGGGGGCGAGCTGCTGCCGCACGTCGATCCCGACGAGACGGCGTGGCTTCTCTCGGCCTGCTGGGCGGGGGCGCAGATCTACTCGCAGACCCTCAACTCCCGTGCGGACATGGAGGAGCGGGTGGCCGCCGTCTACCAGCACGTCTACCCGGGCATCGCGACGCCCGCGACGCTCGGCCGGCTGGACCTGGCGGCGGACCGGGGGCGGCGGGTGACGGCCGAGATCGGGGCGGGTGCCGGTGCCGGTGTCGGGCGCACCGACGGCTGTCCCGGTGCGGAGGCCGCGGCGGGGCCCGGCGGGGACGGGCCGGGGAGTCACGGCGGGGACGGGCCGGGGGCCGGTTCCGCGCCGGAGCGGGTGTCCGTGCCGGCGCTCTTCTGAGACCAGGGCGTCCGTACGGCGGGTGCGGGTCCTGTTCTCCCACAGGACTCCACCCGGGCTCCGGCGGGGCCGCCGACGGTGACGCCAAGATCCTTCTGCACCCCTTGGGCAGACCGCGGTCGCGGTCTGTGGAGACTTCATGGTCAAGCAGGTACGTGCCGCCCGTACGCGGGAGGCACTGGTCCGTGCCGCCGCGGCGGTGTTCGTCGAGGAGGGGTTCGTCACCGCCTCGCTCGCCGTCATCAGCGGACGGGCCGGAGTCAGCACCGGTGGACTGCACTTCCACTTCGAGAGCAAGACCGCGCTCGCCCGGGCCGTCGAGGGCCGGGCGGCGGAGGCGTTGCGGCTGATCACCGTCGGCCGTCCGAGTGCCGTGGACGGTGCGGGCCTCGCGGGCGGCCCGGACGGTGCGGGTGGTGCGGGTGGTGCCGGGCAGCGGGGCGGTGCGTTGCAACTGCTGGTGGACTCCACGCACGCGCTGATGGCCCTGCTCGCGCAGGACGTCGTGGTGCGGGCCGGGTTCGGGCTGGGCGCGGACGCCGGTTACGGCAACGGCTTCGACCTGCGCGGGCAGTGGAGGCTGTGGGTCGGGGAGTTACTGGGCGCCGCGGAGCGGGAGGGCGCCCTGGCCGAGGGGGTCTCCCCGCAGGACGCGGTGAGCACCGTGGTGGCCTCGACGGTCGGGCTGGAGGTGCTGGGGGCGGTGGAGCCCGTCTGGGTCGCGCCGCAGACCCTGACCCGGTTCTGGCGGCTGATCCTGCCGAGGCTCGCGACCGGCCGGGTGCTGGGCGGGCTGGTGGCCGAAGGGTCGGCGCCGGGCGGTGGCGGTGGCTCCGATGTGCTGCGGGCGGACGGTCTCGGAGCAGACTGAACGGTCTCTTTATTGGGGATGGTCACCCCTCCCGGCCCCGGGTCACCGGGAGGTCCGGCGGGATGGTCCAGGGGGTGTCGACCGCCTCCGAGCGCGGGATTCCGTACAACTGTCCAGGTCAGCTCGGGTTCTTGAGTGAGAGTAGGGTATGGCTCGTCCAAAAACAGCGCGACCGGTTTCATATTGACAAACCGTCGGGCCTGTTTTCTACTGGTCGTGCGACTCATCCAAGGACAGGGGAGTACGGCGTGGACATAGATGTACTGGGCGCACTGGCAGTGCGGGAGAACGGGATCTCCATCACGCCGACCGCCCCAAAGCCCCGGCAGGTCCTGGCGCTTCTCGCGCTCCACGCGGACCAGGTGGTGCCGGTCTCGGCGCTGATCGAGGAACTGTGGGGCGGTGAGCCACCGCGCAGCGCCCGTACGACGCTGCAGACGTACGTGCTCCAGCTCCGCGCGCTGATCGCGACCGCGCTGGAGGAGACGGAGGGCGGGCGGACGGCGAAGGACGTGCTGGTGACGCTGCCCGGCGGCTACCTGCTGAGCAGCGGCGGCGGCCGGAGCGACGTACGGGAGTTCGACCGGCTGGCGGGCACGGGCTACCGGGCGATGGACGCGGGGGACTTCCCTGGCGCGGCGCGGCTGCTGCGCGAGGCGCTGGGGCTGTGGTCGGGCCCCGCCTTCGCCGACGTGCAGGGCGGGGTGCAGCTCGACATGGAGACGCGGCGGCTGGAGGAGACGCGGCTGTGCGCGCTCGACCAGCGGATCGACGCGGACCTGCGGCTGGGCCGCCACCGGGAGCTGCTGGCCGAGCTGACGGTGCTGGCGAGCCGGTACCGGACGCACGAGAACCTGCACGGCCAGTTCATGCTGGCGCTCTACCGGTCGGGGCGGCGAGGTGAGGCGCTCGACGTCTACCAGCGGCTGCGGGCCACCCTCGTACGGGACCTCGGCCTGGAGCCGTCGGCCGCACTGCGGCGGTTGCAGCGCTCGATCCTGATGGCCGGCCCGGAGCACGTGGCCGAGGCGGCCGACGCCGGGAACCAGCGGCTCGTACGGGTGTGAGCGGCGGCCGGGCGCGGGAGGCGCCGGCCGGCCCAGGACGCCCGGCGCGCGGGGTGCGCGCGGGGTGCGTGGCGCGGGTGAGAGGAGACGGCGCGGTGCAGGAGAGGTCGGAGCGGACCCGTAGGCGGCTGGTCTGCGCCGGCGCCGAGATGTTTCACCGCAACGGCTACGCCAACGCGACGCTCGGTGACATCGCGGGCGCGGCCGGGGTGACGAAAGGGGCGCTCTATTTCCACTTCGCCTCCAAGGACGAGCTGGCGGACGCCGTGCAGCAGCGCGGCTGCGGGATGCTGCACGAGGCGGTACGCGCCCGGCGCGAGGCCGGGGCCTCGCCGTTGCAGACGCTGATCGACACCACGCACTGGCTGGCACGCACGCTGCACGAGGACCCGGCGATCCCGGCGAGCTTCCGGATCACCAAGGAGTGCGCGGGCCAGCAGCCCGCGATGGTCGACTTCCACGCGGCGTGGATCGCGGCGGTGTGCGGGCTGCTGCGGCTGGCACGGGACGCGGGCGAACTGCCGGCGGTGGCGGTGACCGGCGGATACGGGGCCGGGGCCGGGGGCCGGTGGGAAGGGGCGGAGTCACTGGTCGCCGCCGCGGTCTGCGGGATCGAGATCCTGGCGGGCACCGGCATGCCCCCCTGGGAGTTGCAGCGGAAGGTGGCTTCCCTGTGGGGGCTGTTGCTGCCGAGCCTGGTGGGGGAGGGGCGGGCCGCGGAGTACCGGACACGGGCCACGGAGTTCCTCGGCAGCGGGGCGGTGTGAAGCGCGGACCGTGTGCGGCGCGGGCGAGGTACGGCCGGTGCGCGGCGCGGGTCGTGCGCGGCCCGCGCGGTGCGGTTCTTCCGTAGGGAGCGCGGTGCGGAATTACGGAAATGCGTGCTGTGGAGAGGGGCTCGAAAGGGGCTCAAGATTTCAGTGACATTGCCCCTTCTGCCGTTACCTTGAATCAGTCGGAGGCCGTAAA
Source organism: Streptomyces sp. NPDC051567 (assembly GCF_044454165.1). Classification (NCBI taxonomy): domain Bacteria; kingdom Bacillati; phylum Actinomycetota; class Actinomycetes; order Kitasatosporales; family Streptomycetaceae; genus Streptomyces; species Streptomyces sp. NPDC051567. The sequence continues at coordinate 9,204 of NZ_JBITDK010000051.1, read as the reverse complement.
CCGAGGGGCTCGACGAAATACGGAGGAGACCGTGAAGATTCAGGTTCTGGGTCCGTTGAGTGCCGTCGTCAACGGGGGTTCGATTGTTCCGTCGGCAGGGAAACCACGCCAGATCCTGGCGCTTCTCTCGCTTTATCCGGGACGCGTGATGCCGGTTCCCACACTGATGGAAGAGATCTGGGGCACCGATCTGCCGCACAGTGCGCTGACGACGTTGCAGACGTACATTCTCCAGTTGCGGCGACGGCTGGGCACCGCGATGGGGCCGGGTGCGCCGGGTGCCAAGGAGGTGCTGGCGACCCGGCACGGGGGCTATGTGCTCCAGGTCCCGCCGGAGTCGGTCGACGTGCACGCGTACGAGGGTCTGATGGCCGGCGGCCAGGAGGCGTTCGAGCAGGGTGACGACGGGCGCGCCGCCGATCTGCTGCGCAGAGCCCTGCGGTTGTGGGAGGGACCGGCCCTGGTCGACGTACGGGTCGGGCCGATCCTGGAGATCGAGGTCATGCGGCTGTCGGAGAGCCGGCTGGTGACGACGGAGCGGCGCATCGACGTGGACCTCCGGCTGGGCCGCCACACCGAACTCCTCGCGGAACTCACGGAACTGATCGCCCGGTACCCGCAGCACGAGGGCCTGCACTCACAGGCGATGGTGGCGCTCTACCGGTCGGGGCGGCAGGCGACCGCGCTCGACGTGTACCGCAGGCTGCGCCACCGGCTGATCGAGGACCTGGGGGTGGAGCCGTCCCCGCAGCTCCAGCGCCTGCACCAGGCGATGCTGACGGTGGACCCGGCGCTGGACGTGGCCGCCGGACCGAAGCGCGGATCGACCTTCGACCTCTACGCCGCCTGACCGTCCGGGCCTGACCGTCCGGGCCTGACCGTCCGGGTCCGGCCTGCGGATATGGATGCGGATATCGGGTGGAGACGGGCCGGCGGAACGGTGACCATTGCCCGGTGAACGACGAAGAGAGAACCCCTCCCGTCCTGGTGGGCGACGAACGCGCCACCTTGACCAGCGTCCTCCAGCGGCAGCGGGACACCCTCAGGATGAAGTGCGTGGGCCTGACGGCCGAACAGCTGCGGCTCAGGGCGGCCCCGCCGTCCGCGCTGACCCTGCTGGGGCTGGTACGCCACCTCGCCGAGGTCGAGCGGAGCTGGTTCCGCAACGTCCTGAACGGCGAGGACACCCCGCTCTTCCTCCCGCGGAACGAGGCCGGGGAGCGCACGGAGTTCCACGTCGAGGAGGCCGACGTGGAGCAGGCGTTCAGGACCTGGGACGAGGCGTGCGCGCGGTCGCGGGCGATCGTGGAGGCCGCCGGGTCCCTGGACGTGACGGGCAGCTCCGGCGGCCGGTCGTACGCGCTGCACTACATCCTGGCCCACATGATCGAGGAGTACGCCCGGCACAACGGCCACGCGGACCTGTTGCGCGAGGCGATCGACGGCGCCAAGGGGGAGTGAGGCCCCTCCCCCTTGGCCGCCACCCGGCTCCCGGGCTGGCGGGTTCCCGGAGCTGCCGGGCCCTCAGGACTGGGGTGTGTCCGCCCGGTCGACGGCGTCCAGCGCGGCCTGCCAGGGGAAGTGGTCGGGGGCGTCCGGTCCGGCCGGGCCGGGGACGAAGCCGCCCTCGCCGTACAGGAGCGTGACCCCGGCGCCGCGCAGGACGGCCAGGGACTGGTCGAACTGGGGGTGCGCGGCGAGGGCGGCGTTCAGGCACGGGACGGCGACGACCGGCGCCCCCCTGCCGACCGCCTCGGCGGCCACCCCGACGACGAACCGGTCGGTGAGGCCCAGGGCCCAGGCGTTGAGCGAGGTGAAGGTGGCCGGGGCCAGGAGCACGGCGTCGGCCGGCGGCCACACGTCGGCCTCGCCGGGCAGCTTGTACTGCCAGCGCACCGGGTGGCCGGTGAGGGCGGCCAGGCCGTCGAGGCTCCCGCGCAGCCAGTGCGCCGCGGCCGGGGTGAGCCCCAGGCACACGTCCCAGCCGCGGGCCTGGGCGTCCTCGATCACACGGGCCACGTCGAAGACGGGCGGGGCGGCGGAACAGAAAAGGTAGAGAGTCCTCGGGGTCATGACGTCATGTGATCACATTCCCGCCATCAGGCCACCGGGGCGGGGTCCAGGAGCAGTTCGGCGACGGTCTCGGCGCCGCTGAGCTCGCCCGTGGGGCGGAAACCCAGGCCCAGGTAGAAGGGTTCCGGGCTGCCCTCGCCCGTGTTCCAGGTGACGTACATCCGGTCGCCGCCGCGCCGGCGGACCTCCTCGGCGACGGCCCCGACCGCGAAGCGGCCGTAGCCCTTGCCCTGGTGGGCGGCGCCGATGTTCAGGCGCCAGAGGCCGGAGCGCCGTCCGGCCGGGTCCGCCGCCGGGTCCCAGACGATGTCCAGGAAGGCCATGACGAAGCCGACCACCTCCTCGCCGTCGACGACGGCCCGCGGCCAGGCGGTGTCCCCGTGGACGTACGCCTCCGCCAGCGATTTCACCACCGGGGAGACGAGGTGTGTCTGGTCCGGGCGGACCTGGACCGCGCACACCGCGTCGAAGTTGCCCTCGGTGACCGGTTCCAGCCGTGGCGTTGGCGTTGAGATGATCATCGGTTCAGCTTAGCCAAGGGCTGCCCCGGGGCCGCGGGCACAACTCCCTGGGCACAGCTCCTCAGGCACAGCTCCTCAGGCACAGGTCTTCGGACAGTCGGGGCCGACTTCGGGTCAAGCCCGCCCCGCCATGGTGATCGTGCGGTAGACAGGGGTCGCGGGTCCGCCCGCCCCCCCATCATCCCGGCGGCGAAGGACGGCAGTCGATGCCCGAGCGGACACCCGAGCGGATACTCGTGACGGGCGCCACCGGTTTCGTCGGCTCCCATGTGACGGAGCTGCTGCGGGCCGTCCGTACGGCCGGGACACACGGGGCCGCAGGGACGGCCGGGGCCGCAAGGGTGGTCAGGACGGTCGGCGCCGGGGGGCCCGTGCTGCGGCTGCTCACCCATCGACGCGGCTCCGCCCTGCCGTCCTCCGGCGGCGTCGAGACCGTCACCGGCGACCTCGCCGACCCCGCCTCGCTGCGCGGGATCTGCGAGGGCGTCACCACCCTCGTCCACCTCGCGGCCCGTATCGGCGGCACCGAGGAGGAGTGCCGCGCGGTCAACGCCGAAGGCACCCGGGCGCTGCTGGCGGAGGCCGCGCGGGCCGGCGTACGGCGGATCGTGCAGCTGGGTACCGCCGCGGTCTACGGGGACGGGCCGCACCGGGGCGAGGCGGAGGGGCTGCTGCCCGAGCGGCCCACCTCGGCGACGAGTCTCACGCGGCTGGCGGGCGAACGCCTGGTCCTCGCCGCGGGCGGCACCGTCCTGCGCCCCCACCTGGTCTACGGCCGCGGCGACCGGTGGATGGTCCCCGCGCTGGTCCAGCTGATGGGGAGGCTGCCGTACTGGGTGGACGGCGGTCGCGCGCGGATGTCGCTGGTCTCCGTGGACGCGTTGGCCGGGGCGGTGGTGGAACTGGCGCTGCTGCCCCGGGAGGCGTCCGCGGCGGTGCGGGGCCAGGTGCTGCACGCCGGGCATCCGGAGCCGGTGACCGCCCGCGAGCTGGTCACCACGGTGGCACGGGCGCTGGGGCAGGCGCTGCCCGAGGGGGAGCGCACGCTCGCCCAGGCCCTGGAGCTGCTGGGCGCGCCCGGTGATCCGGTCGTCCGCAGGCGGCTCTCGCTGCTGACGGTGGACCACTGGTACGACAGCGGTCGGCTGTGGAAGCTGGTCGGCCGGGGGCCGGGACCGCGTTTCCCGGAGGCGTTCGGGGCGTACGCCCCCTGGTACCGGGACCGGCCGACGGCTCGCTGAAGCGGACCGGCCGGCGGGGACGGCGCCGTACGGGCGGTGCCGCACCTGGAGGGGTGCGGCCGTACGGGGCGGTGCCGGGCGGGCTTGCGGACGGCGGGCCGGGCGGGCCGGTGGACGGGCGCGGGGCCGTGGTGGGGCGCCGTGGTGGGGCGCCGTGACAGGGCCGCGACGGGTCGTGACAGGGCCGGGGGTCAGCCGGTGGGGAGGGTTCCGGTGACCGTCGCGTCGAAGATCTTCCGGTCGTTCTGGTGGCCCGTCACCTCCACCGTGCACAGGGCGGGGTCGTCGGTGGGGAGCACCCGGGTGTCGATCCAGCACGGGGCGTCCAGCTCGGCGTAGCTGTGGAAGGTGGCCGCCATCCCGGACAGGCCGAAGTCGCCGGTGGGAAGGATGCTGCAGGCGGCCTGGCGGGCGGCCTCGATCAGGACCATGCCCGGGTGGTGGTCGTTGGCGTGCTCGAAGAGGATCGGGTGGCCCAGGTCGGGGTTGAGCAGCCAGCGGTCCGGCCGGTCGGACGGGGCGAGGACGACGTCGAAGGGGAGCAGCCGTCCGGCCCGCGCCGCCGGTACGGGGACCGCGCGCGGCAGCGGCTCCGGCAGGGCGCCGGAGCCGTACGAGCCGCGCAGCCGCCGGTAGACCGCCGGGGGGACGCAGCTGAAGAGCGCGGTTCCCCGGGCGGCGACCTGGCCGTCGCGCCGGACGACGACTTCGAGGACACCGGAGAACCGGTTGCCCTTCCAGCTGAAGTCGGAGCAGGTGGCGAGGAGTTCGAGATCGGTCGGACGGGACCCTATGCGCAGCCGCGCGGGGTCGGTGTCGAAGGTGAGGCTCCACAGGAGCACGTTGTGCCCGAGCGGGACCCCGTACTCCGCGTGGCAGAGCAGGAGCCCGACCTGGCGGATGGTCTCCCCGGCCTGGACCGGGTCGTGGCTGCGGCCGTCGGCGCTGGTGAAGAACGTGTGGGCGCGCGGCCACTGGCCGGTGAGCGAGAAGGTGTCGTCACCGATCCGCTCGTAGCCGGTCAGGAACACCTCGGCGACCGAGCTGCGGTGTACGTACTCCCTGGGGACGGTGGTCGTCAGCTGAGGGAGTTCGTTGCAGCGCGTCCAGGGCGATCCGGCTTCCTGGAGGGGCAGCGCAGGGGCGTTGTTCTGGAACGTGAGCAGGGTCATGGACCTCTCCACAGAGCCGGTTTGACGGATGGGATGAGCACTCTGAACACGCAAGATACGTACTCTCCGGTTTTGTTTGCAAGGTGATTCCAGTGTCCGGTTGTGGTGCATGAGCAGTCGGCCACATGTGCGAAGACGGTAGCCGGACGGCTGGACGCAGACCCTCACCAGCGACGTTGCGGCACGCTCGGGATGCGGCGGCGCCAGCGGCTCCGTCCCAAGTGGGAGGCGGTACTCCGGTCTTCGTCCCGGACCGGGCGGCCACCCCCGGGCGACCTCGGGGAACCGTTTGCGACCTGCGAACGGTCGCGGCGGCGGGCCGTTTCGGCCCTGTCGAAATGTGTACGGTGCCGGTATGTAAGAACCGGCCACGCGGTTTGAAATATGTGCGTGAGTGGTGAAGGGTAAGTGGCCTGTACTGACCCGTGTCGGGCCGCCGACACACCGCCCGACTCCAGGGTTTATTGTTTTCTGGTTGATAAAATACGGACCTTCTGGTTGGTTTTAGAGGGGGGCGGTGTCCCGCAGGGGCCCCGCAGCAACGACCCATGGACATCGGAGGCACCCGTGGCACGGCAGGAACGTGCGGTCCGTACGCGTCGCGCAATCTTGGAGGCGGCGGCGGCGGTCTTCGACGAGCGCGGCTACGAGGCCGCGACGATCGCGGACATCCTCTCCAGAGCGGGTGTCACCAAGGGCGCGCTGTACTTCCACTTCTCCTCCAAGCAGGAGCTGGCGCAGGGCGTGCTCGACGAGCAGTTCGGCGAGGGCGGGGTCCCGCCGCGCGAGAGCAAGCTCCAGGAACTGCTGGACGTGGCGATGGTGCTGGCGTTCCGGATGAAGCGCGAACCGATGCTCAGCGCCGGCGCGCGGCTCTCCCTGGGGCCCGAGATGCGGGAGATCTTCGGCGGCGGTTCGGTGCCCGGGTGGATCCAGTTCACCGAAGACTTGCTGGTCCAGGCCAAGGCGCAGGGCGAACTGCTGCCCCATGTGGACCCCGCCGAGACGGCGTGGATCCTCTCCGCCTGCTGGGCCGGCGTACAGATCTACTCGCAGACCCTCTCCGACCGGGAGGACATCGAGTACCGGGTCTCGGGGCTGTACCAGCACGTGTACCCGAGCATCGCGACGCCCGCCGTCCTGGCGCGGCTGGACATGGACACCGACCGGGGGTCCCGGGTCGTCACCGAGATCCAGGAGCGGGACAACGCGCTGCCGGAGCAGGAGCCGAAGCCCTCCTGAGCCGCTCCAGCGCCCCTCCGGCCCGGCCCGAGCGCCGGGGACCAACATGACGGTGAATTGTAAGGAGCCACTGGGGCAAACCGCTGTGGCGGTTTGTGGAGAGTGAATGGTCAAGCAGGAACGTGCCGCCCGCACCCGGGAAAGTCTGGTTCGCGCCGCCGCAGAGGTGTTCGCCGAGGAGGGGTTCGTCACCGCCTCCATCGCCGGCATCAGTAGACGGGCCGGAGTCAGCGCCGGCGGGCTGCACTTCCACTTCGGCAGCAAGACGGCGCTGGCCGAGGCCGTCGTGGAACAGGCCGCCGAGGCCATCCGCGCGATCACGGTCTCCCGGCCGGGCGGCGGCAACGCCCTCCAGATGCTGGTGGACTCCACGCACGACCTGATGACGCTGCTGGCGGACGACCCCGTGGTCCGGGCGGGCTTCGGGCTCTGCGCGGGCGCGGCCCGGGAAGGCGGCTGCGACCTGCGCAGGCAGTGGCAGCGGTGGGCCGAGACCATGTTCGGCATCGCCGCCCGGCAGGGGAAGCTCGCCGACGGGGTGTCGCCGCAGGACGCGGCGGCGGCGGTCGTCGCGGCGGTCGTGGGCTTCGAGGTGCTCGGCGCCTCGGAGCACACATGGTTCTCGCACTCCGCGCTGACCCGGTACTGGGCCCTGATGCTGCCGCGGCTCTCGGCCCACGCGTCCCTCGGGGAACTGGCGGCCGACGGCTCGGCCGTACAGTCGCGCGGGGTGCCGTCACCGGCCGGGGTGGCCGACTGATTTTCCGTACCCCGGCCCCTCATCGGGCCGGTGGACGCGAACTCCGGTACGGGACGCGGAGACCGCGGAGCGGCGCGCGGGAGAGGGAAACAGCGGTGTCGGTCTGGTACCGGTGGACCGCTGGTTCTGTTTCCCGTCCGGTGCGGCGAAGAGGTGAACAGCCGTTCCCCGGGGCGGATACGGGGTGGATACGGGCCGAATGCGGGCCGGGATGCGGCAGCGCGCACAAGGCCGGTGCCTGCCGGGGTAGTTCGGCGCCTCTCCCCGGCCCCGTCACCTTTTTACCACCGCTTTCCCGGAGCTTTTCCTCTGCTTTTCCGGCACCCTTTCCGCGCCCTGCCCACCGTCCCGGGGAAGGCGCCGTCCACCCTTTCCCCACGGTCGGCGAGCACGGGCCGACCGTACGGGAGACCCCGGTGACCGCCTGACAATCCGGTGCCGGTGAGGCGCGGCGACGCCGTTGCAGACGTACATTCCGCCCCGTGGGTCACGCCCGGCACAGGCGACGCACGGGGCGGCACGGACGCGGCACGGACGACGGGCGGCCGTTCCGGACGTGTCCCGCGGGGTGCGGGAGGCCCCCGGCCCCGCCGCCGGCCGCTCCCGCCGTCTCCAGGGCCCGTCGACGCCGGTTCGAGCGGCTCTCCACCACGGTCGGCCAGGCTCGGGTCCACTGCCGACCACCGGCACCGGGCCCCCGGCGTCCGACGTCCGCACACGCATGGCGCCTCCGATCATGAGAGAGGTACGTCATGCGCCGGCTGGAACTCGCAGACCCGGCCCGCGTCCTGCGGGTGTGGGGAGGCGAGGAGGAGCGGGTCGACCTGGACGACGGCGTCCTCGGCCTCTTCTGGTGGGAGCTCGGCCACGACTGTCTCACTGTGCTGCGGACCACCGGCTCCGTCGAGCGGAGGTTCGACATCCTGCTCGACGAGGAGTCCCTGGAGCACGCCGACACCCCGCGCCGGTGCCTCGCCCTCGTCAACAGCGTTCTGGGCTCCGGGACTTCAGAGCGGTTCCAGGGGGCTTCCGGAGGATACGGACAGGCTCTGCATCAAGCGTGAGAGAGGTGTCTGATGGTTGTCGAGCGAGTGCACCGCACGTCGTACTCGGTGGATGTGGCCGCGCCGGCCGGTGTTCTCTACGGTCTGGTCGCCGACACCACCCAGTGGCCGCTGTTCGTTCCGGCGGGCGTCCACGTGGAGCGGCTGGACTTCGACGGGACACGGGACCGGTTCTCCATGTGGGTGACCGCGGGAGGGACCGTACGGCCCTCGCGGTCGCGGCGGACCCTGGACCCGGAGCGGCGGCGGATCGAGTTCCGCGAGGAGGCGCCCGTGGCTCCCGTCACGTCGGCGGGCGGCAGTTGGAGCGTGGACCAGCTCGCCCCCGGCTGGTCACGGCTGACGCTGGAGCAGTACGTCACCGTCGCGGGCAACCGGTCCGCCGACGTCGACCTGGTCCTGGCGGCCACCCACAAGGCGAGCCGCGCCGGGCTCACCCGGCTCAAGGACGTCGCGGAGAAATGGCGGAGCCTCGACGGTCTGACGCTGACCTTCGAGGACGAGGTACGGCTGAGGGGGCCGGCGGAGCCCGTCTACGCGTTCCTGTACGACGTGGCCTCCTGGCCCGGACGCATCCCGCACGTCTCCCGACTCGACGTGGTCGAGGAACGGCCGGGGGTGCAGCGGACGCGCATGGACACCGTGGCCGCCGACGGCTCGGTGGAGACGACCGAATCGGTGCGGGTCGCCTTCCCGGCGGCCGGCCGCATCGTGTTCAAGCAGACCCGGCCCTCCGCGCTGCTGGCCGCGCACACCGGCGAGTGGTCGGTCGTCCCGGACGCCACCGGGGTCACCGTCGTCGCCCAGCACAGCGTGCTGATCGGTGAGGAGGCGGTGGAGCGTCTGCACGGCCCCGGCGCGGAACGCGCGGAACGCGAGCGGCTCGCTGAGGTCCGCCGGCACGTCCGCGAGAGCCTCGGTCGCGACAGCCTGGCGATCCTGCATCTGGCCGGGCAGTACGCCCAGGAGTCGGTCAGGGCCCTGCGTGCGGGGTGACGCCGGTGAGTGACGCCGCCGAGGGGCTGGTCCTGGGGGTGGGGATGGTCCAGGTGTTGGTGCCGGTGAGGAGGGTGGTGAGGTTTCCGGGGCCTTGGGTGGTGGTGGCGGTGGTGATTTGTTGGTTGGTGAGGT
>NZ_JBITDK010000050.1:0-25347 GCF_044454165.1 Streptomyces sp. NPDC051567 | reverse complement strand
GGGGGGGGGGGGGGGGGGGGGGGGGGGGGGGGGGGGGGGGGGGGGGGGGGGGGGGGGGGGGGGGGGGGGGGGGGGGGGGGGGGGGGGGGGGGGGCCCCCCCCCCCGGTGCCGGGTCGGGGTGCGTGCCGGGACTCATGATTTATGGCGCCTTGCGCCGGGTGGGAGGCGCGGGTGGGGTGCGCGCCAACACATCACGTTTTACGTCCCGGCACGCACCCCGACCCGTCCCCGTCCTGGGGCGCTCCGGGCCTGGGCCGCCGTCTTCGGTTCCCGTTCCCCGCCTTGTGGGGCGGCCGTCTCGGTTACCCGTCCCCCGTCTGCCCGTTCCCGACTGATGGCCCCCGTCTGGAGGGCCGTTTCCCGTCTTGTGGGGCGTTCCGTCACCGCTGTCAGGAATGGTCGTGGCGGTTGCGGGTGGTGCGGCGGCGGCGGGTGGTGAGGAAGGCGGTGGTGGCCAGGGCGGTCAGGGTGGCGGCGGCGATGCCGAGGGTGGTGCCGATGCCGCTGTCCGAGGGGGAGCCGGTCGCGGCCTGGCTGTTCTCGTGGAACTGGGCGGGGGAGCCGTGCGGGGAGGCGTCGGCGCTCTTCGGGGGGACCAGCTCGCCCACCGGCTTGACCTTGCCGATCGCCTCGAACCCCCAGTCGAAGAGGTCGGCGGTCTCCTCGTACACCGAGTTGGCGCCGCCCGCACCCGGGTTCATCACCGTCACCAGCAGCTTGCGGTCACCGCGCTGGGCCGCGCCGGTGAAGGTGGAGCCGGCCATGGTGGTGTTGCCGTTCTTCACCCCCGCGATGCCCTTGTACGGGGAGATGCCCCCGGCGCCGGTCATCAGCCGGTTGGTGTTCTGGATCTCGAAGTAGTCGCGGTGGCCTCCGGCGCCCTGCCGGCCGGGGAACTGGGCGCTCACCGTGCCGCAGTACTCCCGGAAGTCCTGCTTCTGGAGCCCGGAGCGGGCGATGAGGGTCAGGTCGTACGCGCTCGACACCTGGGACGGGGAGTCGTACCCGTCGGGGGAGACGACGTGGGTGTCGAGGGCCTGGAGTTCCTCGGCGTGCGCCTGCATGTCCCGGACGGTCTTGTCGATGCCGCCGTTCATGGCCGAGAGCACGTGCACGGCGTCGTTGCCCGACCGGAGGAACACCCCGAGCCACAGGTCGTGGACGGTGTACTCGTGGTCCTCCTTGACGCCGACCAGGCTGCTGCCGGGGCCGACGTCGGACATCTCGTCCTCGGTGACCCGGTGGACCTGGTCCTTGGGGAGGCTGGGCAGCACGGTGTCCGCGAAGAGCATCTTCATGGTCGAGGCCGGGGGCAGCCGCCAGTGCGCGTTGTGCGCCGCCAGGACCTCGCCGGAGGCGGCGTCGGCCACGATCCAGGACCGCCCCGTGAGGTTCGTCGGCAGGGCGGGGGCGCCGGGCAGCAGGTTGACCTGGGTGCCCGGCTGGCCGAGCACCGCTCCGCCGACGGTGGACATCGAGGCGGGCGGCGCGGGCGCCGCCGGGAGGTGGGGGGCCCGGCCCTTCCCGTCGGGCCCGGGGGCCGGGGTCGCCCGCGCGGGGGTCACGAGCAGGGAGGGGACCAGCAGCGCGGCGGACAGGACCGCCAGCGCGGTCTTCTTGGCGGACACGCAGGTGAAAGTACATCCCGCCGGGGTGCCCGCCGTCGCCGGGAGGCCGACCCGCCAGGGCCACCGCCGGTCCGGCCCACCCCGGCGCGTCCGCTCCGGGGCGCAATCCGATACTGAGGGCATGAAACTCAGCCGCGCCGTCTCCTGGTTCCTGCTCGCCTTCGGAGTGTGGAGCTGGTTCATCTGGGTGTCTTTCGTCCGGAACCTGTGGAAGAACGGCAGTGGCCTGGCATTCGACGTGGCGGGTGACCCCACGCCCTACTTCTGGGTGCACCTGACGCTCGCGGTGACATCCTTCCTTCTGGGGACGGCCGTGGGCGCGATCGGGTTGCGCGGGGTACGGGCCCTGAGGCGCGCGTCACTCCCCGGCCCGGACGCGGCCCCGGGGACGGGTTCCGCCGCGCGCGCGGGGTCCGCCGCATGACGCTCGTGGTCTTCGCGCTCGTGGCCCTGCTGGTCCTCGCCCTCCTGGGCCTGGTCCACCGCTGGCTCTGGAACCGCCTGGTCCGGGACACCACGGCACCCGGCGGGCTGCCCCGCCGTATCGGTACGGTCCTGGCCATCACCCTCCCTCTCCTCTCGCTGGCGGCCCTCACCTCGGGCCGTGCCGGTGTCCCCTTCTGGCTCCAGCAGACCGTTGCCTGGCCGGGGTACCTCTGGCTGGTGGTTCTCCTCTACCTGACCTTGACGATGCTGGTGGCGGAGCCGATCCGCGCGCTGCTGCTCCGCCGTCTGGCCCACAAGGACCCCGAAGTCGTGGTCCCGGCCGACGAGCCCGCCCCGGTGGAGGTCACCGCGCCGGTCACCGTGCCGGTCACCGACCGGGCCGACGCGCCGGTCACCGTGCCCGCCTCACCCGCCGCGTCTGTCCCTGCCGGAGCACCCGACCCCATCGTCATTCCCGTCACATCCGTCACTCCCGTGTCGCCCGTGCCGCTGTCCGTGCCGGTCTCCCCGGCGCGGAGCGGGCTCAGCAGGCGTACGTTCGTCGCGCGGACGGTCGGCGGGGCCGCCGCCGCCGTGGCCGCCGGGACCGTGGGGCACGGGGCGTACGGGGTCCTGCGCGGGCCCAGCGTGAAGCGGGTCCAGGTCCCCCTGGCCAAGCTGCCCCGCGCGGCCCACGGCTTCCGGATCGCCGTCGTCAGCGACGTCCACATAGGCCCGGTCCTCGGCCGCGCCCACACCCAGCGCATCGTCGACACCGTCAACCGGACCCAGCCCGACCTCATCGCCGTCGTCGGCGACCTGGTGGACGGCAGCGTGGACGACCTGGGCCCCGCCGCCGCGCCGCTGCGGGAGCTGCGCGCCCGGTACGGCTCGTACTTCGTCACCGGCAACCACGAGTACTTCTCCGGCGCCCAGCAGTGGATCGACCACGTCCGCGAGCTGGGGCTGAACCCGCTGGAGAACGCCCGCCGCGCGATGCCCCACTTCGACCTCGCCGGGGTCAACGACATCGCGGGGGAGAGCGAGGGCCAGGGACCCGACTTCCGGGCGGCCCTGGGCGACCGTGACCGGGCCCGAGCCGCCGTCCTCCTCGCCCACCAGCCCGTCGTCATCCACGACGCCGTCCGCCACGGCGTGGACCTCCAGCTCTCCGGCCACACCCACGGCGGCCAGCTCTGGCCCGGCAACTACCTCGCCGAGCTGGCCAACCCCACCGTCGCCGGTCTGGAGCGGTACGGGGACACTCAGCTCTACGTGTCCCGCGGGGCGGGCGCCTGGGGGCCTCCGGTCCGGGTGGGGGCGCCGTCGGACATCACCGTCGTCGAACTCGCCTCATATCAGGCATGACCGGGATCAAACCGCCAACTGCCCTTCCCCGGACGGTTCTCCCGTAAGCGCCATGCCATGATGGGATGACCGTTATGCGGACGGCATATCGCTGTCACCGGTACAGGGGTTGGGGTTCACGGGATGCGGTCTGTCCGCTCGAAGATCATTGCGGCCGGGCTCGTCCTCGGCGTGGCCGGCGTCGGGGCCTGGCAGTTGCTGCCCTCGGGGGGTGACTCCCGTTCCGCCATCCGGGTCGGGACGAGCGACGTCGTCTCCTCCCTCGACCCGGCCGGGGCGTACGACGCCGGTTCCTGGGCCCTGTTCAGCAACGTCTACCAGTCGCTGCTGACCATCCGGCCCGGCTCCGACACCCCCACCCCGGACGCCGCCTCCGCCTGCCGGTTCACCGACCAGAAGCTCACCGCCTACCAGTGCGAGCTGCGCTCCGACCTGAAGTTCCCCGGCGGGCGCACGGTCACGGCGGAGGACGTCAAGCACTCCTTCGACCGGATCAAGGCGATCGGCTCCGACCAGGGCCCGGCGCCGCTCTTCAACACCCTGGAGTCGGTCAAGGCCGAGGGGCGCACCGTCACCTTCAGCCTCTCCGCCCGCGACGCCACCTTCCCCTTCCGGATCGCGACGGGCGCCGGCTCGATCGTCGACAAGGACAAGTACCCGGCGAAGACGCTGCGCGCCGACGACAAGGCCGACGGCACCGGCCCGTTCCTCCTCGGCTCCTACAAGGCGGACGCCAGCGCCGAGCTCAAGCCCAACCCGGCCTACAAGGGCCAGGGCCGGACCTCCAAGATCCCCGTCACCGTCAAGTACTACAAGGACTCCGCCAAGCTCAACCAGGCGTGGAAGGACCGCGAGGTCGAGGTCGCCCACCGCGACATGCCGCCGGAGGTGCTCGCCGGGCTCAACCCGGGCCTGAAGGACACCCGGTACCAGGTCTCCGGAGGCGCCGAGACCCGGTCCATGGTCTTCAACGTCCGCCCCGGCTCCCCCGCCGCCCCGGTGGCCGTCCGCCAGGCCGTCGCCGCCGTCCTGGACCGTTCCAAGGTGGCCGCCGAGATCTACGACGGCACGGTCACGCCGCTCTACTCGCTCGTCCCGACGGGCGTCGTGGGGCACAGCACGCCGTTCTTCGACGCCTACCCGATGCCCAACGTCGCCGCCGCCAAGAAGCTGCTCAAGGACGCCAACGTCACCGCCCCGGTCTCCTTCACCCTCGGCGTCAACAACCGGGGCGCGAACATCCCCGAGGCCGGCGAGCTGAAGAAGCAGCTGGAGGCGACCGGGCTCTTCCAGGTCAAGATCAGGGAGATACCCGAGTGGCCGGACTTCCAGAAGGCGTACGCGGCCGGTGAGTTCGACGCGTACACCATCGGCTGGATCGCCGACTACCCGGACGCGGACAACTTCCTGGCCCCCCTCGTCGGCGCCGGCAGCTCCATGAACAACGGCTTCTCCGACAAGGCCGTCGACGACCTGATCACCCGGAGCCAGTCCTACTCCGACCGCGGCGAGGCGTCCGCCGACTTCCGCGAGCTCCAGAAGGCGGTGGCCCAGCACGTCCCGATGCTGCCGATCTGGCAGAAGAAGGACTACGTGATGTCCCGCGACGCCGTCACCGGCACCCCGCACCTCTCGGACGGCACCGGGGTCTGGCGCCTGTGGGAGCTCAGCTGGCTCTAGCAGCCAGTGAGCAGGAGCCAAGCAGGCAGCAGGCAGTAGCCGAAGGTCAGGAGCCCGGCGCCGGGAGTTCGGCGCCGGGCTCCCGGCTGTCCGTCCTCGTCCGCCCGGCCGTCCGTCACCCGGCCGGGCGTCGGCCGCGGGTGGCCGCGGTCTGTGCGATTCCCGGCACGAAGTCCGCGAAGAGTTCGTGGACCTCCCGCACCAGCGGCCGTACCACCCGGAACCGGGCCAGGACGACGCCCCGGGCCGTGAGCTGCGCGCCGCGCTCGGCGAGCCGCCGGGACTTCTCGCTGTCCGGCGAACGGTCGAAGACCCAGTAGAGCACCAGGGCCATCTGCGAGAGCCACATCAACTCGGGCAGCACATCGGCCAGTTCCTCCGGCACCTTGGTCTTCGCCCCCGCCAGGACCTCGCGGTGGAGGGCGATCGCGGCCTGGCGCGCGGGTTCCGATTCCGGGGAGAACGGGCTGAGCGGACTCTCCGGGTCCGCCGCGTTCTTGAAGAACTGCGAGGCGAACTCGTGGTACGGCGCCGCGATGTCCATCCAGGACGTCAGGACGCCCGCGAGCCGCTTCTGAAGGTCGTTCTCCTGGTCCAGGACCGGCCGGACCGCCGCCTGGTGAGCGGCGCTGATCCGGTCGTAGAACCCCTGGACCAGGTGTTCCTTCGACTCGAAGTAGTAGTAGGCGTTGCCGACCGAGACCCCCGCCTCCTTGGCGATCGCCCGCATCGTCGTCTTGTCGAAGCCGCGCTCCTGGAAGAGCCGGAGCGCGGTTTCGAGGATGAGCGTGCGGGTCTGCTCGCTTTTGGGAGCCTTCTGATCAGTCACGGTGGATGAGCCTATCGGGGCGTGTCGCACCGCTCGTCGCAGGCCGTCCCTCCGGCCTCCGCTTCCGCGTCGCCCTCGTCGTAGTAGCCGTATCCGTAGCCGTACTGGTACCCGTCGTCGTCGGTCCGTACGGCCTTCCGCCACGCGGAGGCGCCGGTCATGGCCGCCCGCGCGAAGGGCCGGCCCGCCGGGGTGGCCAGCCAGTTCGCCTTCGGCCGGTGCTCGGACAGTGCCCACAGGCAGACGATGAAGGCGTCCGTCCCCCTCCACACCTGCCCGGAGTCCCCGATGACGGTGATCTCGCGGAGGGTGGAGGCGTGGTCGAGCTCCGGGAAGCGCCGGCGCGCCTCGGCGGAGGCGGCCGGGACCAGCCGCAGCGGGACCAGCCACCGCTGCCCGAGGAGCCACTGGCGGATGTGCGCGCAGAGCGGGCAGTCCGCGTCGTACAGGACCGTCAGGACCCGGACGGCCGCCCCGCCGCCCGAGGGCCCGGCCGGTTCCGGCGCCGGACCCGGACCCGTTTCCGGTCCGGCCATTACCACCGCGCCCGCCGTGGCCCTCGTCGCCGGTTCCACGGCCCTCAGGCCCCGGCCGGCGCGGTCCAGCCCTGCGGGGCGACCGGCGGGGTCTGCTGACGCTCCATGATCCCGCGGCGGCGCATCCTGGTGAGCACCCAGACGTTGCCGAGGTGCATGACCCCGAGGACCAGCAGGACGACGCCGAGCTTGACCGACAGCGCCTCGAAGAGCCCGCGCGCTTCGCGGATCGTCTCGCCCGAGCGCAGGTACAGGGTCACGAAGCCGATGTTGACGAGGTAGAACCCGACCACCAGGAGGTGGTTCACGGCGTCCGCGAGCTTCTCGTTCCCCTGGAGGACGTCCCCGATGAAGACACGGCCGTTACGGCTGAGCGTCCGGGCCACCCAGACGGTCAGGCCGATGCTGATGAACAGGTAGATGACGTACGCGACCACGGTGAGGTCCATCGTCCCCAGCCCCCTTTGAACACGTTCAACTTCTGACAACGCCGACTCTAGACCTCTTTTTGAACATGTTCAAGCAGGGGTGTGCGGGGTTGCTTCCGCCGCCCCCCCCGGGAACGGCGAAGGCCCCGCCCCCGGAGACATGCTCCGGGGGCGGGGCCTCGTACCGCTGTGGGGCGGGAACTCAGAAGCGGCGCGTGATCAGCGCGCGCTTGACCTCCTGGATCGCCTTCGTGACCTCGATGCCGCGCGGGCAGGCGTCGGTGCAGTTGAAGGTCGTGCGGCAGCGCCACACGCCGTCCTTGTCGTTCAGGATCTCCAGCCGCTGCTCGCCGGCCTCGTCACGCGAGTCGAAGATGAAGCGGTGGGCGTTGACGATCGCCGCCGGGCCGAAGTACTGGCCGTCGTTCCAGAACACCGGGCACGAGGAGGTGCACGCGGCGCACAGGATGCACTTGGTGGTGTCGTCGAAGCGCTCGCGGTCCTCGGCGGACTGCAGGCGCTCGCGCGTCGGCTCGTTGCCCTTGGTGATCAGGAACGGCATGACGTCCCGGTACGCCTGGAAGAAGGGCTCCATGTCGACGATGAGGTCCTTCATCACCGTGAGGCCCTTGATCGCCTCGACGGTGATCGGCTTCTCCGGGTTGATGTCCTTGATCAGCGTCTTGCAGGCGAGCCTGTTCTTGCCGTTGATCCGCATCGCGTCGGAGCCGCAGATGCCGTGCGCGCACGAGCGGCGGAAGGTCAGCGTGCCGTCGAGCTCCCACTTGATCTTGTGGAGACCGTCGAGCACGCGCTCCTTCGGGTCGATCTCGATCTGGAAGTCCTGCCACTGCGCCTCGTCCGAGATCTCGGGGTTGAAGCGCCGGACGCGGAAGGTGACCGTGATGTAGGGCGAGGCCGCTGCCGCCGCCTCCATCGTGTCCAGGGTCGGGGTAGCCATCAGTACTTACGCTCCATCGGCTGGTAGCGGGTCGTGACGACCGGCTTGTAGTCGAGCCGGATCGAGTCCGAGCCGTCGGCTCCGACCTCGCGGTACGCCATGGTGTGGCGCATGAAGTTGACGTCGTCGCGGTTCGGGTAGTCCTCGCGGTAGTGACCGCCGCGGGACTCCTTGCGCGCCAGCGCGGACACGGCCATGACCTCGGCGAGGTCGAGCAGGTTGCCCAGCTCGATCGCTTCCAGCAGGTCCGTGTTGAAGCGCTTGCCCTTGTCCTGGACGGACACGTTCTTGTAGCGCTCGCGCAGCTCCGCGATCTTGTCGACCGCGGTCTTGATGGTCTGCTCCGTACGGAACACCATCACGCACGCGTCCATCGTCTCCTGGAGCTCCAGACGCAGGTCGGCGACCCGCTCGTGGCCCGTGGAGTTGCGCAGCCGCTCGACCTGCTCGACGACGAGCGAGGCCGGGTCCTCGGGAAGCTCGACGTAGTCGTTCTCCTGCGAGTACTTGGCCGCCGCGATGCCCGAGCGCTTGCCGAAGACGTTGATGTCCAGCAGCGAGTTGGTGCCCAGACGGTTGGCGCCGTGCACCGACACGCACGCGACCTCGCCGGCCGCGTACAGGCCCGGGACGACGGTGGTGTTGTCGCGCAGGACCTCACCCTGGACGTTGGTCGGGATGCCGCCCATGGCGTAGTGCGCGGTGGGCTGGATCGGGATCGGGTCCGTGTACGGCTCGATGCCCAGGTAGGTGCGCGCGAACTCGGTGATGTCCGGGAGCTTCGCGTCGAGCTGCTCCGGCGGCAGGTGGGTCAGGTCCAGGTACACGTGGTCACCGGCCGGACCGCAGCCGCGGCCCTCACGGATCTCGGTGTAGATGGAGCGCGAGACCACGTCACGGGAGGCGAGGTCCTTCATGACCGGCGCGTACTTCTCCATGAAGCGCTCGCCGTCCTTGTTGCGGAGGATGCCGCCCTCACCACGGGCGCCCTCCGTCAGCAGGATGCCCATGCGCCAGATGCCCGTCGGGTGGAACTGGAAGAACTCCATGTCCTCCAGCGGCAGGCCGCGGCGGTAGCAGGCCGCCTGGCCGTCACCCGTGAGGGTGTGCGCGTTGGAGGTCACCTTGAAGAACTTGCCGGTGCCGCCGGAGGCGTAGATGACGGCCTTCGCCTGGAAGACGTGGATCTCGCCGGTGGCCAGCTCGTACGCGACGACGCCGGCCGAGTGCTTGACGCCGTCGACCTCGACGATCAGCTGGTCCAGGACGTAGAACTCGTTGAAGAACTCCACGCCCTCCTTGACGCAGTTCTGGTACAGCGTCTGGAGGATCATGTGACCGGTGCGGTCCGCGGCGTAGCAGGACCGGCGGACCGGGGCCTCGCCGTGGTTGCGCGAGTGACCGCCGAAGCGGCGCTGGTCGATGGTGCCGTCCGGGGTGCGGTTGAACGGCAGGCCCATCTTCTCCAGGTCGAGGACGGCGTCGATGGCCTCCTTCGCCAGGATCTCGGCGGCGTCCTGGTCGACCAGGTAGTCACCGCCCTTGACCGTGTCGAAGGTGTGCCACTCCCAGTTGTCCTCCTCCACGTTGGCCAGCGCGGCGGCCATGCCGCCCTGCGCGGCGCCGGTGTGGGAGCGGGTGGGGTAGAGCTTGGTCAGCACGGCGGTGCGGCTGCGCTTCGTCGACTCGATGGCGGCGCGCATGCCGGCGCCACCCGCCCCGACGATGACGGTGTCGTACTTGTGGATCTTCATGAGATTGGTCGCCTCAGCCCGTTGCCTAGCGGATGTTCGGGTCGAAGGTGAAGATCACCAGCGTGCCCAGAAGGATGGTGAACACCGTGGCGGTGTAGAGCAGGCCCTTCAGCCACAGCCGCGTGTTGGCGCGCTCCGCGTAGTCGTTGATGACGGTACGCAGACCGTTGGCGCCGTGCAGCATGGCCAGCCACAGCATCAGCAGGTCCCAGATCTGCCAGAACGGGGACGCCCAGCGGCCCGCCACGAAGGCGAAGCCGATCTTGGAGACGCCACCGTCCAGCACCAGCTGGATCAGGAGGTGGCCGATGACCAGGACGACGAGGACGACGCCCGAGAGGCGCATGAAGAGCCACGCGACCATCTCGAAGTTGCCGCGGGTCGAGCGCGGCGTCCTGCCGGTGCGCTTGCGCGGGGCCTCGATGTACGGCGCCGGGTGATCGACGTCGTAGAGGGAGACCCCCTCCACGTCGCCGATGCCCTGGGCGGAAGAAGTGTCAGAAGACATGCGTGTCACTTCCCGAACAGTTCAAGGTAGGCGTGGCCCAGGACGGGGTACAGGGCCCCGACCATCAGCACGATCCAGATGCCCATGACGGTCCAGAGCATCTGCTTCTGGTAGCGCGGGCCCTTGGACCAGAAGTCCACGGCGATGACACGGAGACCGTTGAGCGCGTGGAAGAGGATGGCGGCCACGAGGCCGTACTCCAGCAGCGCGACGATCGGGGTCTTGTAGGTAGCCACGACATCGTCGTACGCCTCGGGGGAGACGCGGACGAGAGCGGTGTCGAGGACGTGTACGAACAGGAAGAAGAAGATCAGGACGCCGGTGACTCGATGAGCCACCCACGACCACATTCCTTCCCGGCCGCGGTACAACGTTCCAGCCGGCACGGAAAACCCTCCGGAAGCGGGGCGGGGGCCAGCCGGCTTCGTTGTCGGTCGGGCCCGGCCGGGTACGGTCCTCCGGCCCCGGACATCGTAGCGACGCTTTGTCGGTTCCTTCGCGCGGGGGCCATCGGTGTGATCAAACAGGCACGTACGGCCTATCCCACGGGGGCGAATGGCCCGATTTCGGCCACAGACACCCCATCTGCCGAGGTCAGCGACTGTGTCAGATCGGACAGCCGGGCCCGCGCGACCCGGCGCAGCTCCTCCGCCGCGACCGAGCGCTCCTCGTCCACCTCGTGCGCCAGCCGCTGCCGGACGGCCGCCAGCATCTCGTCCGCGCGCTCCTGCGGCGACCGCCCTTCGAGGCAGATCACGAAGGCGTGGCCGAAGGTGCGCTCGTACTCCGCGTGGGCCACGCCGTAGGCGAGGAGGGCGGCGTACGGGGTCCCGTAGTCCAGTTGGGCCGGTTCCTCGGTGGCCAGGGCCGCCAGCATCTCGGCCGCGGAGAGGTCGTACGAGGCCTCGTCCGCGGCGGCGGCCAGCGCGCCGGTGTCGGGGTACGGGCGGTGCGCGGCCATCCGGTGGGCCCAGCGGCGGCTGCCGCAGCAGCGCAGCAGGGCCGCCCTGGCTGCCTCGGGGGACAGGGCGTTGAACCGCGCCAGTCCGGAGCCGGGTGCGGGGCCGGAGCCGCCGCGGGCCTGTACCGGGAAGTGGCTGGACAGCGGGGGGCTCCTCGGGGCGGGACGCGGGTGTACCGCCACGCTAGCGACGCACAGCCGGGCCGGGCGCACCCGCGCGGGGATTTCGCCCGGAAGTGAGCCGAAAGGATGACGTCCCCGTGGCGGAGGGCAGGGGGGCGGGCGCGCGTGTTCGTGCTCGCGCCGGGCGGTAGCCCGATCGGGTGGCTTCGGCCCGGGTTCCGCGTCTTCCTCGCGGTCGGCGAGTAGGACGTACGGCTATGGGAATCGGTGACCGGCATCAGAAGAAGGACGTGGAGGCCGCGCTCAAGAGGGCGGAGGCGGCCGGGCTCAAGGTGACGCACGACAAGAACCGGCATCGTTGGGGCTGGGTAATCTGCTGCCCCTGCAAGGACGACATCACGATCAACAGCACTCCCAGAGTTGCGGGAGATGAAGCGAAGAGGGTTGATGAGTTCACTCGACGGCACCGAGGACACCGAGCGTAGCTGGCACTTTGTTATGCACGCGCAGAACCCGCTTACCGCGGATCAGTGCGACATCATGGACCAGCTTGACGGTTTCGCTGACGGAATGGTCAGCAGGGAGGAACGGCCAGGTGTATTCACCAATTTCGTCTGCTATTTCGTGGCCGACTCTCTCATGGATGCGATGAAAGATGCTCTCGCCCGTGTCGGGGAAATCCCCGGAGTGCAGATCAGTAGCATCGAGCTGAACTCGCATTCCTTCGAACACAACGGCATGGCGACACCGGCCGTGGTGAGACCGCCTGCGTAGGGGTCCAACTGTGCGTAACTGGTACTTCAGTCTGGTCCTGCGGGATGCTCTCACCGAGGAGCAGGATGACGTCCTGGTGGGGTTGGCCGGCTTCCACGACGGGCGCATCAGGCTGGTGGAGAGGCCGGGCTATTCCCGGTTCACGTGCTCCTTCGAGGCCGAGACGCTGACCCGGGCCATCGCGGACGCGCTGAGTCGGTTCGTGGACCTGCCCGGCGTTCTGGTCCGCAGCGTCGAACTGGACGAGATCGCGCTGGAGGAGAACGGCATGGCGACACCGGCTGTGGTGCGGTTGCCCGAGTAGGGGTCCGGCCGGAGCCTCTCGCCCGCGCCGTGCTGGATCGGTGCGGGACGTGGAAAGCAGGCGTGGGGTGACGGAGCAGCAGGGGTGAGCCCGTCAGGGCTCGCCCCTTTTGTCTTGCCGTTTACGGTCATGATCGTGCCGGGCGGTAGCTCGATCGGGTGGCTTCGGCCCGGACTCCGCGTCTTCCTCGCGGTCGGCGAGTAGGACGTACGGCCATGGGAATCGGTGACCGGCATCAGAAGAAGGACGTGGAGGCCGCGCTGAAACGCGCGGAGCGGGCGGGCCTCAAGGTGACGCACGACAAGAACCGCCATCGGTGGGGCTGGGTCGTCTGTTGTCCCTGCAACGACTCTGTGAAAGTGCACGGCACCCCCCAGAGTCAGGGAGACGAGGCGAACAAGATTGACCGATTCACAGAAAGGCACCGGAACTGTGCGTAAGTGGTACTTCGATCTCGTACTGGACGCCCCGCTCACAGAAGAGCAGTCCAACACCCTGGACCATCTCGACCGCTTCAACGACGGGCGTATCGGTCTGGCGGAGCGACCGGGGTACTCCCGGTTCATGTGCTCCTTCGAGGGCGGGACCCTGACGGAGGCCATCGCGGAAGCGCTCGGCTTCTTCGAGGACTTCCCGGGGGTCCTGGTGCGGAGTGTGGAGATGGATCACTTCGATCTGGACAAGAACCGCATGGCCACACCGGCCGTGGTGAGACCGCCTGCGTAGGGGTCCGGCCGGAGCCTCCCGCCCGCACCGCGCCGGATCGGTGGGGCTCGCGTGAACCGGCTGGCGCGTTGGTCACGTCGTCGGTCACGCCGTTGGGCACGGAGCTGGTCCGTGCGTGACGTAGGTGCGGGCCGGAACCGGGGGACCAAGGAAGACGACCGGGGCCGCCACCCCCCACAGGAGAGGCCCCGGTCGCCGTCCGGTACGGGCTCGTGCGACAAGCCCGTACCCCTGTCAGCGCCCCGGGTGCGTTTTCTGTCACACCTCGCTCTGCACCGGAATGGTTGCATCTTGTACAACTCGTGGACGCGCGGGCATGAAAGCCGTAACGTGCTGATTTGCGCCACAGATACAGGACAGTGAACGGGTTGGGGACTTTGCTGGGGGACGACGCGGAGCTGACCGCCGCGGTGCTCGCGGCACAGGACGGCGCCGAGGACGCGTTCCGTACTGTGTACCGCGCGGTGCACCCGCGCCTGCTGGGGTACGTCCGCACGCTCGTCGGTGACGGGGACGCGGAGGACGTGACCTCCGAAGCATGGTTGCAGATCGCCCG
Organism: Streptomyces sp. NPDC051567; assembly: GCF_044454165.1. Lineage (NCBI taxonomy): Bacteria > Bacillati > Actinomycetota > Actinomycetes > Kitasatosporales > Streptomycetaceae > Streptomyces > Streptomyces sp. NPDC051567. The sequence continues at coordinate 11,784 of NZ_JBITDK010000050.1, read as the reverse complement.
CGACCTCGACTCCTTCACCGGCGACGCCGACCGCTTCCGCGGCTGGGCCGCCCGGATCGCCCGCAACCGCGCCCTCGACCACATCCGGATGCGCGGGCGCCGCCCCGCCATCGGCGGCGACGACAGCGAACTGACCGGCAGGCCCGCCGACTGCGACACCGCGGGCGAGGCGATGGAGTCCCTCGCCACCGGCCTCACCATGGCGCTCATCGCGCAGCTCCCGCAGGACCAGGCGGAGGCCGTCGTCCTGCGGGTCGTCGTCGGGCTGGACGCCAAGAGCGCGGCCGAGACGCTCGGCAAGCGGCCGGGGGCGGTCCGCACCGCCGCGCACCGCGGGCTGAAGAAGCTGGCCGAACTGCTGGACGCGGCGGACGGCCGCGCTCCGGAGCGGGCTCCGGGCTCGGAATCCGGCCCCCTGGTCGGCCATAATGCCCTTGACCAGGCACGCGACGGCGGGGACGGGAGGGATCTCGACGCCGTACCCGCACAGCGCAGCCGGGGCGGGGGCCTCGTAGAACAAACCGGTGTGACGCATTCACGTTGGCGGACGCAGAAGGACATGTGATGGCCGACGAGCGCGACAGGTGGCTGGACGGGGCCGCGGCGGACCGACTGCTGCGCGGGGAGCCGGTGGAACCTGTGGGCCCGGCCGCCGCACCCCGGGCCCGCGAGGACGCCGCCCGGCTGCGCGCCGCCCTCGACGCCCTGGCCGCACCGCCGGCCGCCGACCGCGAACTCCCCGGCGAGGCCGCCGCCCTGGCCGCCTTCCGCGCGGCCCGTGGCGGCGCGGCCCATGGCGTTCCCGTGCGCGGCGGCGCGGGAGACGACGGTACGCGGCACAACGGCCCGGGGCCCACCGGTGACTGTGCCGGTGGCCGGGCCGGTGCGGCGGCGGTCGGTGACCCCGGCAGTCCCGGCGGCTCCGGCGGCCCCGGTGAACCTCTCGTCAATCTGGGTCCCGTGGACCACACGCCGCTGCCCGCGCCCCGGCGCGGCCGGCCCCTGCGGCTCGGGCTCGCGGCGGCCCTGGCCGGCGTCGCGGTCGGCGGACTCGCCGCCGCGGCGGGCGCGGGACTGCTGGACCAGCCCCGCCGCACCGGGGCCCAGCCCGCGCACTCCGTCAGCGCCGGGGCGACCCCGGCCTCGGTCGCGGGCACCGACGGCGTCGAGCCCGTTCCTCCCGCGGAGCCCCGGCTCCTCTCCTCGCGGGACCCCGCCGGGACGGCGGCCCCCGGCACCGCCACCGACGGCGCGGAGCACCCGCCGGGCGCCACGGAGGGCCACCCGGAGCCCGGGTCCGGGACCACCCCGGGAGGGACCACCGACGGGGCCACGGACCAGGACGGCGAGGACCGCCGGGAGGACGACGGGGCGGGCAGCCGCCGGGAGCACTCCAACGGCACCACCAAGGACCGCGAGCGGGAACGGGAGAACCGGTCGCGGGCCGTGGACCTGTGCCGGGACCACCGGGCGGGCCACCTCGACGCCGCGGGCCGGGACCGGCTCTCGCGCATGGCCCGGGGGGCCTCCCGCGTCCGGGACTACTGCGAGGCGCTGCTGGCCGGGGGCGCGCACGGCGGCCGGGGCGGCTCCTCGGGCCGGTCGGACGGCGGGTCCCACGGATCGGGGACCGGCGTGCTCCAGATCCCGCCCGCCGTCCCGGAGCACCAGCACGACCACCGGCAGCACCAGGACCGCCAGGACGACTCCTCGTCCCGCCACGGGCGGCGCTGAACACCGGGCCCGCGCTGCCCGGAGCGCGCCGGAGGCCGTCCGGCCGCCCGGTCGCGAGCCCCCGGCACCGCACGCCCCGACGGGCGCGCCGGGGTGCCTGTAACACTTTCCGGCGTGGTGGCGCAGTACCTATCGAGCCGACTGGTCATCGGCCGCGCACGAGCCGGGGTTCCCCCCGTACCTCTGGGCTCTGCGCACACGGCGCGGGCGGGGACGTTCCCCCGGCCCCGTCCGCGCCCCCCTCCGTCACCAGTACACGACGACCTTGTCGCCCACCCGCACCTGCTCGAAGAGGGCCGCCACCTTGCCCTTGTCCCGGACGTTCACGCAGCCGTGCGAGGCGCCCGCGTAGCCACGGGCCGCGAAGTCCGCCGAGTAGTGCACCGCCTGGCCGCCGCTGAAGAACATCGCGTACGGCATGGGCGTGTGGTAGAGCGTCGAGGTCCAGTCCTTGGCCTTCCAGCCCACGTCGAAGACCCCCTCGCGGGTCGGGGTGTTCTCCGAGCCGAAGCGCACGTCCATCGTCGAGACGGCCTTGCCGTCGATCATCCAGGCGAGGGTGCGGCTCTCCTTGCTGATGCACATCACCCGGCCCTGCATGCAGCGCGGGTCCGGGGCGTCGGGCTCGTTGACGGTCGGCGGGCGCAGCTCGTCGGGGGTGGGCCGCGCGGTGAGGCCCTGGAGCTTGTGCCAGGTCGCCTCGTCCACGGAGCCGGTGGCGGCGAGCTGGTTGCGGGACTGGAAGGAGGAGACCGCCGTCGTCGTCTTCGAACCGTAGAAGCCGGTGGGCGCGACGCTCATCAGTTTGAGCTGCTTCAGCCGCGCCTGGAGCTCGCGCACCTGCTCGCTGTCGTCACCGTTCGCCATGATCTTCCGGACGGCCGGTGACCCCGGGGACGGGGCCGACGGCGACGGCGAGGACGCCGGGGTGGAAGAGGCCGGGGGAGAGGGCGAGGCCGAGGCCGAGGGGGGCTTGTCGTCCGGGGTGGGCGAGGAGTGCGGGGAGGCGCCCGCCGTGGGCGAGGAGGGGGCCGGGGGAGCGGCGGCGGCCGGTCCCGCCTTCGACTGGCCGCACGCGGTCAGGGTGAGGGCGAGGACGGTGGCCGCCCCGAGTCCACGCATCAAGATCCTCTGCCGGTGCACTGCGGTCCCTGTCCCCATCCCTGTCCCCGTCCCCATCCCTGTCCCCGTCCCCATCTCTGTCCCCCCGGCGGTCCCCATCGCGGTCCCCCCGAAACAGTGTCGTCCCCCAAGGTGACGACACTCGGACGCGGTGCGTTGCGGGCCCCGCCGGGATGTTGCGCCATCGTGACAAGGGCCTGTCAGGGAGCGGGTCGTGGACGCGCGCGGACGTACGGGCGCGGGCCGTGGCGGGGGAGGGGCCGCAGGGTGGCGCGGGCGGTCTGGGCGCCTATGTCCAGGCTGGTTCCCGCCGGTGGCTTCCGGCTGGTTCCAGCTGATGAAACGGACTGGACCGACAGGTGTGTCCTTGTGCGACACTCCTGCGCATGCTGGGTGTGACAGATCTTCCGACGTATCTCGCCGGCCTGGTGCTGATAGTCCTGCTCCCTGGGCCGAACTCCCTCTACGTGCTCTCCGTGGCCGCCCGCCGGGGGGTGAAGGAGGGGTACAGGGCCGCCCTGGGAGTGTTCACCGGGGACGCCGTCCTGATGGTGCTGACCGCCGTCGGCGCGGGCGCGCTGCTCCAGGCGAGCCCGCTGGCGTTCACCGTGGTCAAGTTCCTCGGCGCCGGGTACCTGGCCTGGCTGGCCGTCGGGATGATGCGGGCGGCCTGGGCCATGTGGCGCGACCGCGAGGCCCGCCAGGAGGAGCTGATGACCGGTGAGGAGCCGGCGGGCACGGTCGAGCGGCCGTACCGGCGGGCGCTGGTGGTGAGCCTGCTCAACCCGAAGGCGATCCTGTTCCTGCTGTCGTTCTTCGTCCAGTTCGTCGACCCCGGGTACGCCTACCCCGCGCTGTCGTTCCTGTTGCTCGGGACGCTGCTCCAGGCCGGGAGCCTCCTCTACCTGTCCACGCTGATATTCGCCGGGACCCGGCTGTCGGCCGCCTTCCGCCGCCGCAAGCGGCTGGCGGCCGGGGCGACCTCGGCGGCGGGCGTGCTCTTCCTCGGCTTCGCCGCCAAACTCGCGGTCGGCTGAGCCCCCCTCCCGCAGCCGTTCCCCGCAGCCGTTCCCGCGGCCGTTCACACGGCGGTTTCCCGCGGCCGTTCCCGAAGTGGCCTCCGCACGCCTTCCGCAGCCGCCTCCGCAGCCCTGCCCGGGCGTGTTCGCGTCCGGCCGGGGGCTCCAAAGGTCTGACGGGCGGGCGAGTTTACCCCCGGGCGTACGCCCTCAAGCCTCCTGGGACCGGATTTCTTTCCCCTAACGGCATGAACTTTTCGTGATCTCAGGCCAGTTGGCCGGTCCGTGCGCCTAGGCTTCGGCGGGTGAACCAGTTGATGTCCCGTGAGTCCCTGACCGCCCTGCCCGGCACGCCCGACCGGCCCGAGCTGCCCGGCAAGCTTCCGGACCACCTGCGTGCCGAACTGATCGAATTCCGACGGGACCTGCACATGCATCCCGAGCTGGGACATCAGGAGTTCCGCACCACGGCGGCGATCAAGGCCCGGCTGGAGGAAGCGGGCCTGCGGCCACGGGTACTGGCCTCCGGCACCGGTCTGATCTGTGACGTCGGGAGCTGGGACGACGCGGCGCCGGAGGCCCCCGGCTCCGGCGACGGCGGACGGCGGGACGGCGGGACGCGCTCCATGCTCGCCCTGCGCGCCGACATCGACGCCCTGCCCATCCCGGACGCCAAGACGCACGTCGCCTACCGCTCGACCGTCCCCGACCGCGCCCACGCCTGCGGCCACGACGTGCACACCGCGGCCGTGCTCGGCGCCGGCCTGGTCCTCGCCGAACTCGACCGCCAGGGCCTGCTGCCCCGGCCGGTGCGGCTGCTGTTCCAGCCCGCCGAGGAGGTGCTGCCGGGCGGGGCCACCGAGGCCATCGGCTCCGGGGTGCTGGACGGCGTCGGGAAGATCATCGCGGTGCACTGCGACCCCCGGGTCGACGTCGGCCGGATCGGGCTGCGGGCCGGCCCGATCACCTCGGCCTGCGACCGGCTGGAGGTGAGCCTGTCCGGGCCCGGCGGGCACACCGCCCGGCCGCACCTGACCACCGATCTCGTGACGGCCGCCGCCCGGGTCGCCGTGGACCTCCCGGCGGTGCTGGCCCGCCGGATGGACGCCCGTTCGGGCATGTCGGTCACCTGGGGCCGGATCGAGTCCGGGCACGCCTGCAACGTCATCCCGATGCACGCCGAACTGTCCGGGACCGTCCGCTGCCTGGAGCTGAGCGCCTGGCACGAGGCCCCCGACCAGATCCACGCGGCGATCGACGAGATCGCGACGATGCACGGGGCCAAGTTCGAGATCAACCACGTCCGTGGGGTGCCGCCGGTGGTCAACGACCCGGTCGTCACCGAGCTGCTGCGCGAGGCGATGGCCGCCCGGTGCGGCGCCGACGCGGTCGAGGACACCGAGCAGAGCCTGGGCGGGGAGGACTTCTCCTGGTACCTGGAGCACGTCCCCGGAGCCATGGCCCGCCTCGGCGTCCGCACCCCGGGCGACCTCACCAAGAAGGACCTGCACCGGGGCGATTTCGACGTCGACGAGTCCGCGATCGCCGTCGGCGTGGAGTTCTTCACGGCCGCCGCACTGCTGGACGGACGGCGTGCGGGGTCCGGCGAATAGATCTGTCTACCGCATCGAACGGCTCACCGGAAGACGTGTCCGGCCCTTGGCACACAAGGGCCGGAGGCAGAACCAGTTACCGAACGGTCACTGTCCGGTTCGCGACGATCCGATAACGACTGATGAACGGGCCTTTACGTGACATCTACGCGCGTTACGATCGCCGCGAAACCAGCGCCGGTCGTGGCGCTTCGGTCAGGTTTTGAAGGAGCCTCCCCTTGCGCCGGATCACCAGGATCGCCACCGTGGGCATCGCGTCCGCGGCGCTGGCCCTCTCGGCCACCGCCTGTGGCGGAAAGAAGTCGTCGGAATCCTCCACGTCGCCCTCCGGGACGACGAAGGAAGCCTCTGCCGCCATCGCGTACGACATCGGTGGCCGCGGCGACCAGTCGTTCAACGACGCCGCCTTCGCCGGTCTGGGCAAGGCCGAGACCGAGCTGAAGCTCAAGGGCGTCGAGGCCGAGCCCACCGAGGGCGAGGGCGAGGCCGACAAGGTCCAGCGCCTCACCGAGCTGGCCCGCAAGGGCTCGAACCCGGTCATCGGTGTCGGCTTCGCCTACGCCCCGGCCATCAAGAAGGTCGCGCCGAAGTTCCCGGACACCACGTTCGGCATCATCGACGACACCTCGGTGACCGGCCCGAACATCGCCAACCTGGTCTTCAACGAGGAGCAGGGCTCCTACCTGGCCGGCGTCGCCGCCGCCAAGGTCTCGAAGACCGGCACGGTCGGCTTCATCGGTGGTGTCGAGGTCCCGCTGATCAAGAAGTTCGAGGCGGGCTTCGCCCAGGGCGTCAAGGACACCAACCCGAACGCCAAGGTGCTGGCCCAGTACCTGAGCCAGCCGCCGAACTTCGAGGGCTTCGCCAAGCCCGACCTCGGCAAGGCCACCGCCCAGGGCCAGCTCGACGCGGGCGCCGACGTGATCTACGCCGCCGCCGGTCTGGCCGGTTCCGGTGCCATCGAGGCCGCCGCCACCAAGGGCAAGTGGGCCATCGGCGTCGACTCGGACCAGTACAACCAGGCCGGTCTGGCGAAGTACAAGGACCGCATCCTGACCTCGGTCACCAAGGACGTCTCCGACTCGGTCTTCAACCTGATCAAGTCGGTCAAGGACGGCAAGCCGGAGATCGGTGAGATCCGCTACGGCCTGGACAAGGACGGCGTCGGCCTGGCCGACTCCAACCCGGAGTACAAGAAGATGACCGATGTCATCGCCGCGGTCGAGAAAGCCAAGGCCGACATCATCGCGAAGAAGATCACGGTCAAGACCGCGCCGTAAGGCCCCGTCTGACACGTCGTTCGGTCTCCGGGGTCCGGGAAGCGGTCTCTCCATCGCTTCCCGGGCCCCTAGTGCGGTGACCAGAAAGGTTCACCGGCCCGCGGCGTCCGGCACGGCCCCTCGCCGCGTTGTCGGGGCGCCCGAGTACGTCCAGTACACGGGCGCCCCTCCGCCTTGCGAGGCACCGCACCGGACGCCGCGGGCTCACCGGCAAACCTTTCCGGTCACCGCACTAGCCGTCTTCCGTGCCCCGGGTGACCTCTGGGTCACAAGTTCTCCCTCCCGACAGTGCTACGCGCGTAGAGGCATCGTGGACGCGATAACGTCCCTCTCCCGCCCCCCGCCCGGCCCCTCCCGCCCTGTCTGCCCTGCCTTCCGCTCCTTCCGCGCCAAGGAGAGTGCGTCATCAACGCGTCCAGCCCGCCCCCCGCCGTGGAACTGCACGGCATCACCAAGCGCTTCCCCGGCGTCGTCGCCAACAAGGACATCGCGATCACCGTCCGCAAGGGCACGGTCCATGCCCTGATCGGCGAGAACGGCGCCGGCAAGTCGACCCTGATGAAGATCCTCTACGGCATGCAGAAGCCGGACGAGGGCACCATCGCCGTCGACGGCGAGCAGGTCTCCTTCACCAGCCCCGGCGACGCCATCGCCCGCGGCATCGGCATGGTGCACCAGCACTTCATGCTCGCCGACAACCTCACCGTCCTGGAGAACGTGGTTCTCGGCGGCGAGAAGCTCCACGGCATCGGCTCCAGGGCCCGCAAGAAGATCCAGGAGATCTCGGACGCGTACGGCCTCGGCGTACGCCCCGACGCCCTCGTCGAGGACCTCGGCGTCGCCGACCGCCAGCGCGTGGAGATCCTCAAGGTCCTCTACCGCGGCGCCAAGATCCTCATCCTCGACGAGCCGACCGCCGTGCTCGTGCCGAAGGAGGTGGACGCCCTCTTCGACAACCTCCGCGAGCTCAAGAGCGAGGGCCTGACGGTCATCTTCATCTCGCACAAGCTGGGCGAGGTACTGAAGGTCGCCGACGACATCACCGTCATCCGGCGCGGCACCACGGTCGGCACCGCCGACCCGCGGACCGCCACCACCAAGCAGCTCGCCGAGCTGATGGTCGGCTCCGAACTCCCCTCCCCGGAGACCCGCGAGTCCACCGTCACCACCACCCCGATGCTCCAGGTCAAGAGCCTGACCGTCGTCGAGAGCGGCGTCGTCACCGTCGCCCCCGAGACCACCCCGACCCTGGACCTCCCCGACTCGGACACCTACGTGCACGAGAGCGTGGAGACCGGCCGACGGCTGCTGGACGACATCAGCCTCACGATCCACAAGGGCGAGATCCTCGGGATCGCCGGCGTCGAGGGCAACGGCCAGACCGAACTGATCGAAGCCCTCATGGGCATGCTGACCCCCGACGCGGGCTCCATCACCCTGGACGGCACCGACATCACCAAGGTGTCGGTGCGCAAGCGCCGCGAGGGCGGGATCGGGTACATCCCCGAGGACCGTCACCGCCACGGCCTGCTGCTGGAGTCCCCGCTCTGGGAGAACCGCATCCTCGGCCACGTCACCGAGGCACCCAACTCCAGGCGCGGCATCATCGACCCGAAGGCCGCCCGCAAGGACACCGAGCGGATCGTGCGCGAGTACGACGTGCGCACCCCCGGCATCGACGTCACCGCGGCCTCGCTCTCCGGCGGCAACCAGCAGAAGCTGATCGTCGGCCGCGAGATGAGCCACGGCCCGAAGTTCCTCATCGCCGCCCACCCCACCCGCGGCGTGGACGTCGGCGCGCAGGCACAGATCTGGGACGCGATCCGCGAGGCCCGCCGCGAGGGACTGGCCGTGCTGCTGATCTCCGCGGACCTGGACGAGCTGATCGGCCTGTCCGACACCCTGCGCGTCATCTACCGCGGCCGTCTGGTCGCGGACGCCGACCCGGCGAACGTCACCCCCGAGGAACTCGGCACCGCCATGACGGGCGCCGCCTCCGGGCACCTGGAAGCAACCGACAACCACTCCGAAGCCGGTACCGACGCTGGTACCGGAGCACCGGAGGACGAGGCCCGATGAAGAAATTCGACAAGGACCGGCTGCTCCTCGGCTTCGCCGGACCCGTGCTCGCGCTGGTCACCGCCTTCCTGCTGACCGTGATCGTGCTGGCCCTGACGGGCGTGGACCCGATCGAGCCGCTGCGCCTGATGGTGGAGAACGCCGGCTACGAGGACGTCCAGGTCCTCATCGTGAACCAGGCCGGTACGTACTACCTGGCGGCCCTGGCCGTGGCCATCGGCTTCCGGATGAACCTGTTCAACATCGGCGTCGACGGCCAGTACCGCTTCGCCGCGATGCTCTCCGCGGTGGTCGGCACGGCCGTCGCCCTGCCGGGCCCGCTGCACATCCTGCTCATCGTGCTCGTCGCGATGCTGACCGGCGCCTTCTGGGCCGGTATCGCCGGTGTCCTCAAGGCCCGGCGCGGTGTCAGCGAGGTCGTCTCCACGATCATGCTGAACGCCATCGCGACCAGCCTGATCGCCTGGCTGATCCTGCCGAAGAACCTCGGTGTCCAGCCCGAGGGCTCCAACGACCTGACCACGGGCGAGATCGCCCCGTCCGGCTGGTTCCCGGCGCTGACCATCGGCGACGGCCTGGAGATCTACGGCTTCACCTTCGTCGCCTTCGCGCTCGGCATCGTCTACTGGTTCGTCCTGAACCGGACCCGCTTCGGCTTCGACCTGCGCGCCACCGGCGCCAGCGAGTCCGCCGCCCAGGCCTCCGGTGTCGACGCCAAGAAGATGATCGTCACCTCGATGCTCATCTCCGGCGCCGTCGCCGGTCTGGCCGGCATGCCGCAGCTGCTCGGCGAGACGCACACGTACAACCTCGCCTTCCCGGCGGGCATCGGCTTCACCGGCATCACCATCGCGCTGCTCGGCCGCAACAGCCCGGTCGGCATCCTCTTCGCCGCGTTCCTGATGGCCTTCATCGACAAGGCGTCCGCCTCGCTCGACACGGCCGGGTACGCGAAGGAGATCGGCACGATCATGAAGGGCCTGATCGTGATCGCGGTGGTCGTCTCCTACGAGCTCGTCCGCCGCTACGGCATCCGGCGCCAGCAGCAGAAGGTCGGCGAGGAACTCGCCGCCGGCGGCGCCATCAAGACCGACAAGGAGGTCGCGGCGTGAGTGCCAGCACCGTTTCCGCGACGAGCGCCGCCCCGAAGAAGCCGGGTGGCCGCAAGAAGCTCACCCTGCCCTGGATCCTGCTGATCATCGCGGGCGGCCTCGCGCTGGTCTCGCTGGTCCGGCTGATCAGCGGGGCCGACGACCTCACCTCGGTCGGCCAGGTCTCCGGTGCCCTCCAGCTCGCGGTGCCGATCGGCCTCGCCGGTCTCGGCGGCCTCTGGGCCGAGCGGGCGGGCGTCGTCAACATCGGCCTCGAAGGCATGATGATCCTCGGCACCTGGTTCGGTGCCTGGGCCGGTTACCAGTGGGGTCCGTGGACGGGTGTCCTCGTCGGCATCGCCGGTGGCGCCGTCGGCGGCCTGCTGCACGCGATCATCACGGTCACCTTCAACGTCAACCACATCGTCTCCGGTGTGGCCATCAACATCCTCGCGCTGGGCTTCACCCAGTACCTGTCGAACTTCACGTTCGCCGAGATGCCGGGCGGCTCCTCCAAGCAGTCGCCGCGCGTCGAGGAGATCTACAAGATCACCGTGCCGGGGTTGTCGGACTGGATGGCGAGCCTCCAGGGCAAGCACTGGTTCTTCGTCTCCGACCTCGCCGGGGTCATCGGCGGCCTGGTCACCGGGCTCTCGCTGCTGACCGTCGTCGCCCTGCTGCTGATCCCGGGCACCTGGTGGGTGCTGTGGCGGACCGCCTTCGGCCTGCGGCTGCGCTCCTGCGGTGAGAACCCCGTCGCCGCCGAGTCCCTCGGCGTCAACGTCTACAAGTACAAGTACATCGCCGTGATCGTCTCGGGCGGCCTCGCCGGTCTCGGCGGCGTCTTCCTGTCGATCGTCGCCAGCCCCATCTACCAGGAGGGCCAGACCGGCGGTCGCGGGTACATCGGCCTCGCCGCGATGATCTTCGGTAACTGGATGCCGGGCGGCATGGCGCTGGGCGCCGGGCTCTTCGGCTTCACCGACAGCCTCAAGCTGCGCGGTGGCGCCGTCAACGTCCACGCGATGCTGCTGCTGATCGCGATCCTGCTGCTCCTGGCCGTGGCCTGGCAGATCTACAAGAAGAAGTACGTCCAGGCGGGCATCGCGGCGGCCTTCGCCGTGCTGCTCTTCCTCTGGTACGCGCTGACCGACTCGGTGCCGAGCCAGTTCGTGGACGCGGCCCCGTACGTGACGACCCTGCTGGTGCTCGCCCTGTCGGCGCAGCGGCTGCGGATGCCCAAGGCGGACGGCATGCCGTACCGCAAGGGCCAGGGCAAGTGACCCCGGAGACCGCCGGGGACCGTCCCGCTGGGGACCGTCCCGCCGTGGACTGGGAAGCCCTGCGGACGGCCGCCAGGTCCGCGATGACCCTGGCGTACGCCCCCTACTCGGGCTTCCCGGTCGGGGTCGCGGCCCTCGTGGACGACGGCCGCGTCGTGACCGGCTGCAACGTCGAGAACGCGAGCTACGGGCTGAGCCTGTGCGCCGAGTGCGGTCTCGTCTCCTCGCTCCAGGCCACGGGCGGCGGCCGGCTGACGCACTTCACCTGCGTGGACGGCAAGGGCGAGAGCCTCGTCCCGTGCGGACGCTGCCGCCAGCTGCTGTACGAGTTCGGCGGGCCCGGCCTGCTGGTGGACACGCCGGACGGGATTCTTCCGCTGGCCGCCATGCTGCCGCAGGCCTTCGGGCCCGGCCACCTGGGATAGCCGCGCCGACGGGCCCCCCCCCCCCCGGGGGGGGGGCGGGGGGCGCGCGGCGCCCCCCCCCCCCCCCCCCCCACCCCAAACATAAAACCCCCCCCCCCCCCCGCGGGGTATGGATGGCACAAAAAGGACTAAAATACC
>NZ_JBITDK010000049.1:0-26614 GCF_044454165.1 Streptomyces sp. NPDC051567 | reverse complement strand
TCTGCTTTTTAATGGATTGCCGCCCCGCACCCCCCCCCCCCGGCCCCCGGCGGGGGGCTTATGGGTTTGGTTGCGCGGCGGGCCCCCCCCCCGGCGGGGGGGGGGGCCCCCCCCCCCCCCGCCGGCCTCGTCCGTGTACCGCTACGGCGCGGTACTGCCGCTGCTCCCGCTACCGCCGCCGCAGGTCCGCCACCCTCGCGCGTTCCCGTTCTCCCGGGTCCGGCAGCGCGCCCGCGCTGCGCAGTTGTCCGGCGGGGCCGTTGCGGCGCTGGACCGGGAGGGGGGAGTCACGGCGCGGGCGGCGGCCCGCCATCGCGTCCCCGCCGGCGGGGACGGCGCCCCCGGCCACGGTGATCTGCACGCCCTGGTCGGCCAGCGCCTGGAGTTCGGTGCCCGCCCGGTCGTCGTGCGGCGGCGGCTCGTCCGTCACCAGCCGTGTCATCACATCGGTGGGCACGGTCTGGAACATGGTGTCCGTGCCGAGCTTCGTGTGATCGGCCAGGACCACCACCTCCGCCGCCGCCTGCACCAGCGCCCGGTCCACGCTCGCGGAGAGCATGTTGGAGGTGGACAGGCCGCGCTCGGCGGTCAGACCGCTGCCCGACAGGAAGGCCCGGGTGACCCGCAGCCCCTGGAGGGACTGTTCGGCCCCGCTGCCCACGAGCGCGTAGTTGGACCCGCGCAGGGTGCCGCCGGTCATCACCACCTCGACCCGGTTGGCGTGGGCCAGGGCCTGGGCGACGAGCAGCGAGTTGGTGACGACGGTCAGTCCGGGCACCCGGGCGAGCCGGCGGGCCAGCTCCTGGGTCGTGGTGCCCGCGCCGACGACGACGGCCTCGCCTTCTTCGACGAGGCCGGCCGCGACATCGGCGATGGCGCTCTTCTCCGCCGCCGCGAGATGGGATTTTTGCGGAAAGCCGGACTCCCGCGTGAAGCCGCCCGGCAGTACCGCACCGCCGTGCCGGCGGTCGAGGAGTCCTTCTGCCTCCAGCGCCCGCACGTCCCGCCGTACGGTCACTTCGGAGGTCTGGACGACGCGGGCGAGCTCCCGGAGCGATACCGCTCCGTTGGCCCGCACCATTTCGAGAATCAATTGGCGACGTTCTGCAGCGAACACGAAACTGACAGTAACGCCAACGACCGTCTGCTTTCAGCTCTTTACACCGGAACACCGAAGTTGTCCGTCAGGTGGGGCAACCGGTGGTATACGCAACCGGACGGTTCGGCGGCGCCCCCGGCGGGAGCGGCACCGAACCGTCAAGAACCTTGCGGTGCGCGGCGGTTGGCGAGGACTACGCCCCGTCGTCGGTCTTGCGGGTGTGCAGCTGGCGGGCCACCTCCGCGATCGAACCCGACAGCGAGGGGTACACGGTGAACGCGTTTGCGATCTGCTCGACGGTCAGGTTGTTGTCGACCGCGATCGAAATCGGGTGGATCAGCTCGCTCGCGCGCGGCGAGACGACCACACCGCCGACGATGATGCCGGTGCCCGGACGGCAGAACATCTTCACGAACCCGTCCCGGATGCCCTGCATCTTCGCGCGCGGGTTGCGCAGCAGCGGCAGCTTCACGACGCGGGCGTCGATCCGGCCGGAGTCCACGTCGGCCTGGGTGTAGCCGACGGTGGCGATCTCGGGGTCGGTGAAGACGTTCGAGGAGACCGTCTTCAGGTCCAGCGGGGCCACCGCGTCGCCCAGGAAGTGGTACATCGCGATGCGGCCCTGCATGGCCGCGACCGAGGCGAGCGCGAAGACGCCGGTGACGTCGCCCGCCGCGTACACGCCGGGCGAGGAGGTGCGGGAGACCTTGTCGGTCCAGATGTGCCCGGACTCCTTGAGCCGGACCCCGGACTCCTCCAGGTTCATCCCGCCGGTGTTGGGCACGGCGCCGACCGCCATCAGGCAGTGGGTGCCGGTCAGGACCCGGCCGTCGGAGAGGGTGACCTCGACCCGGTCGCCGACGCGCTTGGCGGACTCGGCGCGGGAGCGGCCGATGACGTTCATGCCCCGGCGGCGGAAGACGTCCTCCAGGACGGCCGCCGCGTCCGGGTCCTCGCCGGGCAGCACGCGGTCCCGGGAGGAGACCAGGGTGACCCGGGAGCCCAGGGCCTGGTAGGCCCCGGCGAACTCGGCGCCGGTCACACCGGAGCCGACGACGATGAGTTCCTCCGGGAGCTCTTCGAGGTCGTAGACCTGGGTCCAGTTCAGGATGCGCTCGCCGTCGGGCATCGCGTCGGGGATCTCGCGCGGGTGTCCACCGGTCGCGATGAGCACGGCGTCGGCGGTCAGGATGGTCTCCGAGCCGTCGGCGGCGGTGACGATCACGTCCCGGGTGCCGTCGATGCCCTGCGGCCCGCCGAGCTTGCCGCGGCCCCGCACCACGCGGGCGCCGGCCCGGGTGACGGAGGCGGTGATGTCGTGCGACTGGGCGAGCGCGAGGCGCTTGACGCGCCGGTTCACCTTGCCGAGGTCGACGCCCACGACACGCGCGGCCTGCTCCAGGTGCGGGGTGTCGTCGGCGACGACGATCCCCAGCTCCTCGTACGACGAGTCGAAGGTCGTCATGACCTCGGCGGTCGCGATGAGCGTCTTGGAGGGCACGCAGTCGGTGAGGACGGACGCCCCGCCCAGACCGTCGCAGTCCACGACGGTCACCTCCGCGCCGAGCTGGGCCCCCACGAGGGCCGCCTCATACCCGCCGGGTCCGCCGCCGATGATCACGATCCGGGTCACGAAAAGTCCGCCTCACGTCTACCCGGCCGGCTGCCGCCCCGGCCGGTGTTCCGGGGGTTTCCCCCGGGGGATGCATTCCGTGCCCCATTGTCCCGCACGCATCAAGGTGCTCCGCTACCGGTCCGCCATCCGGGACGGCGGCCGGGACCACGGCCGGGCACGCGGCCCGGCCCGCCCCTCCCGTACTCTCGACCTCATGTCGCTCTACGCCGCGTACGCCGGCAACCTCGACCCGCGGCTGATGACGCGCCGCGCTCCGCATTCGCCGCTGCGCGGCACGGGCTGGATCAACGACTGGCGGCTGACCTTCGGCGGCGAGCAGATGGGCTGGGAGGGGGCGCTGGCCACGGTCGTCGAGGCCCCGCGCCACCAGGTCTTCGTCGCTCTGTACGACATCGCGCCGCTGGACGAGGACTCGATGGACCGGTGGGAAGGCGTCGGGCTCGACATCTACCGCCGGATGCGGGTACGGGTGCACACGCTGGACGGCGAGGAAGCGACCTGGATCTACGTCCTGAACGGCTACGAGGGCGGCCTCCCCTCCGCGCGCTACCTCGGCGAGATCGCCGACGCCGCCGAATCCGCGGGCGCCCCCCACGACTACGTGATGGAACTCCGCAAACGCCCCTGCTGACCCACCCGAGGCCCCTGGCCCTTCCGGCCCCGGCGCACACTCTCCGCCCCGGCGCATCTTCCAGCCTCGCCAGGGGGCACCTCCCAGCGGTAGCTGGGGGAGCTTGAGGCACGGGGTCCGGGGCAGAGCCCCGGGTCTTTCCAGCCCCGCCGGCACTTGAGGCGCGGGGGTCCGGGGGCGGAGCCCCAGGGGGCCGGGGCGCAGCCCCGTACGGCCCGTACGGCGCCGCCCGACCGGCCCCGTACCCCCCGTCGGAGACCATTCGGCGGAAACGACAAGGCAACGATCCGAACACCGTGAGCTGTGCCATCTACGCGCGTAGGGGCTGACCGGTTACGCTCGTCCGCGTGAACGCAACAGTTACCGATCCCTACGCCGCGGCCGACGCCGCAGCCGTGCGCCTGCGTGAGCTCACCGGCGCCGACTCCCACGATGTCGCCCTCGTCATGGGCTCCGGCTGGGCCCCTGCCGCCGAGTCGCTCGGCGCACCCGAGGCCGAGTTCCCGGTCACCGACCTGCCCGGCTTCCCGGCCCCCGCCGTCGAGGGCCACGGCGGCACGATCCGCTCGTACAAGATCGGCGACAAGCGCGCGCTGCTCTTCCTCGGCCGGACCCACTACTACGAGGGCCGCGGCGTCGCCGCCGTCGCCCACGGTGTCCGCACCGCCGTCGCGGCGGGCTGCAAGACCATCGTCCTGACCAACGGCTGCGGCGGGCTGCGCGAGGGCATGAAGCCCGGCCAGCCGGTGCTGATCAGCGACCACCTGAACCTGACGGCCACCTCGCCGATCGTCGGCGCCAACTTCGTGGACCTCACCGACCTCTACTCGCCGCGGCTGCGAGCCCTGTGCAAGGAGATCGACGAGACCCTCGAAGAGGGCGTCTACGTCCAGTTCCCCGGCCCGCACTACGAGACCCCGGCCGAGATCAACATGATCCGCGTGCTGGGCGCCGACCTGGTCGGCATGTCCACCGTGCTGGAGGCCATCGCCGCCCGTGAGGCCGGCGCCGAGGTGCTCGGCATCTCGCTGGTCACCAACCTGGCGGCGGGCATCTCCGGCGAGCCCCTCAACCACGAAGAGGTGCTCCAGGCCGGCCGCGACTCGGCCGCGCGCATGGGCAAGCTGCTGACCCAGGTCCTCGCCCGCATCTAGAAACACCAGAGGTACGAGAGGCACGAGAGGTAAGGCGGAAGCAGTGCAGGAACAGGACGACCTGATCACCCGGGCCCGGAACTGGCTCGACGAGGACCCGGACCCGCAGACGGCCCGGGAACTCGCCGCGCTCATCGAGGCGGGCGACACGGCGGAGCTCGCGGAGCGTTTCTCCGGCACCCTCCAGTTCGGCACCGCCGGGCTCCGCGGTGAGCTGGGCGCGGGCCCGATGCGGATGAACCGTGCCGTGGTCATCCGGGCCGCGGCGGGCCTGGCGGCCTACCTGAAGGCACAGGGCCACGCCGGCGGTCTGGTCGTCGTCGGCTACGACGCGCGCTACAAGTCGGCGGACTTCGCCCGCGACACCGCCGCCGTGATGACCGGCGCCGGGCTGCGCGCGGCCGTCCTGCCCCGCCCGCTGCCGACGCCCGTCCTCGCGTACGCCATACGGCACCTGGGCGCCGTCGCCGGTGTCGAGGTGACCGCGAGCCACAACCCGCCCCGGGACAACGGCTACAAGGTCTACCTCGGCGACGGCTCCCAGATCGTCTCCCCGGCGGACACGGAGATCGCGGCGGAGATCGACCGCGTGGACACCCTCGCCTCGGTGCCCCGCCCGGAGTCCGGCTGGGAGGAGCTGGGCGACGAGGTCCTGGCGGCCTACCTGGCCCGTACGGACGCCGTCCTGACCCCCGGTTCCCCGCGCGGGGTGCGGACCGTCTACACGGCCCTGCACGGCGTCGGCAAGGACGTCGTCCTGGCGGCCTTCGCCCGGCACGGCTTCCCGGCGCCGGTGCTCGTAGCCGAGCAGGCGGAGCCGGACCCGGCCTTCCCGACGGTGGCCTTCCCCAACCCGGAGGAACCGGGCGCGATGGACCTGTCCTTCGCGACGGCCACCCGGGTGCGGCCCGACATCGTCATCGCCAACGACCCGGACGCGGACCGCTGCGCGGTGGCCGTCCCGGACCCGACGGCGGCCCCCGGCTGGCGGATGCTGCGCGGCGACGAGGTCGGCGCGCTGCTCGCCGCCCACCTGGTGCGCAAGGGCGCGCGGGGCGTCTTCGCCGAGTCGATCGTCTCCTCCTCCCTGCTGGGACGGATCGCGGAGGCGGCGGGCGTCGGCTACGAGGAGACCCTGACGGGCTTCAAGTGGATCGCCCGCGTCGAGGGCCTGCGCTACGGGTACGAGGAGGCGCTCGGCTACTGCGTGGACCCCGAGGGCGTCCGCGACAAGGACGGCGTCACCGCCGCCCTGCTCGTGGCCGAGCTGGCCTCGGAGCTGAAGGAGGAGGGCCGCGGCCTGACCGACCTGCTGGACGAGCTGGCCGTGACCCACGGCCTGCACGCCACCGACCAGCTGTCGGTCCGCGTCTCGGACCTGTCGGTGATCGCCTCGGCGATGGCCGCGCTGCGCGCGGAGCCGCCCGTCTCGCTGGCGGGCCTGCGGGTGACCTCGGCGGAGGACCTGAACGAGGGCACGGAGTCGCTCCCGCCCACGGACGGCCTGCGCTACCACCTGGACGGCGACCACCGGGCCCGGGTGATCGTGCGCCCGTCCGGCACGGAGCCGAAGCTGAAGTGCTACCTGGAGGTCGTGGTCCCGGTCCCCGGCGCCACCGCCCTCCCCGAGGCCCGCGTCCGCGCCCAGGAGATCCTGGACGCCCTCAAGAAGGACCTCTCGGCAGCCGCCGGCATCTGACCCCCCGGCACCACCGCGGAGCCCCCGCGCCCACCCCTTCCCCGGGGACCGGGCCCGGGGGCTCCGCGCGTTCGGGCCGCCCGTCCGCACCCGCGCCCTCGCCCGCTCGCACACCGGCCGGGCGGGCGCGTTCGTACGGTCGGGGGCGAGCGGGGAACCGGCGCCCTTCCCGTCCGGGCACCGGCGGGCGGTGTGCCGGACGGGGTTCGGTGACGCGGTCCAGCAGCGGCGGTCGGCGGTCGGCGAGCCACGTCGAGAAGGCTTCGGCGTCACGGTCCCACCCGGCCACCCGGCCACCCGGCCACCCGGACGAAGGGGGCGCGGACCCCTCAGCGTCCCGACGGCGAGGCGGCCGGGGACGTGGGTGACGGGGGAGCGGCCGGGCGGGCGAGTTCGCCCAGGGTGGGGATGGATTCCGGGCGGGCGCGGACCGCGTCCGTGCACTCCCAGGACCTCGGCGGGTCCGTGTCCGGACCGCCCAGCACCACCGGGCCGGGCCCCGGCGATACCCCGGCGGCGGCCGACAGCGTGCACACGACCTGCGCCAGCGCCACCGGAAGCAGATCCTCCGGCTTACGGCTCAGCCGGACCGTGCCCGCCGGGTCGCCCGGCCTCGGCGCGACCGCCGTCAGCTCGTCCGGGACCCCGGTGGTGAAGCCCGCGTCCCGCTCCTCCGTGGACGGCGTCCGCCCCAGCGCCTCCAGCAGCGCCTGCGCCACCAGGGCCACGGGGTCGCGCAGCACCCGCTTCTCCGGCACCGGGACCACCCGTTCCACGCCGACGAGCTGCGAGCCGCAGACCAGTTCCACCGTGGCCCGGAACCCCTGCGTCCCGCTCTGCCCGCCCGGCTGCGCGGGCGTGTCGCACGAGACCCGCGAAGGCGCCGCGCCCACGTCCACCGGCACGGTCGTCGCCCTGATCCCGCACCCGGCGGCCCCCGCGAGACCCACCAGCGCCACCAGCACCGGCGCCCCCCGCTGGACGGACCGCCGCACCGAGCGCCGAACGGATTGCCGGACCGACCGCCGGACCGACTGCCGGGCAGTCTTACGCCTCGTCACCCGTGATCACCTTCCCCACGTCCACCGGCAGCCGCAGCGTGAAGACCGCCCCGCCCCCCTCGGCGTTGGCGGCGGCGATCTCGCCGCCGTGGATGTGCGCGTTCTCCCGTGCGATCGACAGGCCCAGCCCGCTGCCGTCCGAACGCGGGCGCGACGCGCTCGCCTTGTAGAACCGGTCGAAGACGTGCGGCAGGACGTCCTGCGGGATGCCCGGCCCGTTGTCCTTGACCGTCACCACCAGCCACTCCCCCTCCACGGTCACCGACACCCGCACCGGCGAGCCGCCGTGCTTGAGCGCGTTGCCGATCAGATTGGCCAGGATGACGTCGAGGCGGCGCGGGTCGAGCCGGACCATGATGCCCCGCTCGGCGTCGAGTTCCACCGCGTCGAGCCAGGCCCGGACGTCGATGCAGGCGGTGACCTGGTCGGCCACGTCCACGTCGTCCAGGACCAGCCGGGCCGTGCCCGCGTCGAAGCGGGTGACCTCCATCAGGTTCTCGACCAGGTTGTTCAGGCGCCGGGTCTCGCTGACCACCAGCGCCACCGCCGGGGCGATCATCGGGTCGAGGTCGTCGACCTCCTCCTCCAGCACCTCGGCGACCGCCGTCAGCGCCGTCAGCGGCGTCCGCAGCTCGTGCGACATGTCCGCGACGAACCGCCGGCTCGCCTCCTCCCGCGCGCTCATGTCGGCGACCTTCTTCTCCAGCGCCTCCGCCGTCTTGTTGAAGGTGTGCGACAGATCGGCCAGCTCGTCGGTCCCCGACACGTCCAGCCGGTGGTCCAGCTCCCCCTCGCCCAGGCGCCGCGCCGCGTCACCCAGGCGCTGCACGGGCTTGAGCACGGTCCGCGCCGCCACCTGCGCCAGCAGCGCGGAGCCGAGCAGCGCCAGGCCCGTCGCGATCGTCAGCGACCAGGCGAGCGCGTTGAGGTCCTGCCGTTCCTGCGCCAGCGACTTGTACATGTAGCCGGTCGGCCCGCCACCCACGATCCGCGTCCCGCCGACCAGGTACGGATTGCCGCGCGGCGTGGTCCGCTGCCAGTACACGTGGTACTCGGCGTCGTTCGCGGCCGTCGTCTTCTGCCGGTCGTTCACCGCGTGCTGGAGGGACTGCGGTACGTCGCCCAGCCCGAAGGCGTCGGGTCCCGCCGCGCCGGACACCTTGCGGCCGTCGTCGCGCTCGTCCACCAGCAGCACGCTGTACCCGGGGCTGCTGTCCGCCATCAGCTCGGCGGCGCGCTGCATCTCCTCGGGCGTCGGGTCCGCGGGCAGCGCCGCGGCCCGGTTCTGCATCTCCTGCCGGAAGTCGCCGAGGGCGGCGTCCTGGGTCCGGGTGAGGACGGCCTCCCGGTTGAGCCAGTACGCGATCCCGGAGGCGGAGACCGCGGCCGTCAGGGCGACCAGCGCGAAGACGACGAGGAGCCGCAGCCGCAGGCTGGTCCAGCGCCGGCCCGCGAGCAGCGCCGGGATCACTGCGGCGAGTCCAGCCGGTACCCGACGCCCCGCACGGTACGGATCAGGGTGGGCGAGGACGGCACGTCCTCGACCTTGGCGCGCAGCCGCTGCACACAGGCGTCGACGAGCCGCGAGTCGCCCAGGTAGTCGTGCTCCCAGACCAGCCGCAGCAACTGCTGGCGGGAGAGGGCCTGGCCGGGACGGCGGCTGAGTTCGAGCAGCAGCCGCAGCTCGGTCGGGGTGAGCTGGAGGTCGTCGCCGTTCTTCGTGACCGTCATCGCGGCCCGGTCGATGACGAGGCCGCCGAAGCTCGCGGAGTCGCTGGACTCGCGCTCGCCACGGCGCAGCACGGCCCGGATGCGGGCGTCGAGCACCCGGCCCTGCACGGGTTTGACCACGTAGTCGTCGGCGCCGGACTCCAGGCCCACGACCACGTCGATGTCGTCGCTGCGCGCGGTGAGCAGGATGATCGGCAGCTGGTCGGTGCGGCGGATGCGGCGGCACACCTCGAAACCGTCGATCCCGGGCAGCATCACGTCCAGCACGATCAGGTCGGGCCGCTGCTCGCGCAGGAGTTTGAGGCCGTCCTCGCCCGTCGCCGCGGTGGCCACACGGTGGCCCTGGCGTGACAGGGAGAGTTCGAGGGCCGTGCGGATGGCGTCGTCGTCCTCGATCAGCAACAGGAAAGGCACGCGCTCATTCTGTCCCATCGGCCGTGGACGCTCGACCGCCCCGCATCGGTGGACACGGCCTCGGGCGGGCTGTGACAGGGCTGTGACAGTCGACGGACACCCCGGTTATCTCCGCCGGGCAGGCTTCCTTTCATCAAGCGAAAGCCACGGACCGAAGCAGACTCCACGACGGGGGGCGCGAGATGAACACGCTGCACAGCACCACGACCAGCGCGGTCGTCACGCGGCTGCACGAGATGAACCGGCGGGCCACGGTCCGCACGGCGCCGGTGGCCCGTACCCGTCCGGCGCACCTGGTCGCCGTCGACTCCTACGGCCACCGACCCGCCGCCACCACCACTACCGCCGCCGTCCCCGCCCAGCGCCCCGCGCCGGGCCCGGCCTCGGAGGCGGAGTTCACGGCGTACGTCCGGGAGCGCCGCTCCGCCCTGTACGCGACGGCCTTCCACCTCACCGGCGACCGCCACGAGGCCGAGGACCTGTTGCAGAGCGCGCTGTTCTCCACGTACCGCGCCTGGGACCGGATCACCGACAAGGCGGCCGTCGGCGGCTACCTGCGGCGGACGATGACCAACCTGCACATCAGCGCCTGGCGGCGCCGGAAGCTGAACGAGTACCCGACGGAGGAGCTGCCGGAGACGGCCTCCGACACGGACGCGATGCGCGGTACGGAGCTGCGCGCGGTGCTCTGGCAGGCGCTGGCCCGCATCCCGGAGCCGCAGCGCACGATGCTGGTGCTGCGCTACTACGAGGGCCGCACGGACCCGGAGATCGCGGAGATCCTCGGGATCAGCGTCGGCACGGTGAAGTCGAGCATCTGGCGGTCGCTGCGGCGGCTGCGCGACGACGAGGCGCTGAGCTTCGGGCGGGACGAGGCGGAGTCCTTCGGGGAACTCGTCGCTTAGGACGCGTCACGGGGACCCTTCAGGGGGACTCGTCACGGGAAAGGCCGCGCGGAGCGGCCGGCAAGACCATCGGGCCGGGGGCCCGTCCTGCGGGGGTGGGGCGGGGGCCACGGGGGGAGAAGGCGGGATCAGGCGGCCGGGGGTCCGCGTGGTCCCGCCTTCTCGCGTGCGCCGCCGCCGGGCCGGGACCCGCCGGAACGCCCCCGGGGGCTACGTGGTGGCGGCCGTGCGGTGGCGGCCGGCCGCGGCGGCGGCGAGACGGCCCAGGGCCTCGTCCCGGGCACACGCGTGCGCGCCCAGCGCGACATGACGGGCCACGATGCCCCGCTCCGCCCGCATCAGCCGCAACCCTCGCCGCAGCAGGAACAGCAGCGACTTGCGCCCCTCGCGCAGGTCACGGGCGAGGCGGCGGCGGAAGGTGGTCGAGGGACGGCCGCGCAGGCAGATCGCGTCGGCCAGCAGCCCCAGTTCCTGGCAGCGGGCCGCGATGTCGGCGGCGAAGATCCCCTCGGCGATGAAGAGCGGGGTCCGCGAGATGTCCAGGGACTCGGCGCCCGTCCGCGAGGAGGTGGCGATGTCGTAGACCGGGACCTGGGTCCGCCCCGCCGCGCACAGTTCGGCGATCGCGGCGATCGCCGTGTCCGCGTCCCAGGACAGCGGGGAGTCCCAGTCGATGTCGGAGCTGCCGTCGACCAGCGGGAGGGTGGGGTCGTCGCCCTCCTTGTAGAAGTCGTCGAGGCGCAGCACGGGCAGCCCTGAACGGGCGGCCAACGAGGATTTTCCGGAGCCCGACGGGCCGGTCAGGAGAACGACGCGGGTCGGCAGGGGAGAGGAACAGCTCACGGAACCCAAGTGTGAACCATTACCCCGCGCAGGGGACCCTCCCGGCGGCCGGTTGGTATCCAGGATCACACCTCAACTACGCTGCGTGCGCACGCGACTACGACCACAGGCGGGATTCCCATGGCACGTCACGCAGCACCTCGCACCCCCGGAGCCACCGGCCGCACCCTGCGCACCGCGGGGCTGACCCTCTCGATGGCGGGAGCCGCCCTGGCGTTGGCCGCCGGTGGCGCCCAGGCGGGCGAACTGTCGGTCCCGGCGGCCCTGTCCGGGGTCGTCGACCCGATCGCGAACCTGAAGGTGAACCCGCTGGCCAACACGGGCGTGGACCCGCTGAACAACGGCGTGGCCACCAAGATCGCGGACTTCCCCTCGGTCGGCACGAGCATGGTCACCGGCAGCCTGACCCGAGGCTCCTCGGTCGGCGAACTGCCCACCGCGGCCGCCGCCTCCCTGCTGAACCCGCTGCTGCCGGGCGCCGTGTCGTAGGCCGCCGCGCCACGAGCGGCCCGTACGGCTCCTCAGCCGCACGGGAGGACACGGAAGGCCCCGGCAGCGCGGGAGCGCTGCCGGGGCCGGTTCCGTACGCCGGGCGGGGCTAGTACGAGGAGCCGCCCGAGCCGAGCGAACCCGTCGGGTGCCAGACCGTCTTGATCTCCAGGAACGCCGTCAGGCGCGCGGTGCCCGGGTCCGCGTTCCAGTTGTCCACGGACTGCGGACGCAGGACGCGCTTGAGGTTGTCGGCCGCGGCGATCTCCAGCTCCTTGGCCAGCTCCGCACCCGCGCCCGCCAGGTCGATCGCGTTGACGTCCTGGTGCGAGGCCAGGTGCGGGCCCATCTCGGCGGCCTTGCCGGAGAGGATGTTGACCACGCCGCCGGGCAGGTCGGAGGTGGCCAGCACCTCGCCCAGGGAGAGGGCGGGCAGCGGGGACTTCTCCGAGGCGATCACGACGGCCGTGTTGCCCGTCGCGATGACCGGGGCGATCACCGAGACCAGGCCCAGGAACGAGGAGTCCTGCGGGGCCACGACCGTGACCACACCGGTCGGCTCCGAGGTGGACAGGTTGAAGAACGGGCCCGCGACCGGGTTGGCCCCGCCCGTGATCTGGCCGATCTTGTCGGTCCAGCCCGCGTACCAGACCCAGCGGTCGATCGCCGCGTCCACCACGGCGGCGGCCTTGGACTTCGAGAGCCCCTCGGCCTCGCCGACCTCACGGACGAACTGCTCCCGGCGGCCCTCCAGCATCTCGGCGACGCGGTAGAGGATCTGACCGCGGTTGTACGCGGTCGCGCCCGACCAGCCGCCGAACGCCTTGCGGGCGGCGACGACCGCGTCACGGGCGTCCTTGCGGGAGGACAGCGGGGCGTTGGCCAGCCACTTGCCCTTGGAGTCGCTCACCTCGTACACCCGGCCGCTCTCGGAACGCGGGAACTTCCCGCCCACGTACAGCTTGTAGGTCTTGAAGACGCTCAGCCGCGCCGTGGACGCCGTGGACACCGTGGAATCAGACATCGAGGTAGCCCTCCAGGCCGTGACGGCCGCCTTCGCGCCCGAAGCCCGACTCCTTGTAGCCGCCGAAGGGCGAGGTCGGGTCGAACTTGTTGAACGTGTTGGCCCACACCACACCCGCACGGAGCTTGCTCGCGACCGCGAGGATGCGCGAGCCCTTCTCCGTCCAGATGCCGGCGGACAGGCCGTACTGGGTGTTGTTGGCCTTGGCGACGGCCTCGTCGGGCGTACGGAAGGTCAGCACGGACAGCACCGGGCCGAAGATCTCGTCGCGGGCGACGGTGTGCGCCTGGGTGACGTTCGTGAAGAGCGTCGGGGCGAACCAGAAACCGGCCGACGGCAGCTCGCACTCCGGGGACCAGCGCTCGGCGCCCTCGGCCTCGCCGGTCTCCGCGAGCGCGGTGATCCGGGCCAGCTGGGCGGCGGAGTTGATGGCGCCGATGTCGGTGTTCTTGTCGAGCGGGTCGCCCAGGCGCAGCGTGGACAGGCGGCGCTTGAGCGAGTCGAGCACCTCGTCGTGGACCGACTCCTGGACCAGCAGGCGCGAGCCCGCGCAGCAGACCTGGCCCTGGTTGAAGAAGATGCCGGTGACGATGCCCTCGACGGCCTGGTCGACGGGGGCGTCGTCGAAGACGATGTTGGCGCCCTTGCCGCCCAGCTCCAGGGTGACCTTCTTGTCCGTACCGGCGACCTGGCGCGCGATGGCCTTGCCGACGGCGGTGGAGCCGGTGAAGGCGACCTTGTTCACGTCCGGGTGCTCGACGAGGGCCGCGCCCGCGTCGCCGTAGCCCGGGAGGATGTTGACGACGCCCTTGGGCAGCCCGGCCTGGCGGCAGATGTCCGCGAAGAACAGGGCGGAGAGCGGGGTGGTCTCGGCGGGCTTCAGGACGACCGTGTTGCCGGTGGCGAGCGCCGGGGCGATCTTCCACGCGAGCATCAGGAGCGGGAAGTTCCACGGGATGACCTGGCCGGCCACACCGAGCGGGCGCGGGTTCGCCCCGCTGCGCCCATCCGTCGTCCTCCGGCCGAACCCGGCGTGGTCGAGCTTGTCGGCCCAGCCCGCGTAGTAGAAGAAGTGCGCGGCGACCAGCGGGAGGTCCGCGTCGCGGGTCTCCTTGATCGGCTTGCCGTTGTCCAGGGTCTCCAGGACGGCCAGCTCGCGGCTGCGCTCCTGGATGATCCGGGCGATGCGGAAGAGGTACTTGGCGCGCTCGGAGCCGGGCAGCGCGGACCACTTCTCGAAGGCCCTGCGGGCCGCCTTCACGGCGCGGTCGACATCGGCGGCGCCCGCCTGGGCGACCTCGGCCAGTACCTCCTCGGTGGAGGGCGAGACGGTCTTGAAGACCTTGCCGTCGGCGGCGTCGGTGAACTCGCCGTCGATGAAGAGGCCGTAGGACGGCGCGATGTCGACGACCGAGCGGGACTCGGGGGCCGGTGCGTACTCGAAGAGGGATGCCATGGTGATCAGTCCACCGTCACGTAGTCGGGACCGGAGTAACGGCCGGTGCTCAGCTTCTGGCGCTGCATCAGCAGGTCGTTGAGCAGGCTGGAGGCGCCGAAGCGGAACCAGTGGTTGCTCAGCCAGTCCTCGCCCACGGTCTCGTTGACCAGGACCAGGAACTTGATCGCGTCCTTGGTGGTGCGGATGCCGCCGGCCGGCTTCACACCGATCTGGACGCCGGTCTGCGCCCGGAAGTCACGGACGGCTTCGAGCATGAGCAGGGTGTTGGCGGGGGTCGCGTTGACCCCGACCTTGCCGGTCGACGTCTTGATGAAGTCGGCGCCCGCGAGCATGCCGATCCAGGAGGCGCGGCGGATGTTGTCGTACGTGGACAGCTCGCCGGTCTCGAAGATGACCTTGAGCCGGGCCGCGCTCCCGTCGGGCCGGACGCACTCCGCCTTGACCGCCTTGATCAGCTCGTACGTGTCGAGGTAGCGGCCGGCGAGGAAGGCGCCACGGTCGATGACCATGTCGATCTCGTCGGCGCCCGCGGCGACGGCGTCACGGGTGTCCGCGAGCTTGACGGGCAGGGCCGCGCGGCCGGCGGGGAACGCGGTGGCGACGGAGGCCACCTTGACGTCGGCCCCGTTCAGGGCCGCCTTGGCGGTGGCCACCATGTCCGGATAGACGCAGACGGCGGCGGTGGTGGGCGTGGAGCGGTCGGTCGGATCGGGGTGGACGGCCTTGGCGGAGAGCGCCCGGACCTTGCCCGGGGTGTCCGCTCCTTCCAGCGTCGTCAGGTCGATCATCGAGATGGCCAGGTCGATCGCGTACGCCTTGGCCGTCGTCTTGACCGAGCGGGTGCCGAGGGCGGCCGCGCGGGCCTCCAGGCCGACAGCGTCGACGCCGGGCAGCCCGTGCAGGAAGCGGCGCAGCGCACTGTCGGACGTCGTCACGTCGGCGAATGCGGTGAGGGTGGTGGGCATGGTCACCAGATGAGCATATCTACGCGCGTAGCTGCATGTCACCCCCTCCCCCGGAACCGCTGCGGAACCGACACCTCCCCACCGTGTCCCCGGCCCGCCGCCCCTCCTGCGGACCGGGCGGCGGCGGGCCGGGGACACGGTGGGGCAGAATCGACCGTATGAGCAGCCAGCAGCCCACCGACGAGCCTGTCTACGACGACCGCGTCTACCGCTCCTCCATGGCCATCGCCACCGGGGTGCTGCTGCTCGCGCTGACCGCCTGGCTCTGCGGGGACGCCGCGCTGCGCGGCTCCGGGCACACGCCGTGGATCGCGATGGCGCTGGCGCTGTGCGCGGCCCCGCTCGTCATCGCCTTCACGCTCCGCCCGGCCGTCTTCGCCAACGCCGACCGGCTGCGCGTACGGAACCCCTTCCGGGTCATCGAGCTGCCCTGGGGCGCCGTGGACGCGGTGCGGTCCGGGTACTCGGCGGAGGTGCTGGCCGAGGGCGCGAAGTACCAGCTCTGGTCCGTGCCCGTCTCGCTGCGCGAGCGGAAGAAGGCGCAGCGGCAGCGGCTGGGCGGCCGGGGCCTCACCGGCCGGGACCTGTCCGCCGGGGAGCGGTCGGCGCAGCCGGCCCCGCCGCAGCGGGCCAGCGCGGACCGGGTCGTGGACGAGCTGCGGGAGCTGGCCGAACGCGGCGCCGCCCGGCCCGGCGCCCAGGGCGGCGTCCGCGTGCGCTGGTCCTACGAGATCATCGCCCCCACGGTGGCCGGCGCGGTCCTGCTGATCGCCGTCCTCGCCGTGGGCTGACCGGAACCGGGCACCGCCGGGCCGGGCACCGCCGGGCCGGACACCGGTACGGCGGACCGGGCGGGACCGGGCTGTGGCCGGGCTGTGGCCACGTGACGGGCCGGTCCCGGCGGCGGGCCCGACCCCGGGACCGGCGCTCCGGCCGTGACGCTCCGGCCGCCCCGGCCGTGGTGCGCGCCACACCCCGGGGCCCGGCGGAACCGGGGCCACCGGATGGCGCGTCCTCGCACCTGTGCAGCGTCATGAGGCCGGCGGCAGTGCCGCCACCACCGTCACCGCCGTCCTTCTCCGGGTCCGGTTCCGCCTGCTGGGCGGTGTCCTGCTGACCGCTCATCTGCTCCTGGTCGGCTGGCTGACCCTGCGGCCCCTGGACGTGCCCTGGGCCGCCGCGGCCAATCTGACCCCGCTGGCGGGGATCAGGGCCGACCTCGCGTACGGGCCGCTGGAGGCCGCCCGGCGGATCGGGGAGGGGCTGGCGCTGCTCGCCCCGCTGGGAGTGCTGCTGCCGGTGGCCGGGGGGCGGCTCGTGACCTCGCCGATGGGCGCCTGGTCCTCGCTGGCCCGGACCGCCGCGGCGGCCGTGCTGGTCTCGACGACCATCGAGATGCTCCAGACCGCCGTCCCGGGCCAGGTGGTCGACGTGGACTCGATCTTCCTGAACACCGCCGGGGTGCTCCTGACCCACGTGGCCCTCGTCCCGGCGCTGCGGGCACGGGTGCGGCGTTCCTCTCAGGGGTCCACCCCGAGAATTACCAGGGTCGGGCTAGGCCCGTGGACCGAGGTCCTGTCGGCGGTCCCGCGCGAGTATTGAGGCACACCGCAGACAGAGCGGACCCGACGAAGGAGAGACCATGAGCGCCCTTGCCCGCCCCCGCGACGGACGATGGATCGGTGGCGTCTGCGCCGGACTGGCGCGCCGCTTCGGGATCTCCAGGAACACCGTGCGCGTCCTCTTCGTCGTCTCGTGCGTGCTGCCCGGCCCGCAGTTCCTGATCTACCTGGCGCTGTGGCTGCTCCTGCCGAACGAGAAGCCCACCACTTCCTGGTGACCCGGCCTTCCTGGTGACCCGGCCGCCCGACGCGGGCGTGACGGCGACAGCCCGCCGGGTGGACCGGTCAGCCGGTGGAGCGGACCTTCTGGAGCTGTTTGCCGGTCACCTCGTGCGGGACCTCCACCTTCTGCCGGGCGGCGGTCACGTCGACGGCCATCAGCCGGACCACGGTGGCGCCCGCGCGGATGACGAGCAGGTGCGCGGGGGCCGAGACGCCCTGGGAGGAGACGGTGGTGGTCCAGCTGACGCTCTCGTCGCCGCCCGTCCGGTACTCCGTCGCCCGTACGTCGCGGTAGGTGCCGCTCTGCGGGCCGATGGTGGCGGAGAAGCCCGTACCGCAGGCCGCTACCGCGCCGTGGAGCCGGTCGATCAGGGCCCTGGCGTCGCTCTCGGCGTAGGAGCTGAGGGTGGCGGAGACGGCCAGTCCGACCTGCTTCTGGGAGCCGATGCCCCGGTCGACCGTCTCGCGGGCGGCCGGGTCGGGTTTGTCGCCCATGATGTCGGCCAGCGGCTGGCACGCCTTCCGGTCGGCCTGCGGCTGACCCTGCGGGGCGTTGGGGTTCTTGCCCTGCGCGGAGATCTGGTAGCCGTCCAGGTCGCCCTGGACCAGCGCGGCCCGTTCGAGCGCGGTCCCGGCCCGGGGGGCGACGGGCGCGCCGGACGTGGCGGAGGCCGTCGCGGAGCCCTTGGGGTCCGCGCCCGGCGCGGGGGCACCCGCGCCGCCGCACCCCGCCGCCAGGAGGAGCGCGGGAACCAGCGCGGCCGTCGCCGCTCGTGCCTTCATGCTCGCGCCTTCATGCGCATGACCGAGACCTCATACCCCGTGCTTCGGCGGGCAGTTGGTGGTGAGCGTGGCACACGGCACGGCATGGCGCACACCCGGTCGAACAGGTTTGCGCCATGCGTGTGCGCGAACGCGTGCCCTACGGAGAGACGCACGGACGGACGACGTACGGACGGGCGTACGGAGCTACGGTTCCGTACGGCGTGCGGACGTACGGGTTCCGCGGTGGGTCAGGAGCCGAGGTCGCTGAGCGGCAGACCGCCGAGCAGTTCGGTGACGGACCCGAGCGCCTCGGCCGGGTCGGTCGCCTGGCCCTCGTGGGCGGTCACCTTCTGCTGGCTGGTGAGCGACTCGGTCGCGCCGGTGACGGTGCTGAGCGCGTCGGTGAGGCCGACGGCGGGGACGGCGGCCGAGGCGGTACCGGCGGCCACTGCGGCGAAGGCGGCACCGAGAACGGCGACACCGAGGGTCTTGGCGGCTGACTGCTTCATGAAATCTCGTCCTTGCGACGGGGAAATGAGCGGCTCCGCAAACTAGTCACTGCGCACCCCCTCCCGCAAACATCCGCCGATAGGAGAAAGCGCCCGGGAGTTGAACCTCCCGGGCGCTTTCCGTCTGTCGTTCCATGGCCTAGGCCGAGACAGAACCCCTGGTCGAAGCGGTCTGCTGGAAAAGCCACTCCGACTTCAGCTCCGCGTAACCGGGCTTGATGACCTCGTTGATCATGGCCAGTCGTTCATCAAAAGGAATGAACGCGGACTTCATCGCATTGACGGTGAACCACTGCATGTCGTCGAGCGAATAGCCGAAGGTGTCGACCAGGTGCTCGAACTCGCGGCTCATGCTGGTGCCGCTCATCAGCCGGTTGTCGGTGTTGACCGTGAGCCGGAAGTGCAGCTTGCGCAGCAGACCGATCGGGTGCTCGGCGTACGAGAGCGCCGCGCCCGTCTGGAGGTTGGAGCTCGGGCACATCTCCAGGGGGATGCGCTTGTCCCGGACGTAGGAGGCCAGGCGCCCCAGCGTCACCGAGCCGTCGGCGGCGACCTCGATGTCGTCGATGATCTTCACGCCGTGGCCGAGGCGGTCGGCGCCGCACCACTGCAGGGCCTGCCAGATCGACGGGAGGCCGAACGCCTCGCCCGCGTGGATGGTGAAGTGGTTGTTCTCGCGCTTGAGGTACTCGAAGGCGTCGAGGTGGCGGGTGGGGGGGAACCCGGCCTCGGCACCGGCGATGTCGAAGCCGACCACGCCGTTGTCCCGGTAGCGGTTGGCCAGTTCCGCGATCTCCAGCGCCCGCGCCGCGTGGCGCATGGCGGTCAGCAGGGCGCCGACGCGGATGCGGTGGCCGTTGGCCCTGGCGCGGCGCTCGCCCTCGCGGAAGCCGTCGTTCACGGCCTCGACGACCTCTTCGAGGGTCAGGCCGTCCTCCAGGTGCTGCTCGGGCGCGTACCGGATCTCGGCGTACACGACGCCGTCCTCGGCCAGGTCCTCGGCGCACTCCGCGGCGACCCGGAAGAGGGCGGCCTTCGTCTGCATGACGGCGCAGGTGTGCGCGAACGTCTCCAGGTAGCGCGGGAGGGAGCCGGAGTCGGCGGCTTCCCGGAACCAGGCGCCGAGCTTGTCGGCGTCGGTCTCGGGAAGGTTCTCGTAGCCGGCCTCGCGGGCCAGCTCGATGATGGTCCCCGGGCGCAGCCCACCGTCGAGGTGGTCGTGGAGGAGCACCTTCGGGGAGCGGCGGATCTGATCCGGGGTCGGCAGGTTGGGGGTCTCGCTCGTCATCTGCGCACTCTAGCTCCTACGCGCGTAGAGCGGTGGGGTGGCGGTGCGGGTCGATATATAACAGTGACCGTGCGGACGGGTGGCGTTCGCCTCCGCGTCTGAGACTGTTCCGGCATGGCACAGCATGCGCCGCCGGCGCGCGGGGCCCGCCTGGGGCGGGCGGCCGGCGCGAACGGCTCGGATTCGACGGTCAGTGGTGTGGTCCTCCTGCTTCCCGGAGCGGCCCGGTTCTCCCCCGGTCCGGTGCGCCCGCTCGCGCGGGCACTGGCCCGGGCGGGCGGGGCACAGGGGCTGGTCACGCACACGGTCGTGCACGGCGGCCCGTCCTCCCGGGAGGACCAGGCCCGGTGGGCGGCGGACGAGGTGGTGCGCCGGTACGGGGACGTGCCGGTCTGCCTGGCCGGGTACGGGGAGGGCGGCCGGGCGGCGCTGCGGGCGGCGGGGCACGGCGCCGTCGGCGCGGTGGTGGCGCTCGCCCCGTGCCTGGGGCGGTCGGCTCCGGGCGGCCCGGAGGAACCGGTGAAACAGCTGTCGGGGCGGCGGGTGCTGATCGTGCACGGCACGAACGACCCGCGGAGCGACCCGGAGACCTCGTTCCTGCTCGCGGCGCGGGCCAAGAAGGCGAACCGTTCCACGTGCCGGTTCGAGGTCCACTCGGACGGGCACGGACTGCGGGAGCACCGGTCCGAAGTGGTGGCCCTGACCGTGGACTTCGTCCTGGGGTCGGTCTCCTCGGGCCGCTACTCCCGCCCGGTCACGGACGCGCTGGCGGCCCCGCCCCCGCTGGGCCTGCGCATGCCCCTGGCCTCCGGCTTCGGCCGCACCCCGCGGCGCTGAACGGCGGCGCCTTCCGGGCAGCGGCGCCGGGCGTAGAGTGAGGAACGGACTCGGGGCGCTGCTCTCCGGGAGGCGATGAGCTGTGGCCGGACTGGTGTACAGGAGCTTCGACAAGGCGGACGAGACGCGTCCGTTCGAGGACGGCAAGGGCCGGCTGGACCTCTTCGACACGGACGCCGGGCCCGTGGGACGCGCGGTCTTCGCACCGGGGTGGCGCTGGTCGGAACACGTGAAGCCGCTGGTGGGCACCGACAGCTGCCGGTCCGCCCACACGGGGTACGTGGTGAGCGGCCGTCTGATGGTCGTCATGGACGACGGGGAGCGCGGCGAGATCGGCCCCGGGGACTTCATCCAGATCGAGCCCGGGCACGACGCCTGGGTCATGGGCGACGAGCCCTGTGTCGCGCTGGACTGGACCGGCTACGGGGAGTACGCGAAGCCGCGGTGACCGGTGCCGCGTCGGGCCCGGCGGGCCCGGGCGCTCCGCTCCCTACAGCTCCGGGAGCAGGCGGCCCCGGCGGGAGAGGAGGAAGCGCTTGAACTCGGCCACCGGCGGGGTGTCGGGGTGGCCGTCGAGCCAGGCGACGCCGATCTCGCGGACCGCGCGCGGGGCCGTCACCGTCAGCTCGACCACGCCGGGGCGGGCCACGGCGGGCGGTGGCAGCAGGGCGACGCCGAGACCGGCAGCGACCAGGCCGCGCAGGGTCTCGGCCTCCTCGCCCTCGAAGGCGACCCGGGGGACGAACCCGGCCTCCGCGCACAGGTCGTCGGTGATCCGGCGCAGGCCGTAGCCCGACTCCAGGGTGACGAAGGTTTCCTCGGCGGCCTCGGCCAGGCGGACGCGCTTGCGGCCGGCGAGGCGGTGGTCGTCCGGGACGACCAGGCGCAGCCGCTGTTCGTCCAGGCGGCGGGCGACCAGGTCGGGGGCGACGGGCAGGGGCGAGGTCAGGCAGAGGTCCAGCTCACCGGCGCGCAGCCGCTCCAGCATGGCCTCGCCGTAGTTCTGGACGAGGGAGAACCGGATGCGGGGGTGGTCGGCGCGGAAGGCGCGGATCAGGCCGGGGACGGTCTCGGAGCCGAGGGTGTGCAGGAAGCCGAAGGCCACCTTGCCGGAGGCCGGGTCGGCGTCCCGCTGGACGGATTCGGCGGCGCGGGCGATCTCGGCCAGGGCCCGGTCCGCCGAGGCGAGGAAGGCGTGGCCCGCGGTGGTGAGGGCGACGGTGCGGCCCTTGCGGGCGAACAGCGTGACGCCGAGGTCCTGTTCGAGGCGGACCATGGCCCGGGAGAGCGTCGACTGCGGAACGCCGAGTTCCTGTGCGGCGCGGGTGACGTGCTCGTGCCGGGCGACGGCGGCGAAGTACGCGAGCCGGGGGGCCAGCAGACGTGTCACGGCCATGTCTTCTTCGTAACGGTTCATTGACATCCGCCGCCCTGAGCTGTGGTGATGCAGGAATGGATTGATTATCGCGAATCCGTGCATTGGACGCATGAAAAAGGCGGGCCTACGGTCGTGGCATGTCTCCCGCTCATACCGGGGCACCTGTCACCACAGGTGCCTCCTTCTCGTCGTCCCCGGAACCCCACGCCACGGAAGCCGCCGCGCGATCCCGCGCCACGGAGGGCTCCGGTCCGCCGGAGCCGCACTCCCCCGGCCGGCCCGGCTACCGCCGGATGAGCCTCGCGCTCTTCGCCGCCGGGCTGGCGACCTTCGCCCTCCTCTACTCCACGCAGGCGCTGCTGCCCGCGGTCTCCGCGGACTTCGGGGTGACGGCGGGTCGGGCGAGCTGGACGGTGTCGGCGGCCACCGGCGCGCTCGCGCTCTTCGTCCTGCCGCTCAGCGTGCTGTC
The DNA here is from genome assembly GCF_044454165.1 of Streptomyces sp. NPDC051567. Lineage (NCBI taxonomy): Bacteria > Bacillati > Actinomycetota > Actinomycetes > Kitasatosporales > Streptomycetaceae > Streptomyces > Streptomyces sp. NPDC051567. The sequence continues at coordinate 4,414 of NZ_JBITDK010000049.1, read as the reverse complement.
CGAGCGGTTCGGCCGGACCCGGATGATGACGTGGTCGATGGCGGTGGCCGTCGGCGTCGGGCTGCTGGTGCCGTTCGCGCCGAACCTGGAGTGGCTGGTGGTGCTGCGGGCCGTGCAGGGCGCGGCGATCGCGGGCGTCCCGGCCTCGGCGATGGCGTACCTGGCGGAGGAGGTCCGGCCCAAGGCGCTGGTGGGCGCGATCGGGCTGTTCGTGGCGGGCAACTCGATCGGCGGGATGAGCGGCCGTCTCGTGACCGGCTGGGCGGCGCAGCTCGGGGGCTGGCGGGTGGGGCTGGCGGCGGTCGGCGTGCTGGCGCTGGTCTGCGCGGTGGCCTTCCTGGTGCTGCTGCCCCGGGCGCGGTTCTTCCGTCCGGCCTCGATGGACCCGCGCGCGGTGGGACGTACCGTCCGCGGCCACCTGCGGGACCCGCTGCTGCTGCGGCTGTACGGGATCGGCGCGCTGTTCATGACCGTCTTCGGCGCCGTGTACACGGTCGTCGGGTACCGGCTGGCGGACGAGTTCTCGCTCGGGCAGGGCGTGATCGGCTCGGTCTTCCTGGTCTACCTGGTCGGCACGGCCTCCTCGGCCGCCGCCGGGCAGCTGGTGGCCCGTACGGGGCGGCGCGGGGCGCTGTACCTGGCCGTGACCACCACCGCGCTCGGGCTGCTGCTCTCGCTCTCCGGTGCGCTGGCCGCGATCCTGGCCGGGCTGGTGCTGATCACGGCGGGGTTCTTCGCCGGGCACGCCGTGGCCTCCGCCGCGGTGAGCCGGACGGCGACGACCGGACGGGCGCAGGCGTCCGCGCTCTACCAGTCGGCGTACTACCTGGGCTCCAGCGCGGGCGGCACCGTGGGCGCCCTCGCCTACCACTGGTCCGGCTGGCCCGCCACGGTGGGCGTCGCGCTGCTGGCCGTGCTCGGCGTCGTCTCGATCACGCTGTACGGGTCCCACGCGGCCCGCGCTCAGCGGCGTCCGGCGGTGGTGGCCGCGGCCTCGGTCCGGGGCCGGCAGGCCGTCGCGCGCTGAGCCCCGGCAGACGGGCGCGGGAGACGGGCAGGGCCCAACGGGCTTGGCTCCAGCAGGTGTTGGAACGCGATTGTCAGACCCCTCGGATAGTTTCCGGTGACCGGGATCTACCAGGGGGTTCAACCGTCATGACCGACCTCTCCGCCAGCACGGACCTCTCCACCGGCACCGAACTCGACGAGGCGATGGACCGCTACCGCGTCGAGCTGGCCGGCCACTGCTACCGGATGCTCGGCTCCGCCTTCGACGCCGAGGACGCGGTGCAGGACACCTACCTGCGCGCCTGGCGCGGCCACGGGGGCTTCGAGGGCCGGTCCTCGCTGCGCTCGTGGCTGTACCGGATCGCGACCAACGTCTGCCTGGACCTGCTGAAGGCCGGGAGCAAGCGGGCGCGGCCCATGGACCTCAGCGCCCCGAGGCACCAGGCGTCCGCCGTGCTCGACGAGCGGCCCGGGGCGGCCTGGCCGGAGCCGGTGCCGGACGGCCGGGCGCTGCCCCGGACCGCCGACCCGGCCGAGGCCGCGCTGGCCAAGGAGTCCGTCCGGCTGGCCTTCGTCGCGGCCCTCCAGCACCTGCCCGCCAAGCAGCGGGCCGTACTGATCCTGCGCGAGGTGCTGGCCTGGAAGGCGGACGAGGTCGCGCGGCTCCTGGACACCACCGTGGCCTCGGTGAACAGCGCGCTCCAGCGGGCGCGGGCCGGCCTCGCCGGGCAGCGGGTGCGCGAGAGCGACCCGGCCGACCCGCTGGACCCGGCCCGGGCCCGGCTGCTGGAGCAGTACCTGAGCGCCTTCGAGGCGTACGACATCGCGCGGCTGACCATGCTCCTGCACCAGGACGCGGTGCTGTCGGCACCGCCGTACGACCTGCGGCTCCAGGGGCACGGGTCCATCGCCGCCCGGCACCTGGACCAGGGCATCGGCTGCCAGGGCTCCCCGCCGCTCCCGACGGCGGCGAACGGCCTGCCCGCCTTCGGCCGGCCCCGCCCGCGCGAGGACGGCCGGGGCACCCTCCACGGGCGCCCCAGGTGCTGGAGATGTCAGCCGGCAGGATCGTCGGCCGCGACGCCTTCCCGGACACCGCGCGGTGGTTCCCGCTCACCGGTCTCCCCGAACAGCCCGATCAGGCCGACGAGTCCCAGCAGGGCCCGGTAGGCGGAGCCCGCGCCGGTGACGGCGGCGGCGGGGGCTGTCCTCAGTCGGCGAGGAAACCGGAGGTGTCGAGTTCCAGACCGAAGGGGGCGGGCAGCGGGAACGGCTCGCCGAACGTGCCGACGCGAAGGACGCGGTAGAGGCCGTCCCGGGGTTCGGTGTGCAGGGTGAGGGTGGGGCCGAGCGGGGCGAAGGCGTCGATCAGCAGGTACAACGGGACCCCGGCCTTTGCGTATCCGAGGCATTTCGCCACCCGGTCGTGCCGCGCGTTCGACGGGGAGGTGACTTCCACGACGAGCTCGGCGGCTGCGGGGCTCACGAAGCTGCCGGGCCCGGAGAGCAGGTCGCGCGGCAGGACCAGGAGGTCCGGGATGAACATGCCCGTGCGTGAGGGGACGGCCACGCTCTGGGTCCGGTAGAGGCCCAGTTCCCCTGACAGGACCGCGTACAGCTGGCGCTGGACGGCTTCCGCGATGATGATGTGCCGGTCGGCGGGCGGTGGTGCCACGGTGACGATCCCCTCGATGATCTCCACCTTGCAGCCCTCCGGCCCGGCCGTCTCTTCCCAGAAGCGGACCAGTTCCTCCCAGTCGTCGGCGCGGAGCGGGGTGAACAGGACGTCGGGCGCGCTCATGGGTGCTCCCTCTCTCGGTTCGGCACCGATCCCAGCATGCCGAACGGGACCGGCGGGGGTCCACCGGTCCCGTTCACCCGAATGAGAAGGTTCAGGTCAGGCGATGCGGTCCAGGACGATCGGCGTGGCGGTGAAGGGGGTGCCCGCCGGGGCGATGTCGTAGGCGCCGTCCAGCGCGGCCAGGGCGTACGCGAACTTCTCCGGGGTGTCCGTGTGCAGGGTCAGCAGCGGCTGGCCGGCCGTCACGGTGTCGCCCGGCTTCGCGTGGAGCTCGATGCCCGCGCCCGCCTGGACCGGGTCCTCCTTGCGGGCGCGGCCCGCGCCCAGGCGCCAGGCGCCGACGCCCACCGCGTACGCGTCCAGCCGGGTCAGCACGCCCGAGGCCGGGGCCGTCACCACGTGGTGCTCGCGTGCCACCGGGAGCGCCGCGTCCGGGTCGCCGCCCTGTGCCGCGATCATCCGGCGCCAGACGTCCATGGCCGAGCCGTCGGCCAGGGCCCTGGCCGGGTCGGCGTCCTTGATGCCCGCCGCGTCCAGCATCTCCCGGGCCAGGGCCAGGGTCAGCTCGACGACGTCCGAGGGGCCGCCGCCCGCGAGGACCTCCACGGACTCGCGGATCTCCAGGGCGTTGCCCGCCGTCAGGCCGAGCGGGGTGGACATGTCGGTGAGCAGGGCGATCGTCTTGACGCCGCTGTCGGTGCCCAGCGCGACCATGGTCGAGGCCAGCTCGCGCGCGTCCTCGATGTTCTTCATGAACGCGCCGGTGCCGACCTTGACGTCGAGGACCAGCGAGCCGGTCCCCTCCGCGATCTTCTTCGACATGATCGAGGAGGCGATCAGCGGGATGGCCTCCACCGTGCCCGTCACGTCGCGCAGGGCGTAGAGCTTCTTGTCGGCGGGGGCCAGGCCGTCGCCCGCCGCGCAGATGACCGCGCCCGTGGTGTCCAGGACGTGCAGCATCTCCTCGTTGGAGAGCAGCGCCCGCCAGCCCGGGATGGACTCCAGCTTGTCGAGGGTGCCGCCGGTGTGGCCCAGGCCCCGGCCCGAGAGCTGCGGCACGGCCGCGCCGCAGGCGGCGACCAGCGGCGCCAGCGGCAGCGTGATCTTGTCGCCGACACCGCCCGTCGAGTGCTTGTCGGCGGTGGGGCGCGAGAGCGAGTCGAAGTTCATCCGCTCGCCGCTCGCGATCATCGCGGCGGTCCAGCGGGCGATCTCGGTCCGGTTCATGCCGTTCAGCAGGATGGCCATCGCCAGCGCCGACATCTGCTCGTCGGCGACGACACCGCGCGTGTACGCGTCGATGACCCAGTCGATCTGCTCGGGGCTCAGCTCACCGCGGTCCCGCTTGGTGCGGATGACGGAGATGACGTCCATGAGGTGACTTCCTTCTACGCGCATAGAGAGAGGGGGGAGATGAAGAGGGAGGGGAGGAGGAGGGGCGGGGAGCCGGACGGGGGGGGGGGGGCCCCCCCGCCGGGGGGGGGGCGGGGGGGGGGGGGGGGGGGGGCGCGGGGGGCGCGGGGGGGGGGGGCCCCCGCCGCGCGCGGCCCCGGCGGGGGGGGGGGGGGGGGGGGGGGGGGGGGGGGGGGGGGGGGGGGGGGGGGG
>NZ_JBITDK010000048.1:0-27194 GCF_044454165.1 Streptomyces sp. NPDC051567 | reverse complement strand
CCCACGAGCTGTTCGGGAGGCCCTGCCTTCATGCCCGGACCGTCGGAAGATCACCCCGCCGGGCAACCACACTCGAACTCATGCCCACCATGCTCAATAGAGCAACGGCTTCTTAGATATCACCCTTTCAGCACTATGCAATGAATGAGCGAATAGTCACGCTATGGGGCAGAGAGTTCGTGTCGGCCCAGCCTTGTCATCCACCACCGGAGGATTCTTCATGCACAACCAGACACACGAGCAGTCCATCGCCGGATCGGCGGAACCGGGTCTGCTGGGGCGGCGCAACATGATCAAGGCCGCCACCCTGGGTGCCGCGGCGATCGGGCTGGGCGGCAGCCTCTCCAGGGAGGCCGCCGCAGCCGGCCCGCAGGGCTCAGCCGACCCCGCACGGAACGCGCTCCTGCCCAACATCGTCAACCTCTACTGCACGAGCGCCGCTGCCATCTACGACGGCAGCGGCAACGCGACCATGACGATCACCGTCGGCAACTTCAGCAGCGTGGCCGCCACCGGCCCGGTCTCGCTCAAGGTGATCACCCCGTTCTACGCCAACGTCAACAGCCTGCCCTCGGTCAGCGGGGCCACCTCCAGCTGGCTCTACCAGAACACGGACGCCGACGTTCCCTCGATCATCAAAGTCGCCTTCTCCGGGTTCCCCGCCAACTCCTCCACCACCGTCACGGTCTCCTTCAGCCTCGACCCCGGAGCATCCGGCCCGGCGCCCCTCGGCCGGGCCATCTTTACGACCGACGCGGGCAACACCCAGGACCAGGACAGCGACCTGACCCGCAACACCTGGGCGTTCCTGTTCGTGAAGTCCAGCCTGCCTACACCCGCACCCGGCAACACCAACCTGTTCTACACGCTCTCCGAGCAGCCTCTGGTGACGGGGGGCGCCGCGGCGAGCGTCCCGTTCAACTTCTACAACGGTGCGGGCACTCTGCTCGACGGAACCGACCACGTCGCGCACTTCACCTTCTCCACCCCCTTCTACACCCGGGTTCCCTCCTCCGGCCGGCCCGCCGGATTCACCGCGCTCTACGAGAACGACGACCCCGCGATTCCCTCCGTCTACCGGCTCGCCGTACCCGCGGGCATCGGGGCACTGGGACCTGCCGCGCCCACCACGATCAACATCCCCTTCCAGGCGCAGACCGGAGCCCCGAAGATGAGGTCCATCTCATCCGGCATCGTGCTTCCCACGGGAACCGACACCCAGGGCGACCTCTCCACCTCCCACCACCGTTTCGGCTTCCTCAACGTCGTCAACACCGCTGTATAGCGGCCTGTCCTCAACGGAACGCCCGCGAACCTCTGTCCCATCGCCTGCGGGGTGTGAGGCCGTACTCGTGGTTCACCGGGGGGTGGTTCCGGGGTCAGGTTTCCCGGTTCTGGGGGTGTCTGTCAGGGGGGGGCTCGGTGGCGCTGACGGCTCGGTGCTGTTCCAGCGGCGTTCGGCCGGCAGGCCGGGGACCGGTGGTGCGGGCGGGGAACCGGATCAGAGGTGCACGACGCGAAGGCTGGGCCGACGACGCCCGGCCCGGTTCTCGGGGGTGACGGTGTGGTCGGTGGCCCGCGTTCAAGGGCGGGGGACTGTTCCTGGCCGGAGACGGCCACTCAGGTGCGGGGTCGGGGAACCAGGTGGCCGAGGCGATGTTCACCGTACTGGGCCCTGACCCTGGCTCCCGGCCTGGTACGGGCCGGTGTTCTGCCGGTTGTTCGGGGACGACCGGGTGCAGGAGGTCCGGCCGCGGCCCCGGTGAGAACCGGCCGACGGCTACTCCGCACGAACCGTCCGGGAGACCTTGCAGGGCCGGCGCCCCGCCCGGAGGCATCCGAGTATTCACCGTCAGTTCCCCGCACCGTGAGGAGAGTTCCACCATGGGCATGAGCCGCACGCTCACCGCTACCGTCGTTGTCGCCGCCGTTCTGACGGCTACCGCTCTGGGAACCGCGCAGGCCGCGACGGCGGGCAGCGCCGCACCGTCGGCCTGCCGGCCCGCCAACCATCTTGCGAAGATCGCCCAGGACCGGTCCAGCGCGGGCCACCTCCACTTCCGGGTGACCCTGACCGCGCCCAGGGGCTACGCCCCGTGCACGCTGGCCGGTTCACCGGCCGACCTCAGTTTCTCCGGTCACGGCAGGACGCTGCCCGTGACCGCGGGGTGGTACGGCGACCAGAACGCCACGGTGACCTTCGGACCGGGCCGACCGGTCCACTTCGACATCCAGGTCCCCGACACCGGCCGCACGACCCCGGCCGACGAGGCATCGTTCACCCTCCGCGCACCCGACGGGATGATCCCGGGCACCTCCGTCGCCGAAGGCGCCTTCGCCGTCACCAAGGGCACCCTCATCGGCCCCGTCCAGCCCGGCGCCTGACCACCACCGGGGCACCGGGACGGGCGTCCCCCACGCGGTGGCGGCGTCCTGGAGCAGGGACTCGGGCAGGTGATCGGCACATACCCCCATCAGGAACGGCGGGGCCGTGTCGAGGCGTTCGCGGATCGTGAGGTGCTCGGGTCGGGCGGGCATCTCGTACCTGCCGTGGGCGCGGCGACGGCGCTGGCGGGCCCGTACTCCTGGAAGACCTGCTGGAGCCGTTCCCGGCGCCGCTCACGGAAGGAGCCCCGCCGTGGGAATACTCGGAGACAGCCTGGAGCGCGCCGCCCAGATCACCAGGACCCGCCCGGTCCCCAGGTCGGCGGGTGCGCGGATGCGCCACCTCGTCGAGCAGACCAAGTCCACGAAGACGGCGGCCGCTCTGCGGGGGATCTCGCAGCGCACCGTCGAGCGGTACGTGCGCGACCCGATCCGGACCCCGCGCCCCGAACACGTCGCCCGCCTCGAAGCGGAGGTGCGGCGCCGGTGGCAGCCCCTGGTCCGCAAGCGCGCCCGGGAGAAGGCCACCACGCAGACCGGCCTGGTCATGGAGACGAGGGACCGGTTCGGGTTCACCGCCGCGCCCGGACCGGTCGAGGCTGATGTCGACCGGTCCGGGCCGATGGCCGTGCTCTTCTCGGTGCCCGGCCCCCGGGTCGGCGAGGGCGGCGGCCGAGTTGCGTGTCCGGGCCATTCGGGGAGCGTCGGCAGGGTCACCGGGATGGCGAGGACCGGGACACGTCGCGCCTGTGTCACGGTCGCCCCGTGACAACACCGGGACGATACGTATACGGAGGTCGGAAATGGTCATGTCCCTGAAGGGTCTGCCACGGTCCGCCAAGCTGTCCGTGCTCGTCGCGGTGAGTGCGCTCGTGTGCTCGGCGTTGACGGGAGCCGGCAGGCAGCCGGCGGCCGCTGCCGCGCCCAGTGCCCGAGCCCTCGGCGCGCAGGTGGGCTTCTGGGCGGGCCAGGACGTACAGCCGTGCCTTGCGGAGGACCCGCTGACGTGTCCACGCGATCTCAGCGCGTTCACCGACGCGGTGTGGAACACCCTGGCCGCCGGCCACAGCCCGCTCTACGTCGACCTCGTGTACGGCTCCGACTTCGGGCCCGCACTGCCGGGCGAGAACCAGCGCACCGATGGGCTCGCCCTCGTCCAGCAGGCCAATGCCCGGGGTGTCCCGGTCAATGCCTGGATCACCATGCCGCTGGACGAGGGCACCTTCGACACCGAGCAGAACGCCGCCCTCGTCCAGAGCGCCGTCAAGGCGTTCCACAGCTGGTCGCTCGCGAACGGCCTGCAGTTCTCCGAGACCGTGCTGGACCTGGAATCCCCCACCGGCGACCAGGCGGTGACCCAGGCACTGACCGGCGGCGACCTGACCGGTTTCAACGCCCTGCTGACCGCCGGCAGCCTCGATCCCGCCGCGCAATGCGCCGCGATCCGCACCTACGCCGACACCATCACCTGGGCGCACCAGAACGGCATGCGGATCGCGGGCTCGCCCGTACCGTACGCGCTGGACGACCTCGACAACGGCAGCATCGCACTGCAGGCCGCGCTCAGCATCACGGCCTTCCCTCCATCGGGATACGACCAGTACTTCCTGCAGGCATACCGCGCCTTCGGGATCGACCTGGGATCGGGCTACGTGGCGTCCTACTACACGGACATGCAGCACCGCTTCGGTACCGCGGGGCAGGTCACCATCGGCAACGCCGGACTCCCGCCCTACAACAGCCTGAACACCATGGTCGATGACGTCAGGATGCTCGCGGGACTCGGTGCCACCACGATCCCGGTGTTCGACCTGGAAGGCACCGTCCAGGCCTTCGGCGCCAGCGGCGTGCAGAGCCTCATCCAGGCAGGCCACGACCCGATGACCGGCAGCCAACTCACCGCAGCCACCCGGATGACCCCCACCGGCGCCGCCGCACGCGCGCTCTTCCACACCCTGGATACGACCGCCACTGCCGCCACACCCCTCACCACCGGCCGACAGCCCAACCCGTACCCGGGCGCCTGCCCGTGAACCCGCCGTGTCTGGGCGCGGCGGGTTCATCCCCGTACCCCCCGTACGCCCCGGACCCGGAGGTACCGCGCCGACCGGGCGGCGGCCGGGGGACCTGAAACCACGTCAGCCCCGGCTGGCCGACGGTGCCCTTGCCCGGCGCGGGCGGGAGACCTCGGGCCGGACAGCGCCGGGGGCTGCGCGAGGCCGGGACCGTCCGGAAGAAGGGTGTGCTGTGCCTGGAAATGCTTCTACGCGTCGTTGAGGAAGTCGGCCGGAAGCTGTGCGGCGGCCTCCCGGCCGCTGGTCAGGAGAGAGCGGTCGGGCAGGACGTGCAGCTCGGCGGCGGGGAGCAGGCCGGCCATCTGTTCTCCCACGTCAACACTGTGGGCCAGGTCGTTCTCGTGACACATGATCATGACCGGTGTGGTGACGCGGGCGAGATCCTTTGTGTTCCGGACCGGGTACATGGCCCCGACCTCTCGCAGACGGTTCGCGTAGCCGTGCTCGATGAGGAAGGCGGCACGCTTGGTGCTCCAGGAGCCCGCGGCGCTTTGGGGCATCGGCGGGCACACCCTGATGAGCATGGCGGCGGCCTTGTCCACCTGGCCTTTCTCGACGTGCTCGGCCAGGTCTGCGAACCACAGACAGGGTGTGTCCGCCCCGCGACGGTCCAGGGTGGCCGGCAGGAGGATTACGGCGCGTCGCAGCAGGCCGGGATGGTCGACGAGGAGGCGCAGAACGGCTCCGGCCCCCATGGACAGGCCCACCGCGCGGTCGCCGGCGGTATGCGCGCGGACCGCCAGCAGCTCGCCGACCAGGGTGTCGTACCGCAGTGGCCCCGGGGCGGCCTGCGAACGCCCGTGGCCACCGAAGTTGAAGAAGGCCTGCCGTCCAGCGACCTGGCTCGCCAGTCCGGCCAGCTGTGTCATGGTGTCGCCCAGGCCGTGGGCGAACACGGTGGTGGCCGTCCCGCTGCCACGCAGCGCGTATTCGATGGGCCGTCCGTCCAGAAACAGGATGCCGGTGGGATCGGGGCAGGGCTCATCCATGGCCGGCCGCCTCCACGACGGAAGAGCACACCGGCCGGCACCCGGGCTCCGTTCCCGGAAGGACCTCGCTGTGAAACGCACACGGGACATCCGGCGGCATGCCGTCCATGCGCGTGGTCCCGGCACCAGGGCTGCCGAGTACGGGCGGCCGGCTCAGCCGCTTCGTCGCACAGCGGCGCATCGTCCCTCCACGTCATTCCCAGGTCCACCAGTAACGTCTCCAGCCCTTCCGGAACCGGGCACACTCGAACTGGAACCGGGAGCAGAACCACACCGAAGGCGCATTCGTGTCTCTTCGTCAGCCTGGGGTCGTAGCCTGGGGCCGCGCTCACCGGCCCGTGTCCGGGGTGTCTGCCGTGTGGGTCCGGTCAGGACACCTTGACGGAGACGGATCCGAAGTCCCGGAAGGTGGTTCCGGCGGTGACTGTGGTGCGCGGCTGCTCCGTGCAGTCCTCGCTCAGGTACACGGTGAGGTCCTGGTCGGTGTTGTTCTCGAAGGCGACGCTGGAGTCCGGGGCGTCTCCGCTCAGCCGGTAGCAGCCGGCCGCCGGGTTGACGATCTCCTCGACGGGGTCGCCCTCTCCGGGCGGGTGGAAGACGCCGGAGTCGAGGGCGGTGAGTCTGCCGGTGGCGTCGGCATGGGCATAGGTGTGGGCGTGGGCGGGGGTGCTGAGGGCCGCGGCGGCGGCCATGGCGACCAGCGGGGTGACGGTCAGTGCCAGAAGTTTGCGCACGGGGTGCCTTTCGGTTCATGACCGGACGGTCTGCCCGGCCGGGTCAGCTCTCCCCTGTGAGGGTGGGCGGGAACCCGGACCGGCTGTGGAACCACACCTTCAGCTCCTTGCCGTCCACCGCGAGCAGAGCGGGTGCGGCGCCCCTGGGGTCACGTGCAGGGGGCGTACCGAGACCTGCTGGTATGCCGCCGATCACGGCTGCGAGGGCTGGTTCGTTTCCGGTTCGGTTCGCCCGAACTCTCGATGAACTTCCCATGGTCATTGCCCGGCGGGTCGAAATTCACGACCAGGAAGTCGGCACTCTCGAATCCCGGCCTACCGGCGCATGTGCTCAGCCCCATGCGCGCTGGCGGCCGGGGCCGGTGCGAGGTGATCGGCCAGGAGCCCGGGGGCTGAGTCCCGGAGCCGGACGACATGTTCGAGCGTGAGCGGGAGTACTGCACCAAGGGCTGGTAGGGCAGCCCTTGTCATCGCGCGGGTGGAGAGAGGGCCGGCGCCACGGGGCACAAGGGGAGCGGGTGTTCCTGGTGGTCGTCGTGCCCGGTTGTTCCCACAGGCAGGAGCTGTACGGGACCGGGGGCAGCCCGCTGGCCGCGGAGGTGGCCGGTACTACAGTAACCCCGACGGTCTTCCGGACGGGGATCATGCCGAGGACCAGATGGGGCTGTCGCAGGACAAGCGCATCAGCAGATAGCCGTTGGTACCCGCTGTTCCGGACGTGTTGGGAATGGCGGCGCCGGGAGGGACACCACCCAGAGTCTGCCTCTGCAGCCCTGGCCTCCCGTCGCGAGGGAACGGGGGTTGGCCGTCCCCAGGTTCACCGGTGCTCCGCCACCGCCCCCGGGTTACCAAGTCCGGCGGAGGGGGCGGTGTTTCGCACCCGCAGAGGGTCAAATGCCTGGCTCATCCGTCCGGTGTGTGGCCCGAACAGGCGTGTCCGGTTGCTCCCGGCCTGCCTGCTTCTCACTGTGGGTGGTGTGACGGTCAATCAGTAGGTGACGGTCAGGGCCCGTCCAGTCGTGGTGCGGCCCCGTACGGTGCGTGCCGCTGTGTGCGCCATGAGCCTCGCGGGCTCCCTCGCTCTGACCGTGGGGCTCGCCGCCCCCGCGTCCGCGGCGACCACCCGGACGTTCACCACCAGCGGGACGTTCACCGTCCCGGCCGGGGTCACCAGCATCGACGTCGTCCTCGTGGCGGCCGGCGGGGGCGGTTCGCGGTCGGTGGCGTCGGCCGGGGCCAGCAGCACGGGGGAGGGCGGGCAGGAGCGCGTGCTCCTGGACCTCGTCGCCGGGTCGGAGACAACTCCCGCGCCTGCCGGAACCGCCTCACCCCCGCCGCGACCGTCACCGCCCGCCGGCAGCCGGCCGCAGGAGGAGCTGTCATGGACCGGGTCCCGGGCCACCCCAAACTCCCGGCGGTACAAGCTGTCGTGCTGCCCCCAACGCCGTACTCCCACCGAGCCCTGGCCGCTCCCGCTTCCCGGGGCGCTCACCGTGCGGGAGGACGAAGCGACGGACGAAGGCTGCGACGAGCCCGCGGTCCGCGCGGTGGTCCGCCGGACCGTCCGCGACGTACGTACCGCACCGCCCCCACCCGTGGACGATCCGCCGGAGGAACCCGCACTCGCCGGGTGGGCCACGTCGTCGCCACGTTCGCCCGCCACAGCCGCGCGAGGGGCGAGCTGCTGCTTGAACTCGCTCCGGCGTACCTCTGCGACACCCAGGCCGCCGGTGTCCTGGGTGTCGCTGTGCGACGAGATCGGCGAGGGCCTCGATCACGGACTGGCGGCCCGCCGCTGTGCCCTCACCGGAGACCGCCCGCCCTGTACGGCACCGTCCTGGGGCTGTTCAGCCGCTTCCTGGCGGCCTGAGCGATGGTTGCACGCACGTTTCGGCCAGGTGATCGTCGACGGTCTTCTCGATGTTCCCGGTCCACCGCTCGCACGGTCCTGGCCCCGCCCGCGGGGCTGTTGACGTCGTGGCCGCCACGCTGGAGGTCACCGGCCGTCGTCGTGGTGCACCAAGGCGGCCGTTTCCGTCACCGCCTCCTTGCGGAAGCCCGCCGCTGTCTCGCCCGCACCTACCACGGCCGGACGGACACGGTCGCCGCGCGGGCGACGACGTGCATCTGCGGGAAGGCCGGGCCCGGGAAACCCCTTGCCGTCCGTACCTGCCTGCGGGAGCTGGGGTCCGCTCAGGGTGAGGAGTGTGTTGCCGGGTCGTCTTCCGCGCCCGTTCTGCCGCCCGCGCTCCGGTGTCTCGGGGCTGCCGTTCGCTGCGGGCAGGGGGATGAAGGTGCTGAACTTTCCGCCGTCGCCGTCGCCGCCGTCGCCGCCTGTGCCCCCGGCTCCGGTGCCGCCCGTGCCGCCGGTGCCGGGCAGGCTGTTACTGCCGAGGCCGTTGCTGTCCATGCCGGCGTTTCCTTCTACGCCGGTACGGCCCTGCCCGATGCTCGGCTGAGTGCCCAGGCGCCGGGAGAAGATGACGGAAAGGCCAACGCCGCCAAGACCACCGCCTCCGCCCACGGTGAGGGTCAGGGCCTCGCCAGGAGTGACGGCCAGGGTGCACGAGACCCGGGCACCCCCGACGCCGCCTCCACCGCCTGCCCCGCCTCCACCGCCACCGATGAGGACGGTCGTGATGCTCGTGACGCCCGCCGGGACAGTGAACGTCCCACTGGACGTGAACGTCCGGGTCATCGCCGCGGACGCTGGAGCCGCCAGAACAACCGTCATGGCGAGAGAGCCCGCCATCCCCGCCGCGCAGACAGCGGCCCGCACCGCATGAGACCGCACCGCACTCGGACGATCTCCGCCCGTCATGTGCTGAATGTCCGTCATGGGTTCATGGTGTGAACCCGGGTACTCCGGAGCAACCTCACACAGTACTCGGAGCACACCCCTGGTGTTGAACGGTGAGGCCGTCATCGCATCGGTGTCCCCGAGGTGACCAGACCGGTGCACGCCGATGCCCTGACGCGTGTGGAGAGTGTGCGTGTGGCGCGTGTGGTGCTCTGCCCGCCCGCACCACAACCTGGTCACCGTGATCGCCACCGAGGAGCACTGCTTCGGCATCGGAGAAGCCGACACCTCCGTCCTGGCCGGCCCCGAAGAGACCCGCCACCGGCGCACCACCCGCGAACTGCACCGCCTGGAGAGCGCCCAGGCGGACTTCCTCCTGGACCACCTCGGCGACATCACACCCGGCGACCGCCTGCTGGACGCCGGATGCGGCCGCGGCGGCGGCAGCATCGTCGCCAACCAGCGCTTCGGCTGCTCCGTGGACGGCGTGTCCATCTCCCGGAAACAGGTCGACTTCGCCAACACCAAGGCCGCCGAACGCGGCGTCGCCGACAAGGTCGCGTTCCACCTCGCCAACATGCTCGCCACCGGCTTCGAGCCGGGCGCCTACCGGGGCATCTGGAACAACGAGTCCACCATGTACGTCAACCTCGACCGGCTCTTCGCCGCCCATGCCCGGCTCCCCCGCTCCTGGTACTTCAAGGCGATGGCCGCCAACGACCTCGTACCCGTCTCGGTCGTCGACCTGACCCGGGCCACCCTGCCGTACTGGTACCTGCGCCAGAAATCACGCCTGGTCACCGGCATCGAGGAAGCCTTCATCGAAGGGTACGAGAACGGCTCCTTCCCGTACCTGCTGATCGCAGCCGACCGCGTCTGACCACCACCCCACCCCCACCGGAGACCCCCATGCCCCACGCCCGCCCCGCACCCGCCACCCCCGGGCGTGTCCTGCTGGCCGCACCACGCGGGTACTGCGCCGGCGTGGAACGCGCCGTCCGGACCGTCGAGGAGGCCCTGCGCCGGTGGGGCCCTCCGGTATACGTCCGCCACGAGATCGTCCACAACAAGCACGTCGTGGAAGACCTGCGGGCCAAAGGCGCCGTATTCGTGGACAGCACCGAGCACGTGCCCGAGGGAGCACGGGTCATCTTCTCCGCCCACGGCGTCGCACCGGCCGTGCACGACGAGGCCGCCGCGCGCTCCCTCTCCACGATCGACGCCACCTGCCCGCTGGTCACCAAGGTCCACCGCGAAGCCGTCCACTTCGCCGCCGACGGCTACGACATCCTCCTCACCGGCCACCACGGACACGAAGAGGTCATCGGCACGATGGGCCACGCCCCCGACCGCATCCACCTCGTGGACAGCCCCCAGGACGTGGGCCGGCTACAGGTACGGGACGAGAACCGCGTCGTCTGGCTCTCCCGGACCACACTGTCCGTGGACGAGGCGATGACCACCGTCGCCGCCCTCAGAGCACGCTTCCCCGCACTCGTCTCACCACCGTCCGACGACATCTGCTACGCCACCCAGAACCGCCAGCAGGCCGTCCGGCAGATCGCCCCCGAGCGCGAACTCGTCCTGATCACCGGCTCGGCGAACTCCTCCAACTCCGTACGCCTGGTCGAGGTCGCCCTGGACGCCGGAGCGGACGCGGCCCACCTCATCGACTCCGCCGAGGAAGTCGACCCCCGCTGGCTCGACGGCGTGAGCACCATCGGCGTCAGCGCCGGAGCCTCCGCCCCCGAAACCCTCGTCACCGCACTCCTGCGCCGGCTCGCCGCATCCGGCTACCCCGACGTCCAGACCCTCCCCGGCCGGGCCGAGGCCTTCACCTCGGGCACGGATCTGGTGGTGGGTGTCACCGCCACGGACGTCCAGCAGATCATCACCGGGGACGGCCTCGCCGAACCGTCCTCGACCACCACACCACCCGGCCCGAACGGGACAGGACCACAGCCCGAGGAGCACAGCCCGGGCCGGGCGGGACGCCAGCACGGCAACCAGCTGGCCGGGCGGGTCCGCCACGCACTGCGAACCCTGAACCGCTACGCCCTCCTCACCCGCACACCGTGGCCGACGGGTTCCTGACCCGTCCGGCCCGAGCACGCCACCCACCTTTCCCTCCACGACCTCACCACCACCCCCGCGCGCCAGTACCGGCACGCTCCACCGGAACACCGGCGACCGTCGCCGGCACCCGAAAGCGCACACCTTCTGCCGGGCGGGCGTCAGCCTCATCTAAGCGGGCCCTGTGCACCGCCACCACCTCCTACTGGCAGCAGAGGGCCGACGACAGCCTGCGCGTCCTCGGAGCCGCCCCCCCGATACCCCGTACCGGCGGGGAGGACGCTGGCCGCCTGGAAGCGCGGCAGCGGGTCCGGACGAGGTGTCTACCAGGTGATCAGGGCATAGCCGTTCCCGCCGGGGGTACCGGAGGTGCCGCTGGTACCGTTCGTGCCGGATTTTCCGGATTCCTGGTCGGCACGGGTGTCGTTGCCCTGGCCTCCGGCGCCACCCTGGCCTCCGTTGCCGCCTCTGCCACCGTTTCCGCCGCGTGCGGTACCAGCGGGCGGGAGGGGCAGGGTCAAAGGCGCGGGTGCCCCGGTGCCGCCCGCTGCGCCGCGCCCTTCGCTCCCGCCACTGCCCCCGCCCCGGCCGCCGTTTCCGGGTGCCCCGGAGGCTGCGGCGAGAAGGGGCTGGGAGCCGTTGATGCCCCGGGTGCCTGGCAGGCCCTCGATGTTCTGTACCTCCGTGCCTTCGACGCACAGGCCCTCGGAGACGGGTGCCGCGGAGTTTCCGCCGGTGCCACCGGGTCCGGCGGCACCGGCGGTGCCACCCGCACCCGGGGTACCGCCACTGGCGGAGCGGCCGGTTCCGCCGCCCCCGCCCGGCCCGCCGCCCGTGCCGCCGACCCCACCGAATGACCCCTCCCCGCCCGGGGCCTGTGCCACCACCGTCTCCTCGGGCAGTCGGCCGGGCTGGGCGACCGACCTCAGTAGCAAGCTTTCGGCGCCGGCCAGGCTTCCTCCGTTCTTGGTGTCAGTGCCGGTGCCGCCCACACCGCCGCCGGAGCCGGAGCTCCCGTCGTTGACCGTGGTCCCGCCTCCGCCGCCCGCCGTCCCGCCCGCCCCTGGCCCGCCCGCCTGCCCGCCCGCGGCGACCCCGACGGCGAACGTCCAGCCGGGCTCGACCGTCATCAGGCACTCCAGGTACCCGCCGCTGCCCGCCCCTGCGCCGCCGCCTCCCCCGCTCCCGCCGGCACCACCCCCACCGCCTCCCCCGCTCTGCGAATTCACCAGCGAGTCGCTTCCGCCGCCGCCTCCACCGGCGCCGCCACCCCCGCCGCCGCCTCCGGACCCGCCCGCGCCCGAACCCCACAGCCGGACCGTCAGCTCGGTGACACCTTCAGGGACCGTGAACGGGGACCGGCCGACAGCCGCGAACGCCTGCTCCCCGTGCGGCTGCACGGGCACCGCCCCCGCCTGCGCCGTACACAAACCCCCCAGCAGGGGAAACGCCAGGAACGAGGACAGCAGGACACGACGACACGCACGGTTGAGTCTCATGCCGCCAACTTTCCGGCCCGGCCCGTCACCACGCCATGCGCACACCACCGGACGGGAACAGAAGAACCCTGACGGTCCTGCCCCGACCGTACCCGTCTGTCAGCCTGCTGAGGCCGAGGACGCTGGGCCCCTCCCACAACCGCTCGCGGAACTCCGCGTCAACACCTCCGCGCCCTTCGATGATGTGGCCCGTGACGCGGTCCCGTTCGCCGGTGTCGCTCGGGTCGAGGCTGCCGAGCGCCCTCTCGACCGCGTCGGCGAGGTCGAGAGGGCGGGTCGGGGGCGTGCCCGCTCGGGGCGGGTGCGGCGAGGCTGCGGAGCCGGCGCGCGGTACGGCGCCCGGCGGACGCGGCGGCCGTGAGCGCGGCGTGTTCCAGGCCCGCGTGGTAGCCGGGGGATGCCAGGACAGCGGCCGGTACACGGCGCCCGGGGGTCGGGTCGGGGAAGGTCGTCCAACGACTGTCCGGCCCCGGGTGGTACGGCGTTGTCGTACCTCGTGCGGGGTCGTATCACTGAGCTCCTCCGCCGTGGTTCTGCACCGAACTCGACGAAAGCACCTCTGGAAGCGGGGTGCTCTGGGCCAGTGGGAGCGATCTGCCAGGCAAGCAGCCGAAGAAGCCTCCTTTCCGCTGGCTGCGGACCGCCCGACAGGTTCTACTCATCCAGGAAGAATTCGGCGCGTAAAACCGGTCCGGTGTCCCCTTCAGGATGTGCGCGCCACACCGGTGCCAACTGACCTGAGACAACGGAAAGGAACGGAAGGTTCCCGATGACGGCCTCATCAGGTCCCGGAAGGCCGCAGGGCTTTTCTCCTCACCGGTCGCCGGGCCGGGCCGCGCCGAATGCCACTGACCCAGCCGTTCCAGAAGGAGATGACCATGCCCATCCCCCTCTCCACCACATCCTCCCCACTCGCTCGCACTGCCCGTCGTACGACAGTCCGCCGTGGGATCTCAGCCTGTGCCGCAGCTTTCCTGGCCGCCGGAGCGACTCTGGGAGCGGCGCCTGCCCCGCAAGCGTCGGCCGAGCCCGCTTCCACCGCGGCTGCTGCCCCGCTGGTGCTGTGCGCCAGCGGCAGCCTCGGCGTCGAGTTCAGCCCCGGACTACTGTTCGATTCCCTCCGGCCGCAGACGTTCACCGGCACCGGTTCGCTGGCTGATTGCGTCGACTCCGGCCACCCGCTGACCCTCTTCAGCGGCACCGTCAGTGTCTCCGGCCAGGGAGACGTGAGCTGCCTGGCGAGTGAAAACGTCACCGGTACCGTCACGGTCAACTGGAACGGCGGCACCGGTGCCGCCTCCAGTTCGATCTCCATCACCGAACTCGCCCCCCTTCAGCCCGCCGACCAGCTCGCCTTCACCGGCACCGTCACCAACGGCCGCTACGCGGGCCAGACCGCCACCATCGAATGGGTCGGCCTCACCATCGCACCCGACCAGTCCTGTCTCACGGCTCCCGGAGTACGCAACATCTCCGGCACCACCACCGGAACCCTTCTCCCCGCCTGACCCCGGTATCCCTGGTGCACCGCACCCCCCCCATCCGAGGTGAAGGTCCGCGTTGTGCCGGTCTCGTCGCAGACGTCGCCGACCCAGCTGATTCCGCTGGGCCACGTGGTGGTCAGGAACACCCCGTTGCTGGTGGTGCGCGCACCCTCTGGGCAGGGGACTGCGGCACGGGCTCAGGCGAGGAGGAGCGTGTGCCCGTGGTCCTCGTCATGCCTGGCTGTTTCCGCGGGTAGAAGCCGTGCGGGCGGCAGGTTGTCGTGTTGTGGGGTTCAGTGAGTGTGGTGGGTGGGGTCTGGGGGCTGTCGGCCGGTTTCCCGAGATCGTCCGCCGGTGCCCGGTGCCCGGTGCCCGGTGCCCGGTGCCCGGTGCCCGGTGCCCGGTGCCCGGTGCCCGGTGCCCGGTGCCCGGTGCCGGGGTGTGCTGTCGCACGCCCCGGCGGTGGTGGAGGCTCCTTGGTCCTCGTCGGGGTTAGTTCTGGCAGTTGTGGAGGGTGCCGCCGGTGGCGTGGCAGGTGTTGGTGCCGGCGTTGCCGTCGACGGTGCCTGCGTTGCTGGTGCCGGTAGGGCCGGTGTTGCCGGGACGGCCGGGGTTGCCGCCGGCGAACATGGTGCCTGGGGTTCCGCCGTTGCCGCCGGGGCCGCCGGTAGCGGTGAGCGTGTCGTCGCCGTTGCCGCCGTTCAGGGCACCGGTGGCCGTGTTGCCGGTTCCCCCGGTCCCGCCGTTGCCGCCGTTTCCGGCGGTCAGTCCCCGCGAGGCGCCGCCCTGTCCGCCGGTCCCACCGGCCCCGGCGACGGCCTGGATGATGTCGCCGTCGTCGCCTCCGTCGACGAGTCCGGTGTTGCCGGGTCCGCCTTGTCCGCCCATGCCCCCGGTATTGATGGTTCCACCCAGGCCGCCGGTGCCGCCGGTACCCCCGGTGGTGGTGATGGAGTCGGTTCCGGTGCCGCCGAGGACCGTGCCGGTACTGCCCGCGCCACCCACTCCGCCGGGCCCGCCCGGCGTGGTGGTGTAGCCCCCGGGGAAGCTGAGTACGGAGTCTCCTTCCCCGCCTGTGCCGCCGTTTCCACCGGTGGTGGTGATGGTGTCGGCATCGGCGCCGCCGTCCAGGGTGCCGGTGTTACCGGTGTAGCCGGTCCTGCCGGTGCTCGCGGACGGGTCGCCGCCGACAGGGTTGATCTGGCCGGTGGGAGCGGTGTCGGCGGCGGTGGCGGTGAGGGTGTCGTTGCCGTCGCCGCCGTGGACCGTGCCGGCGTTGCCCGGGGCGCCGCGGCGGCCGGTCGCGGTGATGCCGTCCGCGCCTTCCCCGCCGCTCACCGTCCCCCCGGAGGCGATCCCGGGCCCGCCCGCCCCGGCAACGGAGGCGTCTCCGCCGGTGGTGGTGATGGTGTCGTCGCCACCGCCGCCGTCCAGCTGCCCGGAGGACGCCACACCGGCCCCCGCCTGCTTCGGCAGGACGTCTTTGCGCAGGGCTTGGAGCGTGCGTGTCGTGGCGGTGATCCGGTCGTTGCCGGGGCCCGCGCTCACCGTCCCGGCGGCGCCGCTGCCGCCGACTGCGCGCCCGCCGCCGCCCGCCACTTCGATGATGTCGTCGTCCGCGCCTCCGGTGACGGTGCTCGCTGCTCCGACCCCGTCCCCTCCCACGCCGCCCGTCGCGGGGATCAGCAACCCGCGGTAGTTCCCCACACCGCCGCTGCCGCCCGCCACGGTGATGTGTCCGCGCCGTCACCGCCGTCGACGACCGCCCCCGTGCTGGTGCCCGGGCCGCCGGGGGCACCACGATTGGGGTTCGGTGCGCCGCCGGCCCCTCCGGTGACGGTGATGCTGTCGGCTTCGGTGCCCCCGCGCACGGCCCCGAGCACGCCCGGCCCGCCGGTCCCCACGGCAACATTTTTGGAGGGGAACTTGGCGATGCCCGCGCCACCGGTGACGGTGATGGTGTCGGTGCCCGCGCCGCCGTCGACGATCCCGGCAGGGGCCACACCCGGTCCTGTGGGGGTCACATTGAGGACGCCGGGGGTGCCGGTGACGGTGATCTGGTCGTCGCCTTCCTGGCCGTTGACGGTGCCCAGGACGGTCCCGGTGATGGTGATGTGGTCGTTGCCGGGTCCTGTGTCGAGGGTCTGTCCGGCGGGGATACCGGCCGTGCAGGTGATGGTGTTGCCGTCTGTTACGGGTACTACGGTGCAGCCGGTGGGGACGGCGGCGTGGGCGGGGAGTGTGAGGGGGATCTGGGTCAGAGCTGCCGCGGACACGGCGGCGACCAGTACCGGCCACCGCCGTCCCGGCCTCCGGGGAAGTGGGTGAATGCGCATGAGAGGACCTCCTGGAGACAGTGACGAGAGCGACACCCCGTGGGCGGGGACGGCGGCCGCCGCCACCTCCGCGCCGAGCGGACGGACCGTCCGCTCCGCCGCATGCGGGGCCGCTGTCAGGAACACCGTCTACACCACCCCGCAGGCACCGCCTTCACCGACACGGACCTCACCGGCAGACAGCCCCTGACGACCGCCTCCGGGGAGCCCGACCGGACCAAACACCCGGCAGTCCACCACACCCGCCGGGGGTGCGGGGAAGCCGGCGGGCACGGCCGGAGACGGGACCGGCGGTACCCGACTGCTGCTCCCCGCACCACGTGGCCCGGGCGGTCACCTCTGTACGGGGGCCGGTCATCAACCCGGGGGCCGGGCTGATGCCTGTGCCCGGGTCTGCCGCCCCGCTCGGCCAGGGCGGGACCGGAGCCTGGACAAGCGCGCTGTACAACGGCCGGCCGGGCCGGTACCCGACCTGATGACGGTGTCCGGCTGGCCCGCCCGCGCGCAGACGGTCCGGGACCGGATGCCTACGCCCGTCCACGACGGCTGATGCCCGCGGAAGCCGACGCGCGCGCCCTGCCCCTCAAGTCCGAACAGCCTCAGGGGCTCCCGCTCGCTCATGAGGCTGGGGTACGCCCGGCGGCCGGTGGCCGGCCTATGGCAGCGGGACCACCTTGACGACGGTGACCGTGACAACGGCCTCGCTGACGAGGTAGGTGATGAACGCGACCTTCGCCACGGTCGCGTCCCGGCGGTCAGGATCACCCCGTACCGCGCTGGACCCGCATCCACGCGGGTCCCGGGCGATCGCGGCCATGCCCAGGTCGAACTGTTTACGGCGCTCCCCGGCCAGGCCCCGCAGCTCTGCTGTGGCGGCGGGCGTGAAGGTGACCCGCAGCTCCTTCATCCCGTACTCCGGTACTCGTCGGCCTCGTCCGCATACACCAGCCCGGACAGATCACCGGCTCGGATGCGGGCGATCTGCTCCTCCTCGCCGGGGTCGTAGGCACCAGGAGTGCGCAACGCCCACCGCGCCAGAATGCCGGGGATCTCGTCCGCCCCCGCGTCCTCCACCTCCGCGATGAACTCCGCCACCTGATCCGGGTCCAGCGCCGCGCGGATCGTCCGGATCGTTCCCGGCAGCTCCACCCGCTGACCACTGCTCAAGGTGGTCCTCAACGTCTTCGCCAACTCCCACGCCTCCTCGCGGCCCGTCCGCAAGGCCAGTCTGCCCTCTTCCCACCCTCTCTTCGCGGGGAACAGCCCGGTGGGGCACCCGTTCACCCAAGAGAGCGAGCACCGCCCGCAAGGTGCCGGCCGGTTCGAACCGGCCCTCCGCTCGTGAGGCTGCGGTCCGCCCGGTGGACGGTCGCGACGGCGCGGAAGGTCTGCCTGGCTGCCCGGCGTTCCGCGATCTCGTGGGACCGCCCCCGCGCCTGCCGGAACCTCTCACGCTCCACCACGACCGTCACCGTTTGGCCGCCGCCGACAGCCGACCGTAGGAGGAGCTGTCATGGTGACCGGGGGTCCCGGACCGCCCGAACTCCCAGAGGTACAAGCTGTCGAGCTGCCCAGACACGTACTCCCCTCGCGCCCTGGCCGCTCCCGTTTCCCGGGGCGGGGCGCTCGGATCGCTGCTGCCGATGTCAGGTGGTTCCCTCGCCGCCCGGGAAGGACGGTCCGCCGGGGGGACCCGAGCGACCCGGTCTGCGACGGGCCGTCGACGAGCTCGCCGGCCATAGCCGAGCGGTGGGTGAGCTGCTGCTCGAAGTCGCTCCGGCGTACCTCTCCGGCACTGCGGCCGCTGGCGTTCTGGCGCCGCTGTGCGACGAGATCGGCGAGGATTACGGGCCATGGACGCTTGAGGACGTCCTGGCTCTGCCGGAGGACGCACGCAACCGGATCGAGCTCATCGGGGGCGCGCTCATGATGAGCGCGGGCCCGGGTGTCCGCACCAGCGGGCCAGTCACCGCCTGGCCGCGCTCCTGGACCAGGCCGTCACCGCCGCCGACGCCCCGGTGGAGGTCCTCGAAGCGGTCAACGTGGTGGTGCCCGACGGACTGCTGATCCCGACATCGCCGTCATCGACTCCGACGCCGCCGCCAGCCTCACCGTCGACGCCCACGTCCTCATCGTCGTCGAGATCGCCTCCCCCTCGACCCGGGTCACCGACCGTAAGATGAAACCCGCCCTCTACGCCGCCGCGGGCATCCCGTACTACTGGCGCCTGGAACTCGAACCGGCACCCCGCCTCTCCCTCGGCCACCTGGAACGCGGCGGATACACCGACCGCCTCGTCCCCCCCCCAGGCCGGCGAGACCACCGCACTCACCGCACCGTTCCCCTTCGACATCGACCCCGCCCGGCTGGTCCGCCGGTAGAGCGGGAAGCCGCTGCCCCGTACCTACCAGGGCGGGCTTCCCACGGCTGCCCGGCGGGCCGGTCAAGGGGCGTAGATGGCCGCCGGAGCGCACCTCACCCTGCACCGTCTGACCAAGCTCACGGCCGTTCGAATTGGCCTTGTTCGCAGTGAGTGACACGCCGCCAGCCCTCTGCAACTCATCGAGTTTTTGCATGGTTTACGTGGGACGACGGTTGTGTGGTGGACTTCTCATGCGGTCATCTCTCCGCTTCTCACCGGGTCCGACGACTCCTGGGTTCCGGCCGGACACATGAGTCCGAGCGGTCCTGGACGCACCAGGGAAGTGAGGGAAGGAGGCGTCCCAGTGGGGCGCCCTCGCCGTAAGAAGAAGTCTCCGTGTCCGCACCAGCCGGTGCAGTCGTACAAGCCCAGGCGGTCACGCCTGGAAGGGGTTCGCCGAGCCGCCTTGGCGTGGGCGACCGTAGTCCCCGTCCGCGCGGGGGTTCTCCGTCACGGTCGACGCCAGGTCGGTGCGCAGGCTGACACGGTGACGGGGGGAGTCCCGGGCTCCTGGTTGTTCCGTTGGCGCCCGATCTTGCCCGCCCGGATGGGGGCCGGCGGGCGGATTGAAGAACACGGCAGTTCAGCAGGGGTTGGACCCATTGGGGTCAATGGGTCCAACCCCTGCTGTGTCGACGCCGTGGCGGGCCGTGATCAGCTTCTCCAGGAGTGCGAGGACGTCGTCGCGGGCGGTGGCCGCGGTGGTGGCGGGCAGCTCGGCGCAGGAAGAGTCGAGGACCGGGCGCAGCGTCTTCAGCCGGGCGGCGAGGGCGGGTCCGGCGAGCTCATGGTGCCAGGCGTCCAGCCGCTCGGCGGAGGTGATGCGGGCCGACTGCGGCCACTTGTCGTCGAGGCAGGTCAGGGACCACACGGCGGCGCGCAGCCGTGCCGTGTTGGCCCGGCACCAGGCGCCTTCGGCCCGGTCGCGGGCCCGCTCGGTGCGCTATCGCCTGGGGTGGCGGTCGCTGCGGTAGGTGGCGGCGCCGTGCTCCAGGCGCACGAACCGGTTCTCCGTGCTCGTGCGGGAGCCGGCCCGAGGGAGTCGGTGACCTGCTGCCAGGACGCCCCCGTGCCTGCGGGCGGCCCGGGTGAGGTCGCACTCCAGGGTGTCGATCGCTCCGGGCCTTGTCGAGCTGGGTGAGTGCGGCCAGGACGTCGTCGGCCGGAATCTCTGCCTGTTCCTGGCCGTCGAGGCCATAGCGGTCTGCGGCCGCGCGCACGGTGTGCATCACGCGGAGCGGGCTGCCGAAGCGTCTGTTTCCGATGTCAAGTGGTGCTGAGAGGGTGAGGTGGGTGAGCTGTTTGGTCCACTGGCCTAGCGTTCGCAGGTGGGTTCCGGTGTGATGGAGGGAGACCGATGTATGCCTGCCGCAAGGGGTAGGCGCCGGTGTCTGTCTGAGAGGCGGTTCCCCGAATGCTGCGAGGTCTGTTCCCGAAGCTGGCCGCGGTGTCTGCTGTCACGTTTCTGGTCGGCGGGGCTGCGGTCCCGCTCGCTCACGCTTCCCCAGCGATGCCAGTTGTCCGGGTGGCGCCGGTGGGAGTGTGTGCCGCTCCGGGTGAGAAGCTCATCGATGACACAGATCAGCACATCTACTACGACTGCAACGCCAGTCTAGAGCCGATCGCGTACACGTGTCCTCTGGGATTCGTCTTCTATCAGCCGCTTGCCCTCTGTCTCCCGCGCTTGCCCTGAGAGAACCGGGCAATGCGCACTCCCGTTGACGTGGGTGGCGTTACTGAGCTTTGCGGGTTGTCGTCGGGTGGTGACGGTTCATGATCCCTGCGGTATGCCGGTGATATGCGTTATCCAGAGGGTGGGGGCCTGACCGCTGAGCGTCGGGAGTTTCGTGAGGGGATCCGGGTGCAGGCCGGCGAGCGGTTCGCTGCGGGTGGGAAGACCGTCGTGATCGCGAAGGACCTTGCGGGTGAGTGTGCGGTCGGTGGAACGCTGGCGTCGCGCCTGGCGCGAGGGCGGCATCGAGGCCCTGCGCTCGGCGGGTCCGGCGAACTCCCCGACCGTGACCGACGCCCAGTTCGCCGTGCTCAAGGAGGAACTCGGCAAGGGCCCGTCGGCGCACGGCTTCGACGATGAACGCTGGACTCTCGTCCGGGTCCGGACGGTAATCCGCCGCCGTCTGCGGGTGAGTCTGTCGGTGGCGACGGTGTGGCGGCTGCTGAAGCGGCATGGCTGGTCCTGGCAGGCGCCTGCCCGCAGGGCCCTTGAGTGTGACGAGCACGCGGTGGAACTGTGGAAGAAGGAGGTGTGGCCGCGGGTAAAAGCCTCGCGGCGGCGTCCGGGGCATGGCTCGTCTTCGAGGACGAGGCCGGATTCTCCATGACGCCGCCCCGCGCCCGCACCTGGGGCCGGCGCGGACACACACCCGTCATCCGCGTCCGCTCCCGCCGCCGGACCTCTCCCGCCGCCCTGTGCGGCTACAAACCCGGCGAGAAGAGCCGCCTCATCCACCGGCCCCGCCACCATCTCCTGCTCAAGGGTGCCCGCAAAAGCTTCTCCTGGCAGGACTACCGCGACCTGCTGGTGAGGGCCCGTATCCAGCTCGGCGGCCCCATCGACGAACTCGGCTACATGGAGCTTGACCGCCGCGGCGCCGAACTTCTCTTCCAGGTTTTGACGGAACGGGAGGAAAAGAACAGTGTGGCGATCGCCTCGAACAAATCGTTTGGCGGCTGGACGAAGACGTTCACCGACCCCCGGCTCTGCGCAGCCATCGTCGACCGGCTGACCTTCGGCGGCAACATCATTCAGACCGGAACCGAGTCCTACCGCCTCGCTCACACCAAAGCTCAGGCGGACCGGGTCGCGGGCTGAAGTGCAGGTCAGCCGCTCCAGCTCAGTGCTGATGGATCCTCTTCCGGGCCGCCAACGTCGAAGTTCTCGGCGGAGGTGAGGCCCTCCACGAACGCTCTGAAGTCCGCAGCCAGGGCGAGTTCCGAGTCCCCGTCCGTATCGAACCATGTCACCGACGGCTCACCCTGCCGGCCGCAGACCCGGTAATCGAGTGCGATCCAGCAATGCCCATCGCCCGAAAGCAAGACGAGCGGGGACGGCAGTCCCCACTCCTCAACCAGATAGGGTGTATCCAACAACGACGACTGCCCGTCCTGACAGCCGATTCCCATCATCATGTCGAGCAGAACATGGTCCTCGCTCCACGAATTCGGCGCAACGGTCGGGAACGCGTCCCATCGTGCCGCCACCAGGCCACCATTCCGGCCCCGCAAGAACTCCAGGAACGAAGACGGCAAACGGACCCTGAGCTGGTCCTCAGCGTCCTGGACAGCCGCGTCAGTCAACGGTGGCTGAACCCCATAGAGGCCGTCACCCCAGAACGTCGCCTTGACCTCATCGAATCGCGCCACGCGCGTATCCTACGGCCCAACCGACACTCCTTCGAGGATCGATCGAACGTCTGGCGACTTCGAAATTTATCGATATTCAAAGCTCGCAGACGCCCCGAGTGGCACCCCAACTCATCGACAAACGCCTCCCGCAACCTGCTCGATAAAGCCACCGCCCGGCGCGCTGTCGTTCATGGTGGGCCAGGACACGGGCGACGACCTCATCGGGCGTGGGAGCGATGTAAATTTCCGTGGTGCGGTTCCCGTTCTCCGTACCGCGCCCATGGCAGCAGACCGGGCCGAGACGGCATTTTGAAGACCCCCGCGACCCGGCGTCGCAGTCAGGCTTCGGTGCGGTTGAGGGTGTTACCGAGGCGGCGGGGTGCGGCGAGTGCGCCGTAGGCCGCGCCGAGGACGAGGGTCAGGGCAAGGACGGCGGAGACAGCTGTCCAGTCCATGACGACGGGCACGTCGGCGGGCCAGTTCCGTGCGGCGGTCAGGCCCCAGCCGGCGGCGATGCCGAGGACTCCGGCCAGGGCGGCGATCGTGAGCGACTGCCAGACGACGATCCGGCGCAGGGTGCGCGGGGACAGTCCGATGCGGTGCAGGCGTACGAGGTCGGCTCTGAGCTCGGTGGCGGAGGCGGTCACGGTGATGCCGAGGACGGTCACCACGGCGGCGAGGGCGAGACCGAGCAGAAGGTACCACAGGAACGGCGGGGTGAGTTCGGGGCCGGTTTCGATGCGGACGTCGGCCATGACGACGTCGACCGGTTCGAGGGCTTGTACGAGCCGCTCCTCAAGCCTGGGCACCGGGTGGGTGGGGGAGGCGATGACCGAGTAGTCCACGGTCGTGGCTCCGAGCGCGTGTGCGGCCTTGGTGGTGACGTAGGCGGAGGCGCGGGTGAGCGTGGTGGCGTCGACGGGGTCGGCGAGGAGGGCGCCGCCGACATCGCGGCGGGTGTCCGGTTGTTCCTGGCCGGTGCCGACAGGCATGGAGAGGGTGACGCGGTCCCCCTTGATGTAGTCGGGGGCCAGGACCAGGATGCGCCCGTCTTCGAGGGTCTTGCGTTCCCGGGTGGACCAGCTCCGGCCGGTGAGGGCCTTGAAGGTCTCCTCGTCGTCGACGACTTCGATCATCTGCTTCCTGTCGGTGAACTCTCCGCCGGCCTGCCAGGCGACGCTCCACGGCGGCGTGCGGGCAGGCGTGGTGGAAGCTTCGAGGAGTCGCTGGTCGACCGGGTACGTGCCGCGGACGATCGGCGTTCCGGCGGGGAAGACGTCGGTGAGGGCCTGTTCGACGCTCCCGGGGTCGCTGCCCGAATACAGCAGGGCTTCCACCTGGTCGAGGTGGCGGCTGCCGACGTAGGTGGCGCGTCCCTGGGCGGTGACGCTGGACAGGGTGCCGAGGATGCCGACGGTGAGGGCGAGCGTGACGGACCCGATCACGATCGCCGAGACCGGGCGGCGGGGATCGCGGGCGAAGGCGCGCAGGGCGATCCGTGCGCTGAGCGTGCGGTCGGCCAGGCGGGCCAGTCCGCTCAGTACATCGGCGATGCGGGTGAGCGCGGCGGCTGCCAGGGCAGCGATGGCCGTGACGGCCGCCGGGGCAGAGATCGCCTCGGCGTCCTGGAAGGTGACAGCGGTGGTGATACCGAGAGCTGCGAGGCCACACAGCGCCGGGGCCCACAGGCGGGCACGCTTGCTGGTACGGGGGGTGGCGCGAGCCCGTTCGCGGGCGGGGAGCCCCGCCGGATACCGTGACGTCAGCACAGCGGCCAGCGCCGCCACGGCGACCGACAGCAGGACGGTCAGCAGGCCCCCGGCGAGAAGCGGGTCGTAGGGTGCGGTGTCCTTGTCGGTGAAGCGGGGAAGTACGGGGCGGGCGGCCAGGGCGAGCAGACTGCCGGTAAGCCACCCGGCGGGAACGGCGATCACACTGGCCGACACCGCACCGGAGACGGCGGCGTACCGCAGGTCGCGGTCCGGCACGCCGATGCCGGCGAGGATCGCGAACTCGGCGCGGGTGCGCCGCATGCGCAGCGCGAAGGCCCCGGCGGCGATGGCTCCGAGGACGACGATGCCGGGCACCAGCAGCAGCGCGGGTTCACGTTCGATCATCGTCCGGGAGTCGGCGATGTTCTGCCGGGTCTCGAGCCTCATACCCTTTTCGCCGATGACGTTCCGCGCGGTCTCCATGTGCGCTGCGTTACCCGCGAGGAGGAGGCCGTAGCCCGAGGGCGAGACGTTGGTGGTGTCCGCCCCGGTCTTCGGCCAGGCCCGTAGCTGTCCGGGGGCGCCGAGGTAGTCGTACGCGGCATGGGCCTGCGGGCTCTCGACCAGGCCGACGATCCGCGCGGGCATCTCGCGCTGCCACCGGTAGGGCAGGCTGTCACCCTGCTTCAGGCCGTGAGCGTCTGCCAGCGCCCGGCTCACCGCGATCTCACCCAGTTCTGCGGGGAAGCGTCCCTCCAGCAGCCGGTACCTGTCCCTCATCAGGGGGGACGACCAATCGGTGTCCAGGTAGCGCACGGCGATGGTGCGGTCCTTCGCCCACACGGGAAATTCGCTGTTGTCGTCGATCTCCAGCACGGCGATTCCCGGCGCGCGTCGGCGCAGCTCTTCCGCGATGCTGCCCGCCGCCTCCGGGCCGGACTGCGTGACGAAACCGTCGGCACGGCCCAGGGTGCTGGTGGCGCGTTGTTCCGCCGACGCCGCCACCGAGGCGAACAGGCCGGCCGCGAGGGTGGCAAGCAGTACGGGCAGTGCCAGCAGTACGAGAAGCCCGATGCGCCGCCCGCCGCGCCCGACGACTGTGCGCCTGCCGACCAGATGCACATACCCCGTGTTCATGCCGCGCCTCCCTCATGGGTGCCGAAGGAGAGGAGCGTGCCGTCGTGGAGGACGGCGACCTGGTCGGCGTGGGAGAGGTTGGCCGGGTTGTGGGTGCTCAGGACGACGGTGACGCCTTCGTCGCGGAGCTGACCCAGCACGGCCATGATCTCCGCTCCGGTCTTGGAGTCGAGGGATCCCGTGGGTTCGTCCGCCAGTACGAGCGTGCGATTGCCGATGATGGCCCGGGCGATGGCGGCGCGTTGCTGCTGGCCGCCGGACACCTCGGCCGGGAACCGCTGCTCCAGCCCTTCCAGGCCGACGCGGGCCATCGCCTCGCGCGCCGCCGTGGTCGCCGCCCCACGGGCGGTGCCGGTGGCTTCCAGCGGGAGCCGTACGTTCTCGATCAAGGTGAGGTCGGCAAGAAGGCTGAAGTCCTGGTGTACGAAGCCGATCTCTCGCAGCCGCAGCGCTGCCAGTTCGGCGGGGGAGCTGGCGTGGACCTCGTTGCCCAGCACCTCCAGGGTCCCGGAGTCGACCCGTTCCAGACCCGCGATCAGATGCAGCAGCGTGCTCTTGCCGGAGCCGCTGGGCCCGGTGAGTGCGGTCAGTGTGCCGGCGGGAAGGGACAGCGAGACGTCCCGCAGTGCGGCCACGGTCTGCTTGCCCATGGGGAACTTCTTGCCAACCCCGGTGGCGGCGATCGCCACGTTCTTGCCCATGTGAATGGTTGTTCCTCTCCTACGCGAAGGGGCGGCCGGTATCCCGGCCGCCCCACAGTTCACCTCACCCGGCTGCCGTCAGCAGGAGGTGGGGGAATCGAGCTTCCTCGCCGAGCTCGCCTCGTCGGAGTCGGCGAAGCTGAAGCTGCGGTTGCTGGTGTGGCTGTGCATACACACCCGGCGGCCCGTGTAGTTCGCGTCCGTCCACCAGGCGGAGTCGTTGCCGTAGCTGCTGTAGAACGAGTCGGCGTTGTCGTTGAACCCGTACGAGCTCAGGTGGGATATCGCGGTGGTGCTGTTGGTCAGGCTGACCTGGCCGCCCTTGTAGTCGTCGTCCCGGTACAGGCAGACCCAGCCGCTCGTCTCACACCCGAGCGGGGCGGCGTTCGCCGTGCCTACACCCCCGACGATCAGTGCGGCAGCGAACAGACCGAGCGTCAGCTTCTTACGCATCACGGAATCACTCCTTCTGTAAACGCACAGGCAGTACCCTGCGCGCGATAAGGGGAAGGAGACGGCAAGCGCGCCGAAGAATGAGCCAACAGCCGCCCCCCGCCTGGCCAGTTGTCGTGCAGAGGCCGAACCTACGTGCCTGCTGCTCACGAATCGAAGACCAAACGCTGATCCGGGCTGTCTCAGTACCGTGATTGGCCGAAATGATTTACTTGCGCTTGATAGCTTTCCTGATGCGCGTGTGGTTGTGAAATTCAATGTGTCAGCCAAGCAGCCGCTCGGCGGCCCGCACGACGCGACCGCCGACTTACCCTCGCGACGCTCGAACGGACGACCCGGACCGTGCCCGCAACCACTGGTGATCTTCCGTACCGCCCGAGGGTCGGGGTCCCGAGGTGCCCACTGGTGCCCGAGGCCGCCCGCCAGGCCGAGCTGGAGCACCTTGCTGCCTACCAGAGCGGCGACGACGACCTGTACGGGCGGTTCGGCGACGGCCTCCAGGAGCACCTGGCGGCACTGGAGACCACCATCGCCGCGTCGGCCGTCACTGGGCTCACCGATCTTGACCACGCCCTGAAGATGCGGCCCGGCAACGCCGGTCAGCGGCGCGGCCGGGGGAAGGCCGCGGCCGCCGACGTCGGCTGGCTGTACGCCGTCGCGCGGGCCTGCACCGACACCCTCGCCGGGGACCGGGACAAGGCACTGGTCCTCACCGGGTTCCACTACGCTTCCCGCTCCCAGGACCCGGCCGGCCTCCTCGGCGGCGATGTCGCGCTGCGCCCGCGCGGCCTGGTCGTCTCCGTGCTCACCGGCAGGACCAGGCACCGTACGGGATGCGAAGATCCCCTACCAGCAGGACCCGGAGATCTGCCCGGTACGCGCCTGGACCGGCCACAGCCTCCGCATCGGCCTCGCCTCCACCGCCCGCCGCAAGGGCGTCGACGGGCTCGTGCCCGTGCGGCGGGTCACGGCCGCGCTGCAGTCCCGTCTCGCCACGGCCGTGAAGGACGCGACGGCCCCGGTACCGCGAC
>NZ_JBITDK010000047.1:0-27323 GCF_044454165.1 Streptomyces sp. NPDC051567 | reverse complement strand
ACCAACGGACGATCCACATACGGCGCCAGCAACCCGCCACACTCGTCCAGCACCTCACGGAACAACGGCTCCGACCCGTACAACCCACGACCCATATCCGCATACTGCGAACCCTGACCCGTGAACAGGAACACACACGACGCCGGCACATTCACCAACCGCGACACACCACCACCGGCGGCAACCACACTCAACGCAGCCGACAACCCACCACCAGAACCACCCGACACCGCCACACGGAACCGATGCGACGCACGCCCCGCATTCGCCGTATAAACGAAATCCCCCACCACACCATCCGGAACACCAGCCAGCACACCCGCATACCCAGCAGCCAACTCACGCACCGCACCCTCACTCGCCCCACTCACCCGCAACACAAAACTCTCCTGTGCCAGCGAGGTCCGTGCCGGAACGGCAGGCGGTTCCTCCAGTACCACGTGCGCGTTCACGCCACCCATGCCGAAGGCGCTGACGGCGGCGCGGCGGGGCGTCCCCGTGCGCGGCCAGGCCACCGGACGGTCAGCCACATAGAACGGCGTGTCCTCGAACCGGATGTGATCATTGGGCCGATTCACGTGCAACGTCGGCGGAATCACCTCGTGCTCCATCGCCAGAAGCACCTTCACCAGACCCGCCAGACCAGCCGCCGGCTCCAGATGACCGATGTTCGACTTCAACGAACCGATCGCACAGAACTGAGAACGGTCCGTATACTCACGCCACGCACGCGTGAGCCCCTCCACCTCGATCGGATCACCCAACGACGTACCCGTACCGTGAGCCTCCACCATCTGGATCGACTCCGGACCCACACCCGCGTCCCTCAACGCCGCCGCGATCACCTCACGCTGCGCACCACTGCTGGGAACCGTCAACCCACTCGTACGACCACCATGATTGACCGCACTCCCCCTGATCACACCCCGAATCCGGTCACCGTCACGCAACGCGTCCACCAACGGCTTGACCACCACCGTGACCACACCCTCACCCGGCACAAACCCATCAGCCGAAGCATCGAACGAGGTCAGGGAGCCCGTCGGTGAGAACGACCTGAGCCGGGAGCCGAGCTGGAAATACTGCGGGGACATGGCCATGTGCACACCGGCGACGAGGGCCTGTTCGCACTCGCCGTCGCGGATGCTGCGGATGGCGGTGTGCAACGCGACCAGCGAGGACGAGCACAGCGTGTCGATCGTCATGCTCGGACCGTGCAGGTCCAGGAAGTAGCTGAGCCGGTTGGCGAGGATCGCGTTGTGGTTGCCGAGGCCGGCGGGTGTCTGGACGACGTCTCCGACGACCTGGTCCCGGTAGTGCTGGTAGCTGGCGCCCACGAAGACGCCCACGGATCGCTCCCGCGCGCTTCCGGCCAGGCCGCTGTCCTCCAGGGCCCGCCAGGCGGACTGGATGAGGTGGCGCTGCTGGGGGTCGATCCACCGTGCCTCGGCGGGCGAGATCTGGAAGAAACCCGCGTCGAACGAGGTCAGGTCCTTGACGAAGCCGGCCCGTCGCAGGTACACGGTGCCGGGTTCCGCATCGTCCGAGTGGTAGGCGTCGATGTCCCAGCGGTCCTCCGGCACCTCTTGGAGGCAGTCCTCGCGGTCCATGAGTACGCGCCACAGTTCCGCGGTGCTGCCGGCGTTCGGGAAGACTCCGTCGACGCCCACGATGGCGATGTCGTGCCGGTCGGCACCGGTGCGGTCGGCGACGGCTTCGGCGACGGCGGTCGCCGGTGAAACCGGTGTTGCCGTGACGGGCGGGGCCGGGGTCCGGACCGCCTCGGGTGCCGCCGGCACCTCGGGTGCGAGGGCAGGGGCGACGGCCGGAGCGGCGGGGGCCGGTGCCTCGGCCTGGACGGGTGCGGGCACGGGTGCGGGCACGGCGGCCGGTGCGGGCGCCGAGGTGACGTCGTACTCGTCGCGCAGTTCGGCGACCAGTTTGTCGACGGTTCCCGTCTCCAGGACGAGCGTCACGGGGATGTCGACGCCCAGCTTCGACCGGATGTCCTGTGCCAGCGAGACGGCCAGCATGGAGTCGAGTCCCTGCTCCTGGAGCGGGCGGTCCAGCTCCAGTGCCTCGACGTCGATCTCCAGCGCCTGGGCGACCCACTGCGCGACCTTCGGGCCCAGCGCGGTGGAGCCGCCGGGGGACGCCGGGGCGCTCCCGTTGCTCCGGGCGGGTGCCGGGAGTACGGGTGCCGGGGTCACGGGTGCCTGGGGGCGTGCCCCGCCCTGGGCCGTACCCGTCTGCGGAGAGGCCGCCGGGCGGGCGGGCGAGATGCGCTTCCAGGTCACGCCACGCGCTTCGAGCACGCGCTCGGAGCCGTCGAACACCACCAGGCTCGCGGTCAGCAGGCCGGAGTCCGGCGCGCTGCCCCGCTCCCGGCGGGCGTACACGCGCGCCGATGCCGAGAGCCGGCCGAGCACGGTCAGCCGTTCGATCGTGAAGGGGACGTAGAGTCCCTCCGCGCCGCAGGCGGCGAGCGCCACCTGGAACGCGCCGTCGAGCAGCCGGGCGTCCACCGGGCCGCCGTCGGACGACGCGGTGGCGGTGGCGGTGGCGGTCAGCGTGCCGATCGCCTGTCCCGGCGCGGTGGTCAGCGAGGTGACGCAGCGGAAGCCCGCTCCGTATGCGAGGCCGTCGCGGTCGAAGGCGCGGTACATCGCGTCGAGCGCGACCGGGGTGAAGCCGTCCTCGGAGGCCGGGGGCGTGAGCGCGGGCTCGTGGTGTGCGGCGTCGGTCACCTCCGTGGTGCACACCATGGCGCCGACGGCGTCGCGGAACACCACGGCCGTGCCGTCGCGTTCGGCGGTGAGGGTCGCGGGGACCCGTACGGCCGCGCGGAAGGTCAGGTCCCGCAGGCCGAAGCGGTCACGGCCGAGGAGCTCGGCGACCTTGCCCGGGTATCCGGACCCCGGCAGGGTCGGGTCGCCGAGGACCACGTGCTCGGCGGCCTCGGGGTGGTCCGTCCACGCGAGCGTCGACGGACGCTCGGCCTGCGCCTCGGCGCGTACGTCCGCTGCCGGAAGGGCGGCCGGGGCGACGACCGGGATAGGGGCCTGGGCAAGGGCCTGGGCGGTGGCCGGGGTGACGGTCTGGGGCAGGGGCTCCGTCTGCGCGGGCTCCAGCCACAGGTACTTCTCGTCGTGCGGGGCGGTGGGGAAACGCACCCCCGCGCTCCGGTGTTCCGGTGCGAGGTCCTGGCCCGCCGCGAACCGGCGGGCGGCCTCGTCGAGGACGTCGCGGCCGGCCGCGTCGCCGAGGGGGGACAGGGTCGTCCCGCTCGTCCCGTCGGTGACGCCGACGTACAGCGAACGCGTGTCCGTCACTCCCGCCAGGAACAGGCTCAGCTTGTCGTCGAGCTGTTCCACCGTGTCGACCACGCAGGCGAGCCGGTGCGCCTGCGCCGGGCGCCGTCGGCTCGCCACGCCCAGTGCGCCCAGCGGCGGGCAGTGCGGGGAACGGAGCAGCCGGACGAGCCGGGCCGCCAGGGTGCGCAGCGACTCGCCCGAGCCCGCGGTGAGGGTGAGCAGGCTGGGCCCGGTGGCCGTCCCGGCGGGGGCCGGGGCCGCCGCCTCGACCACGACGTGCGCGTTCGCGCCGCCGAAGCCGAAGCTGCTGACGCCCGCGACCAGCGGTCCCGACCACGGGAGGAGCCGGTCGGCGACCCGCAGGGGCGAGGTCTCGAAGCGGAAGGACTTGTTGAGGGTGGTGAGGTTGAGGGAGGGCGGGATGTGCCGGGCCTGGAGTGCCAGGATCGTCTTGATCAGTCCGGCGATCCCGGCCGCGGGCTCCAGGTGGCCGATGTTCGTCTTGACCGATCCGACGGTCACCTCACCGGCGGCCGTGCCGCCCAGCGCGGCCTGCAGTGCTTCCAGCTCGATGAGGTCACCGAGCTGGGTGCCGGTCCCGTGCGCCTCGATGTAGCCGAGACCGCCCTCGGGGACACCGGCCGTGGCCAGTGCCTTGCGGATGACCGCCTCCTGGGCGGTCCTGCTGGGCGCGGTCAGGAAGCCGGCGCTCGCGCCGGTGTGGTTGACGGCGGTGCCGCGCACCACGGCCAGGACGGGGTCCCCGTCGCGCTCGGCGTCGGAGAGCCGCTTGAGGATCAGGACACCACAGCCCTCACCGCGTACGTAGCCGTCGGCGCCCTCGTCGAAGGCCCGGCAGACCCCTTGCGGGGAGAGCATGCCGTTGCGGGTGAAGGAGAGGGTCTTGTCCGGGGTCAGCACCAGGTTCGCGGCGCCGACGACGGCGGCGTCCACGTCTCCCGCCCGCAGGTGCATCGCGGCCTGGTGCAGCGCGACCAGCGAGGAGGAGCAGGCGGTGTCGACGGCGAAGCTCGGGCCCGACCAGTCGAAGACGTGGGACAGCCGGTTGGCGACCATGGAGATGGCGCTGCCGGTGGCGGTGTGCGGGTCGCTGTGGCCGACGCTGCCGGCGATCAGTCCGGGGAAGTCGCTGGCGATGGTGCCGACGAAGACTCCGGTGTTCGCGCCGAGGGAGGTGCGGTCGTGGCCGCTGCCTTCGAGTGCCTCGTCGGTGACGCTGAGCAGAATCCGCTGGAGCGGGTCGAGGCGGCGGGCCTCCCGGTCCGAAAGGCCGAAGCGGGCGGCGTCGAAGTGCTCGACGCCGTCCACCCATCCCATGTCCACCTCGTCGATGCCGGACCACAGGTGGTCCCAGCCCCGGTGTCCGGCCGGAGCCGCGCCGACGCTGGTGACGCCGGCCGCGAGGTTGGCCCAGAACTCGTCGGGGGTGGCGGCGCCGGGGAAGCGGCAGGCCATGCCGATCACGGCGATGGCGTCGTCGCTCCTGCGGGACGGGCTCGGGGACCGGACCGGTTCGGCTGCGGGCGTCACAGTAGTGGCCGGGGCCGGGGCCAGGGCCGTCGCGGAGGTGACGGTCACGTCCGCGACGGCTGCGGAGGTAACAGACGTGGAGGTGACGGTCGCGTCCGTGGGGAGCGGGGCCTCGGTGGGCTCCGCCGCGCGTTCCACCGCGCGGGGCGGCTCGGCCTGCGGCTCCGCCTCGGCCTCGGGCACCACGCCTTCCGCCTGGAGCAGCCGGGCGAGCTTGGCCGGTGTGCCGGTGGCGAAGATGGACGACGGGCTCACCTCGGTGCCGAGTTCACGGCCGAGCGCGGTCGCGGCGAGCACGACGTTGGCGGAGTCGCCGCCGAGGTCGAAGAAGCTGTCGCCGGCCTCGAAGACCTCCTGCCCGACGGCGGAGGCGAAGACGCGTGCGACCGTGTCCACCAGGGCTTCCCGTGTCACGGGCGCGGCGCGTTCCGGGCGCGGGGCCGCGGGCGCGGCGGTCGAGCGGATGATGTTGTCGCGCGTCGGCCGGGGCAGCCGGGCCCGCGCGGTCTTGCCGTTGTCGGTCAGCGGCATCGCGTTCAGGCGCACGTAGGCGCCGGGCACCATGTAGTCGGGCAGGGTCCTGGCGACGAACTCGTCCAGGTCGGACTTGGCGGGGGTGCCGTCCACGACCAGGTAGGCGGTCAGACGCGGCTCGCCGCGCCCCTCGAACGGGGCGGCGACGACCACCGCGGCGCTGACGCCCTCGTACGTTTCGAGCACCCGCTCGATCTCGGCGGGTTCGATGCGGTTGCCGCGGATCTTGACCTGCGCGTCGGCACGGCCCAGCCACTCGATCCCGCCGTCGGGGTGCCGGCGGGCCTCGTCGCCCGTCCGGTACAGCCGGACGCCGGTGACGGGGTGGACGCGGAAGGCGTCGGCCGTGAGGTCCGGGCGGTGGGTGTAGCCCCGGGCGAGCCCGGCGCCGGAGAGGTAGAGGTCGCCCGGGGTGCCGTCGGGGCGTTCCGTGAGTTCCGCGTCGAGGATGTGCAGGCTCATCCGCGCGAGCGGGTCGCCGAGCGGCAGGTAGGTGCCGACGGATTCGACGCGGTGGCAGGAGGCCCAGATGGTCGCCTCGGTGGGCCCGTACAGGTTCCACAGCGCGCGGGAGGAGGTGTGCAGCGGCTCGGCGGTGGCCGGGGGCAGGGCCTCGCCGCCCGACAGGACGGTGAGTTCCGGGTGCGGGGTCCAGCCGGTGCCCAGCAGCAGCCGCCACATGCTCGGTGTCGCCTGTGCGACGTTCACCTCGCCGATGAGTTCGGCGAGCCGGTGGGGGTCGCGGGCCACCGCGCGGGAGGCCAGGACGACGGTGGCGCCGACCGTCAGCGGCAGCAGCAGTTCCAGCAGGGAGATGTCGAAGGCGGTCGTGGTGTGGGCGAGCATCACGTCCGTGGCGGACGAGCCCAGCCGGTCGCCGACACCGGTGAGGAAGTTCTCCAGGGCGCCGTGTTCGACCTCCACGCCCTTGGGGTCGCCGGTCGAACCGCTCGTGAACAGGACGTACGCCAGGTCGTCGCCGCCGACGAGGGGCGGCACCGCCAGGGCCGAGCCGTCCGGCTCGGGCACCCGCAGGGTTTCGCCCAGCGAGGTGCCCAGCGGGTGGGTCCGCGCGTCGGTCAGGATCAGTTCGCAGCGGGAGACGTCCACGTAACGGCTCAGCCGTTCCACGGGGTAGTCCGGGTCCAGGGGCAGGAACGCGGCGCCGGTGCGCAGGATGCCGAGCATGGCGGGGATCAGCTGCGGGCCGCGGCCGAGCAGGACGCCGACGACCGATCCTGCTTCGACGCCCTGCTCGTACAGGCGGGCGGCGATGGCGGCCGACCAGGAGTCCAGGTCGGTGTAGCTGAGGTGGTGGTCCCCGCTGCGGACGGCCGTGGCGTCGGGCCGGGCGGCCGTGGCGGCCGCGACCAGGTCCAGGACGGTGGGGCCGGCCGGGCGCCGCGCCGCGGGGTCGGTCCCGTCGGCGGGGTCGGTCCCGTGCGTGGGGTCTGCGGCGGCGGCCCCGGTCGCGACGGGGGCCGTGGCGGGGGCGGGGGTGTCCTCGCCGAGCAGGAGGACGCCGAGGGCGACGTCCTCGACCCGCTCGGTGAAGTCCAGTGCTTCGTCCTCGCCCATGGCGGTTTCGCGGATGAAGATCGTGGGGGGCCCGTCCGCGAGGCAGAGCAGGGCGATCTCGGTGTCCGGCTCGACGGACGCCTCCTCGTCGTCGCCGCCCCGTTGCAGGACCATGATCCGGGTGAAGGTGTCGGAGCCCGGGGTCCGCAGGGCGGACCCGAGGCGTACTTCGAGGTCGGTGGTGTAGCCGTGCTTCGCGGTCGCCTCGGCCAGCTTCACGGGGAGCGCGCGGGTGTCGGCGGCGTCGAACCGGACCGGGACCCGGGAGGCGGTGAGGCCGTGGGTCTCCTCGGCCCGTGCGCGCGCGGCCGAGGTCGACCACGCGAAGTCGAACGTCTGCTCGCCCATGCGTTCGGCGAGTACCGCCAGGAACGCCCCGACGAGGCTGGTCGTCTCGGTGTGCGAGCCGGGGATGAACGCGAGTGCGTACCGCCCGTAGTGCGCGGAGGCGGCGCTGAAGTCGTCGGCCTGGAGCGGTGCGGGGCGCAGGTCGCCGAGCCGTTCCCGCCACCAGGGCTCGTGCGCGCGCAGCGGGGTCTGGGCGGCGGCGATGGCGGCCAGCCGTTCCTCGGACACCGGGGGCAGGGCCGCGCCCTTGGTGATGCCGAGGCGCTGTGCGGCGGCGTGGCCGCTCAGGGTGGAGCCGTCGACGGCGGTGAAGTCGCTCAGCATCAGGTCGGCGTCGGGGGCGGAGAGCGTCAGGGCCGAGTCGGTCACCGACACGACGGTCGTGCCGGGGCGGCGGTTCTCCCGGGGGACCACCCTGACCTGCTGGGTGAAGACGGCGCCCAGTTCGGTGACGAGGGCCGGTACGCCCAGGGGGTTGGGGAACGATCCGTAGTCGAGGGCCTTGGAGATCCGTTCCGCCTCGGCCGCCGAGGTGCCCGCGTGGACGATGCCGCCCGAGGCCATCCGGTCGGACCTGCGGTAGAAGCGCCGTTCGCGGTCCCCGGTGTCGACGGGGTCGGGAAGGGTTCCCGCCACGAGGTGCGGGAGGAGGCCGTCGAACAGCTCGATGCCCACCTCGGCCGTCTCGTAGGTCAGGGACAGTGCCGTGGAGTGGGCGCGGACGGGGAACCAGCGCTCCAGCAGGACGTTGCCGGCGTCCACGGCCTCCGTCATCAGGTGCCAGGTCGCCGCGTGGCGGCGGGCGCCCTCGAACAGGGCCCAGGCCGCGACGTTGCTGCCGGAGTAGCGGGGCAGCGGGCCGTCGTGGAAGTTGACCGCCGCGACGGCGGGCAGGGCCAGTACCTCGCCGGGCAGGATGCGGAAGTTGACGATGCTGAACAGGTAGTCGAACGGGTGCCCGGAGAGCAGGGCCACCAGGTCGCCCCGGGGGTCGAGCACCGGGATGCCGCGTTCGCCGGCCCAGGCGACGACGGCCGCGTCGTCGCTGAGGATTCCCTCGATGCGTACGCCCGCGTCGGCCAGCTTGGCCGCGCACTGGACGAGGACCCGGGTCCCGCCGATGAGGTAGCAGTTCGTGGACATGCTCATCCCTCGGTCCGGGCGGACGTGACCGGCGCGGCGGTGCAGTCGGAGTCGGCGTCGGCGGTGCAGCCGGAGCCGATGGCGGGGGCGTCGGCGCTCCCGTCGTTCCCGGCGGTCTCCTGGGCGACCCAGGAGTCGATCTGGGAGACGACCTCTTCGTCGAGGGAGAGCTGTCCGGGGGCCCACATGGGGTTGGACAGGCCGCGGTGGGTGCGCTCGCAGAGCTCCCAGTCCTCGTAGTTCGCCTTGTCCCACAGGGCGAACACGGCCTCGTGGGAGAAGTCGCTCTCGGCGGTCTCGTCCGGGTGGAACAGCCAGAAGTGGCGGACGAAGCAGGTGCCGGGGCTCTCGGGCCAGACCCACTGCATCATCACGTAGTCGGCGGTGAACCCGAAGAGCAGGTTCGGCAGGATCGTGATCCAGTTGATCTTGTTCTTGTCGCCCTCGGGGACCTTCGGCATCGGCGTCCTGCGGCTGTGCCCGGTCATGGAGACCGAGTTGTAGCCGGCGCGCAGCGACTGCCAGGCCCCGATGATGTCGCCTTCGAGGTCGTACGTGCCCGCGTCGTCGAAGTCGGTGATCCGGTGCAGGTCCTTGTGGGCCGTGGGGAAGTGCAGGCTCTCGTTGACGTTGTGGGCGACGAGCTTCCAGTTCGAGGCGACCGGGTAGTCCTTCGCCTGTACGCACTCCAGTTCGGCCAGCTCGTAGACGCGCGCGAACTCGCCGAACTTGCCGAGGGAGGCGTCGAGGTCGGGGGCGTCGTCGGAGAAGGCGATGAAGACGATGCCGAACCGGATCTCGGTCCGGACGGGCACCAGGCCGTTCTTCTCCTTCTCGAAGAAGTTGTCGAAGTACGTGCCGTTGAAGCTCTTGAGCTTGCCGTTGCGGTCGTACACCCAGCAGTGGTAGAGGCAGACGATGCTCTGCCGCTTGCCCGTCGCCTCCTCCACCAGCTTGTAACCGCGGTGCCGGCAGTAGTTGTGGTACGCCTGGATGCCCTCGTCGCCGTGCATCAGCAGCACCGAGCCGGTACCGATGTTGAGCGTGGTGTAGGCGCCCTTCTCCTTCAGCCGGGAGACGTGGTCGACCGGCAGCCAGCGGCGGCCGAAGATGCGGGACATCTCCCGGCGGTACTGCTCCTCGCCGGTGTAGAACTCGTGCGACCTGCCGACCCCGCCGGTCTCGAAGTACGGCCGTTCCTCGTCTTGCTCGCCGATGAGGTCGAACATGCTGGACGCGCGCGTCATTACGGTGGCTCCCCCGGGGTGAGATACATCGAGCTGGCGGTCGCGGACCACCACGTCGGCTCGGTTGCGACGGCTGTCGTCAGCCGTGAGTGAGCCGTCCGGTCGCCTCGCCTCGGGGCGAGGCGGCCGGACGACTGTCGGTGTGTCGGGTCAGGACGGTTCGTAGAGGCGCTTGTCCTCGGGCACACCCGCGTCGTCGTAGAGACGCTTCAGGTTCTCCGGGGAGTAGATCTCGTGGTCCTCGACGCCGCCGGCGATCAGGCCGAGCATCTTGTCGGTCCACCCCTGGTCGGTGCTGAGGGCGCTCATCACGGTCTCGAAGAACGGCGGCAGCGGGGTGAGCTCGGCGAGGGTCGTGGTGAAGTCGTAGACTCCCGCGCTCTCCTCGTCGCGCACCTTGTTGTACTCGGCGAGCGCGTCCTCCATGATCCGCTCACCGGACAGGCCCTCGTGGATGCGCGCGGCGAGCATCTCACCGTGCAGGAACGAGTCCGTGATGCCCCAGCCCGTGAACGGGTCCTTGTGGTATCCGGCGTCGCCCACCAGCGCCCAGCCGGGCCCGTAGGCGCGACGGTAGTAGTTGTCCGGGTAGCGCATCGGACGGAACGGCTCCTCGCGCCGGCCCTGGTCGCGCAGCTGCTCGCCCAGCTCCGGCGCGACGTCGTCGAACGCCGCCTGGAACTTGTTGTCCACGTCCTGGCGGAATTCCTTGAGCTGCCGGCGGGTGCAGATCGTGGCGAGCATGGTGACGTCGCCGTTGGTCGGCCAGGTACCGATCCAGCGCTCGTTGAATCCGGTCTTGTGGTGGAGTCCGAAGTCGACGCCGCTGAAGTACGAGTAGTAGATGAACCCCGAGGCGGGGCGGACGTTGTACAGCTCGGCGCCCACGGCCTTGGCGACCGTCGAGTGGAATCCGTCCGCGCCGACGACGATGGTCGAGCGGAACTCCCGCTCCGGGCCGTCGCCTTCGCGGCCCCGGATGCCGGTGACCTGACCGTCGGAGGTCACCAGTCCGGAGACGGTGAAGCCCTCGATGACCTCGACGCCGGCACGACGGGCCGCGTTCACGAGAATTTCATCGAGCACGGTCCGGCGCGGGCAGTACACCGCGTCGATCCCGTCTATGGGGTCGGCGAATCCGTTCAGGTGAATTCCCCGGTAGGAGAAGTTCATTTTCCGGATGGCCGGGGTTTTCGCGGCGATGACCTCGTCGAGCAGACCCCAGTCCTTGAGGCGCGAAAGGCCGGCCTGGTGAATGTAGTGTGTCGAGACGGCGTCACTGGGAAACGAGGCCCGGTCGACCATCAGCACACGGTGTCCCTGGCGGGCCAGCAGCATGGCTACCGGCGATCCGGAACATCGCGCACCGACAACGATAACGTCGTACATGGGTCTCCCTTTTTGCCTGCACGTTTGTCGAC
Source organism: Streptomyces sp. NPDC051567 (assembly GCF_044454165.1). NCBI lineage: Bacteria > Bacillati > Actinomycetota > Actinomycetes > Kitasatosporales > Streptomycetaceae > Streptomyces > Streptomyces sp. NPDC051567. The sequence goes on along the minus strand of NZ_JBITDK010000047.1, from coordinate 16,187 downwards.
GTGATGATCACCCGCAGAGTAAAGAAACTTTCTCGCCAGAGTCAAGTACAGGCCAAGGTGGCAGGAAGGCAACGCACATCCATCTCCCCTTAATCCGGAATAGGATGTTCCTCTTCCGGATTAAGGGTGTTTTTTCGGCCGCTTATCGTGCTGTACGGTCCGCATGAGCCGATCAATGGCTGACACGATCAGCGAGGGGGGCCCGCGTGATAGGGGACTTGCTGCCGGTGCGGGTGAAGACGGTCGAGGCTCTCGGCGACGCCCCGACCAGCTCGATGTTCCCGGTGGAGGCGGCGGTGGTCGCCCGGGCGGTGGACAAGAGGCGCCGCGAGTTCACGACCGTGAGGGTCTGCGCGAGGCAGGCACTGGGGCGGCTGGGAATCGCCCCCACGCCCATACTCCCCGGGATGCACGGCGCCCCCCGGTGGCCCGCCGGGATCGTCGGCAGCATGACCCACTGCACCGGATATCGGGCCGCCGCCGTGGCCCGCTCGGCCGATCTGGCCACCATCGGAGTGGATGCGGAACCGAATAGTCCGCTACCCAACGTGCGCATTCTCAAAAAGGTGACCCATGCCGAGGAACGTGATCAAATCGCCCGGCTGAACGCCCACCGGTCGGACATCTGCTGGGACCGGCTGTTCTTCAGCGCCAAGGAAAGCGTCTTCAAGGCCTGGCACCCCCTGACGGGAAGGGTGCTGGATTTTCTGGCAGCCACGGTCACCGTCCACCCGGAGTCCGGGACCTTCACCGCCGCACTGCTGGCGCCGGGCCCGTTCGTGGACGGCATTCAGCTGTCCGCTTTCACCGGCGGCTGGCGCGTGAGGGAAGGAATCATCGTCACCGCAATTGCCGTACCCCGTAAGGGAATCGGCCCCGCCGGACCGGGCCGCCGGCCGGGTCGGCGACCGTCCGGCGGCCCGGGAGCCACGGCCGCCTGAGACCGGCTCCGGCCGTGCGCCGCGCCGGGCCGGGCCGCGTCGGCCCGGCCCGCTGTGACACCGCACACCCCTCCTTGACCTGAAAGGGAAGGCTTACCTAAGTTTGCCTGTATGACCTCGCACCACCCCACGCCCCCCGCCGACCGCGCCCTGGCCGGTTTCACCGTCGACCTCACCACCCACGAGGTGCTCCGGCGCGCCCAGGTGATGGCCGCCCTCGGCCAGGACTGGGACCCGGTCGAGGTGCTGCGCGGCGAGGAGGCCGCGTACGGCCTGCTGTACTCCGGTCTCGACGAGGCGCAGCAGCGCCTGTACGACGACCTGGTCGCGGCCGGTGTGCTCCCCGGGGGCGGCCGTGCTGCCGCTTGACCCGCAGGCCGACCCCGGGCGCCGTGCCTGGGTGGCCTGCGGGAACTGTGACGACGCCGCCGGGTGCGCGCCGTGCGCGCAGCGGCGTACGTGCCCGGAGCACTGGCGTTACCTGCTCTCCCACAGCGGGAGCCTGCTCCATCTCCAGTGCCCGGGCTGCGCCCACGTCTGGACGCACGAGAGCGGCTTCGGCGCCACCCGCTCCCCGTGGAACCGCGCCGCCACCGGCCTGCCGAGCCGCTGACCGCCCTCGGCCGGGGTGCCCTGCCGCAGTCCGCCCGGACGCCGGGTCGCCCGGACGTGGTGACGGAGTCTGGTCAGGACCGGGGGGCTGCTCCGATCCTGTCCGTATGGATGGTGTGGTGTGGCTCGTGCTGAGCACGGGTGTGGTCCTGGTGGTCGTGAACCTGGGGGTCGGCGGGGTGGCCCTGTGGAGCCGCCGGACCGGTCTGCGGGCGGCGGAGCGGCTGATCGCGTCGGGCGCGCTGGACGTCTATCACGCGGCGTGGCTGACCGGGCCCGGATACGCGCGGCGCGGCGCCTGGGCGAGGACCTGGGTGCGGGAGGCCGACGCCGCGGAGACGGCCCTGCGGTCGCTGGTGGCGGCAGGGCTGGTGCGGCTCGACCCGGACGAGGGGCTCGTACGGTCCGGCGGGGAGGGCGCGGTGCCTCCGGAGCACCCCCTGACCCTGGTCGCGTGGCGGTTCGCCTGCGGTGCGTGGTCCGCCGGGCGGCCCGTCACGGTGAAGTCGCTGGTCGACCACCCCGCCTTCAAGGCCGCCTGCGCGGCCCACGCGGAGCGGCTGCACGACTGTCTGCCGGCCTACCGCACCCGGCGCGACGACCGCGCCGAGCGCGTTCCGTCGGCGGCGGGGGTGATCGCCACGGCGTGGGTCACGCTCAACTCCTGGCTGCTGACGGCCCCGTTGGTCTTCGGCCGGCCCGGTGTCGGCCCCGACTCGACGACCGAGAAGGTGGTCGGCTTGCTGGCGGCGGCGCTGGGCAGCGCCGCGCTCGCCGCGCTCCTCCTGATGACCTTGCACATCCGGGCCTGGCAGGCCTGGCGGGACCGGTGGCCCCGCCCGCTGCGCGTCCACTGCGAGGAGCTGATCCGGCGGGAGTCCCGCGACTGGATGCCCCTGACGCGCCTCCCGCGGGGGTGACGGCCGCCGGGGAACCGGCCGGGGAGGGGCCCTCGGGAGTGTTGCGCGGGCGCCGGGCCGGTCCGCAACGCGTGTCAACGTTGCCGGTCTTCGGGTTGGCGAGCGCAACGGGCCCCCGGCGTTCCATCCTGTGGGTCGCCCTTCGCGGCCGGGTCCCGCCGTCCGGCGGGGCGGCCCGGCGGAGGGCCGGACGGATGGAGGAGGATGGGATGGACAACGAGGGGACGGACCGTTCCTTGCTGTCGCTCCGCGCGACCCTGGTGTTCCTGCTCGCCACCCTGGCCGGGGCGGGAGCGGGCGTGCTGACCACGCTGGCGGGAGAGGGGACCGCCCGCGGTGTGCTGTGCGGCCTGGCCGCCGCCGGGCTCGGCGTGCCGTTCTTCGACCGGCTGATCGCCCCCGGCCCCGCCCCGGACCCGGGTCCCGGCGGGAACCCGGCGGCCGGCACGGGCACGGGAGGCGGGCATGGGTGAACTCAGGCCGCTCGCACCGGATCTGACCCGGGAGTCGCGGGCCCTGGCGCAGGCGTTACGGGAGCTGTTCGACGGGCTGGAGGTGTCGGTACGGAGGTACTCGGCCCGGCGGATGCGCGACCCCGGGACCTTCTCCCGCTACCTGAGCGGCACGCGCCTGCCGCCGTGGGAGGTGGTGACGGACCTCTTCACCGACCTCGCCGAGCACCGCGGTACGGCCGCCACCGCCGAGGCCATGGAGCTCGTACGGGGTCTGCACCGCGCGGCGCTCGCCACGGGCGGCGCGCCCAAACACGCCGTCGAGGTGCTGGAGCAGCAGCTCGCCGATGCCGACCGGGTCTCGCGGCGTTCCACCGTGCGCGGGGACCTGCTGGGCGACGCCCTGCTGGACCGTCAGCACCGCATCGCCGGTCTCGAAGTGCGCCTCGGTGAGCTGGAGGCCGCCTGGAACGCGGAGCGGGCGCGGGCGGACCTGCTCGCGGCGGCCCGCCCGGACGTCTCGGAGCTGTTGCGCGAACGCGACAGCCTGCGGGGGGACGTCGCCCGATTCTCCGCGGAGCTGCTCGCCGCGCGCGAACGGCGTGACGACGCGGAGCAACGGTGCGCACTGCTCGAACGCCAGCTGGAGACGGTCGAGCGGGGAGAGCGGGCGGACCGGGCGGAACGGGCCGCCGTCCTGCCCGGGGCGGCGGCCCGGCGGGAGCGGGGCATGCCCCGGGTCCTCGTCGTGGACGACCTGGCCGACAACCTGCTGGCCATGACCGCGGTGCTGTCGTCGCTGGACCAGGAACTCGTCGCGGTCTCCTCCGGGCGGGAGGCGCTCAAGGCGCTCCTGGACCACGACGACTTCGCCGTCATCATCATGGACGTGCAGATGCCCGACATGGACGGGTACGAGACCGCCGCGCACATCAAGCGCCGGCCCCGTACCCGTGACGTGCCGATCATCTTCCTGACGGCGATGGGGGCGGACCCGGAGCACTCCGCCCGGGGGTACGCGGCGGGCGCCGTCGACTACATCGGCAAACCCTTCGACCCCTGGGTGCTGCGCGCCAAGGTGGCCGTCTTCACCAGCATCTACCTCGAACGCCACCCGTGAGCGGGGCGGGCGGGGAGTCTGCCGGGGGGCGGCGCACACGGCCCGCGCACGGCCGGGCGGCGGGTCCGGGGCCGGTGCGCCGGGGCGTCCGCGCTCACCACCCCACGGGCAGGTCGCGCGGGGCCCTGGTGACCTGGCCGGCCGCCCACCGGGGCGTCCCCGCCGCGTGGAGCCGCGGCATCCGCCGGACGAGACCGGCCAGGGCCTCCTGGAGCTGGACCCGGGCCAGCTGGGCCCCGACGCAGAAGTGGGCGCCGTGCCCGAAGGCGAGGTGGCCGGGTACGGCCCGGGTGAGGTCGAGGAGGCCGGGTTCGGGGTAGACGTCCTCGTCGTGGTTGGCCGACGCGGTGAGCGCGAGCACCGCGTCGCCCTTCGGGACGGTGACCCCGCTCAGGACCACGTCCTCGGTGGCCACCCGCATGTTGGCGCCCACCGTGGCCTGCATGTACCGCAGGAGTTCCTCGACGGCGCCGGGGATCAGGCCGGGGTCCCGGCTCAGCTGCCCGTAGCGCGAGGGCTGTTCCAGCAGGAGGTGGACCAGGCCGGCCAGCCGGTTCGAGGTGGTTCCGTAGCCTCCGGCGAGCAGGACGAGGCAGAACGAGATGAGTTCGTCCTCGCTCAGCCGGTCGTCCTGGTCGCGGGCCGCGACGAGGACGCTGAGCATGTCGTCCGCGGGGTGGGCGCGTTTGGCGGCGACGAGACGGACGAGGTAGGCGGTCATCTCGTCCACGGCCGTCATCACCTCGGCGTCCGGCACCGCGGTGAGGCTGCGGAGCGCGTCGTTCCAGCCGTCGAGCAGTTCCCCGTCCACCCGGGGGGTGCCCAGCAGGTCGCAGATGACGGTGAGGGGCAGGGGCCGGGTGAAGTGCCGGACCAGGTCGGCGGGGCGTTCCTGGCCTTCCAGGCGGGTCAGCAGGTCGTCGGTGAGCAGCGCGATGTCACGTCGCATCGCCTCGGCCCGCCGTACGGTGAGCGCGGGCGCGACGAGCCTGCGCAGGCGGGAGTGTTCGGGCGGGTCGGCGGCGAGGATCGAGTCGGGCAGCGTCGTCGTGCGGTTGATCCGGGGGCCGTCGCCACGGGTGGCCCGGGAGCGGCTGAAGCGGGGGTCGGCCAGGACCCGGCGGACGTCCGCGTGCCGGGTGACGAGCCACGCGCTGTCGCCGCTGGGCAGCCGCACCCGGACGACGGGGTCGTCACGGCGCAGCTCGGCGAACTCGGGGACGGGGCCGAGCCCGTCCCGGTGGGGGAAGGGGAAGGACGCGGGGCCGTCGGCCCGGCCGCGGCCGTGGCTCCGGTCCTGGCCCTGGTCCGGGCCTTCGCGGCGGTCCGGTTCCGGGTCCGGGTCCTGGCACCGGTCCTGGTCCTGGTCCTGGTCCGCGTGGGGTGCACGGCTCTGGCGCTGGGGCATGCGGCGCTCCCTCGGTGGCGGGCGGTCAGCGGCGTTCGTAGACGGAGACGTGGTAGGCGCTGTCGCGGGCGAAGGGCGCTCCCGCCCAGCTGCCCCAGCGTTCCTTGAGCCGCAGCCCGGCCCGGTCCGCCATCAGGTCGAGTTCGCCGCAGCCCGCGTAGCGGAACTCGACGTGCATGTGCCGGGTCCGGCCGTCCTCGTGGATGATGTAGTGCGAGCGGTAGCGCTGGGCCGAGGGGTCGAACCGCCGGTAGCACAGGACGAGGTGGTCGCCGCCCTCCTTGACGACTTCCGGGCCGCCCGCCGTCGCGGCCACGAGGGCCTCGGGCACGTGGGCGTCGAAGACGAAGACGCCGCCGGGCGCGAGGCGTTCGGCCACGTTGGTGAAGCAGCGGACCTGGCTCGCCTGGTCCGGCAGCTCGAAGAAGGTGCCGCCCGCGAGGAAGACCAGACTGAAGCTCCCGGTGACCGGGACGTCCGCGAAGTCGCCCATCGTCACGGGGATGTCCGCTCCCCCGGGTTTGGCGTGCAGGCGCCGGACCATCGCCTCGGAGCCGTCGACGCCGTGGACGTCGATGCCGCGTCCGCGCAGCGGCACGGCGATCCGGCCGGTGCCGATGCCGAGTTCGAGTACGGGGCCTTCGCCCGCGAGGGAGGCGAGGGCGTCGATCGTCGGGCCGCTGACGACCGGCTTCCCGAACCAGCGGTCGTAGTCCTCGGCGAACTCGGTGGCGTAGCCGGGCCCGTGGTCCGGGCGGTCGGTGCTCATGGTGTTCGGCTCCTATCCGAAGGGGTGCGGGTGGCCGGGGGCGGCGGCGGGCGGCAGTGGCAGGGCTCCCGGGGCGAGGACGCGGACCACCCGGACCCCGGCCTCGCGGACGGCCGCCGCGGTGGTCTCGACGAGGACCACGTCCCGGCCGGTGTGTTCGGCCAGGACGCGCAGCGGGTCGGTGCGTACGGGGACGGCGCCGCGGCGGCGGCCGTCGCCCGCGCCGGCGGGGGTCTCGGGCGCGGGGGGCCGTACGTCCCACAGCGTGAGGCTGTCCTGCACGTGGTGGGCCCAGAGGGCGTGCTGGACGGCGGTGGCGGGCGGGCCGGAGCCCCGCCACTGGTCCCAGGTGGTGCGGGCGACCCGCGTCCCCATGCTCCACCGCACCATGAGCGCCTCGTAGGCCGCCTTCTCCACCAGGGCGGGGACGGTGTCCGCCGGTCCGCAGCGGGCGCCGAACGCCTGGCCCGTGCCGTCCGGCCGGTGCAGGCAGACGACGGCGCAGGCGGTCCCGGCCGGGGCGGGGACGGCGAACGCGGTGGCGGCCAGCTCCTCGTCGCGGACCAGCGCGGCCAGCGGCGGCGGCAGTTCCGCGTCCGCGATCAGCTGTGGGCCCCGGTCCGCGAGCCCGTACCAGCTGCGCCGTACGAGGTCCCGTTCGAGCACCTCCCAGGCCGCGTGGCGCGCGGCCCGCGCGAGGTCGGGGTGGGCGGCGACGCCGGTGGAGCCGGCGGACGGCACGGGGTCGCAGCCGGGCGGGGGGCGGTGGTGGAGGAAGGCCGCTCCGGCCGGGACGAACACCTCGGAGCCCTGGACGGTCCGGCCGCGCACCCAGAGCCTGCGGGCATCGGGGCGGACCTCGGCTCCAGGCCCGGCTCCGGGTCCGGGCAGTGCGGGTGCGGGGTCGAGGGTGGGGAGCCCCCGGGCGCGCAGTTCACCGAGGGTTCCGACGGCCTCGGAGGCGCTCTCGGCCTCCCGGCCCGCCATCACGTTCCCCAGCCGTTCCAGGAGTTCCCCGCGCGCGCCGGTGGTGACCTGGCCCCGGTCGTGTCCGGCCGCGCTGCCCACGATCACCGGGGCCCCGCCCGCCGCGCTGGTCCCCGCGAAGGCGGTGGAGCGGGCGGCGACCCGGGCCATGAGCACGCCGGGGTGGTCCGGGTACGGGGTGAACACCTGAGGTGTCCATGAGGTCACGCGGCGCCCCCGAGGACGGTGGCGCACTGGGCGAGCACCCGGTGGCCGCGCGCGGTCAGGGCGTCGGCGTGGGTGGTCAAGGTGGTCACGGCCTGGTGGGCCGAGGTCACCAGGCGCCGGTGGCGGGCGTCGACGGCCGGGTGCGTGCCGTCGAGCCGCCGGTAGAGGAGCACGCTGCGCGCGAGGACCACGGTCTGCTGGAAGAGTCCGGACAGCGGCCGGGGGTCGGCCCGCAGCGGGGTGGCGACCAGCAGTTCGCCCCGGCGGGCCGTGGCCGGTCCGGCCGTACCGGCCGGGGTGTCCGGGCCGTTCGGGCCGTTCGGGCCGTTCGGGCCGTTCGGGCCGGGCAGCAGGAAGGGGTCGGCCGAGGCGGCGGCGTTGCAGCGGGTGTGCGCGCCCTCGTGCACCAGGGCCTCGGCACACCGGACGGGCGCCGGGAGTCCGTCGGCACCCGTCGTCAGGCGCCTGCGGTTGACGAGGACGGCGCCGTGGACGGTGAAGTCCGTGAACCCGTCGATCGCGGCGCCGTCCAGCAGGGCGACCTCGACGACCGTCTCCCGGATCTCGGCGGCGCTCGCGGGCCAGACCCGGCCCAGCAGGCCGACGGCCTCCGCCAGCACCTCCCGCTCGGGCGCGAGCCAGTGGGCGGCCTCCACGGTGACCGGCCGGCCGGCCGGGCTCTCGCGGGCGGGGAGCGAGCGCAGGGCGCGGGCCACGCTGCGGCCGAGGTGGCCGTGCGGGGCGGCCGGTCCGAAGACCGGCTGCGGCACCTCCGCGAGCGTCGCGGCGAGGGTCCGGTGGCGGTCGGGGCGCAGCGGGCCGGAGCGCAGTTCGCGCTGGACCGTGTGGACCGCCTCCACGGCGGCCGGGTGGTGGAGGCCGTTGCCCGGCGGGGGCCTCAGGTCCGCCCGGTCGAGCACGCGGCGCATGCGGTGGAGGAGCTCGTTCCGGTCGTCGACGGCTTCCTGTGCGTCCGGCTCGATGCGCATGCTGTCCTTCCTCCACTTCTGGGCAGGGGCGTGCGGCGGGCCGGTCCGGCCCGCCGCACGGAATGCTGATGCGCCGTCGGTACCAGGTCCTGTCGTCGAAGTGATGCCTGGCCCGCGACGCCCGGCACCGCACCTCGCCGTGTTGTCGGAGCGCCCACGTACGTCCAGTACTACGGGCGCCCCTCCGCCTTGCGATGCGCGGCACCGGACGCCGCGGGCCTTACCGGCATCACTTCGACGACAGGACCTAGTCGGGGAGGTCGACCATCAGTGCGAACTCGGGAAGTTCCATCTCCTCGACCTGCTCGATTTCCTCGTTCACCGAGACTCCCTTCGGTTACCGGCACCCGTCGTCGATTCGGCGGGTGGTCACCGGCAGCGCAATCGTCCAGGACCGGCCCATGGCCGCCAAGGATGGCCGTGCGACGACGGTGCGTACAGGACGAGCTGACGCGGGCCGGAATCCGGCTTGCCGGCCGCCCCCCGGGTGCCGGGTTACGGCACGGTAATCCGGGGCAGATCCGCGCAGAGCGGTGCCGCGGAGGATTCCGTACGGGTGTCCGCTCCGGTAAACGCTGCCGATTCCGCCTGGTGCCCCGGCCGTCCGGCGCGGAGATGGGCCGGAAACCACGGCACACCCCCGGCCGGTGAGGCCCGTGGTGCCGGTGCGGACCGGCCCAGGGCCGCTCCCGGTCCGATCCGGCCGGGCCCCGGGGGCGCGCGGCCCGGGGCCCGGCCGCTGGACCGGCGGGCGGGTCGGCGGGCGGGTCGGCGGGCGTGGCCGGGCGGGCGGGCGGCGGGCCGGCGGTACGGCTGGTCACCCCCGCTGAGCTGGGGTGACCCGTGGCCGATTGCACGCGCTCCCCTGCGGGCGCATGGTGAGGATGCAGCAACTCCCCCCTCCGGAAAGGACTCCCCTCGTCATGAGCAAGGCGAAGGCGAAGGCCAAGCAGGTCAAGGGCGGACTCAAGGAGACCGTGGGCCGCGCGACGGACGACCGGCGCATGCGGGCCGAAGGCGGCGCCGAGCGGATGAGCGGCAAGGCGCAGGAGTTGGCGGCGAAGGCGGGCGACCGGCTGAAGAAGGCCAAGGACGCGCTCTGACGGTGCGGTCGCGCCGACCGCACGACCCCACCCGTTCACCCGTTCACCCGTACGGGCCATCCAGTGGCAGCCTCCCGGCCCGGCCCCGCGTCGGCGGGCGGACACCGGGGGCGCCCACCACCACGGGCACCCGCCCCTGACACACCCGCCCCTGACGTACGCGCGTCGATCCGGGGAAGACGCGCGAGGACCCAACCTCCGTGAGGACCGAACTCTCCGCCGAAGGAACCGCCGTGATCTTCATCGTGATCCTGGTGCCGCCCCTTCTCCTCTGCGCCGTCCTGGCCCTCGGCCGCTACGAGGAGCACATCTTCGGCCCGCGCACCCCCGAGCCCGCGCACCGGCGGGCACCCTTGCCGGAACACCTGCGTCCCGTGCCCGGCACCGGACGCCGCCACGCCCCGCCGACGCTCACCGGCCCGGTCCCCGCGCACCGCAGGCGCCCCGGGCGCCGCGCCGCCTGAGGCCCGGCACACCGGCGTGACCCACTGGGCCGGCCGGGTGTGGGCGAAACGTTCGTTCTTGACCCGTACGGGCGACCGGCGGGCCGGGACGGCGGCACGCACGGCCATGCTGGCCGGGACGCCGTCACCCCGTCCCGGAGGCCCCGCCATGCGCCCAGTCGCCGACACCACATCCGCCGACCGCCCGTGGCCCCTCTCCCGCCGGGGGTTCCTGGGAGCGGCCACGGCGGGAACGGTCTGCGCGGGCGCCGCCCACGCGGGCACCTCGGCGGCCCGCGCCCCGGCCGGACCGCCGGGACTGCGTCTGACCGAGGCGACCAACGGGGCCGCGACACTGCCGCCGCCCGGCGGCGGCCCGCTCGTCGCCGAGGTGCAAGGGGTCCTGTGGGCGGTGCCGGACGACGGCGGCGAGGCCGTCGCCCTGACCCGGCCGGACCTGGAACCGTGCCGACCGGTCCACTCCCCCGACGGCTCCCGGCTCGCGGTGTGCGCCTACCGCGACGGCGGCTTCCACCTCTGGACCCTCGCGGCCGACGGCTCGCGGCTGCGGCAGCTGACCCACGGCCCCTGGGACGACCGGGCCCCGGCCTGGTCGCCCGACGGGACCCGGCTCGCCTTCTGCTCCGAGCGCGACGGCGACCCGGTGAGGGGCGGCGCGTACCGGATCTGGGTGGCGGACACGGCCGACGGCCGGCTGACCCGGCTGACCGGCTCCCCGGACCCGGCGCGGAAGACGAAGGGACCGAAGGAAGCAGGGGAAGCAGAGGGACCGAAGGAACCGGAGGGACCAGGGAGAGCAGAGGAGCCGGAAGGAGCGGGCGGGACGGAACAGGGCGGCTGGGAGGACTTCGACCCGGTCTGGTCGTCCGACGGCACCCGGGTCGTCTTCGTCCGCGGCAGGGCGACGGCGGCGGGCACCCTCGACGCCCGGGTGATCGCCTCGGTGGAGGTGCCCGGCCCCGGCCGTCCCGGCCCGGGACCGGTCACGGTCGTCCACACCGCCGAGGCGGGCGGCTCCGTACTGACCCCGGCGCTCTCCGCGCGCGGCCGGCTCGCGTACCTGCGGACCACCCCGGCGCCCGCCGCCGGCTGCACGCTCGTCGTGGACGGCCGCACCGTCCCGGTGACCGGGGACATCGCGCCCGCGCCGCCGCGCTGGGTGGGGGAGGACTCCCTGCTGCTCACCGTCGACGGCGGCTTCCGGACCGTGCACGCCGGCACGGGCCGGACCGTACGGCGCGTCCCGTTCACGGCGACCCTGCCCGCGCCGCCGCCCCGGCGGCGGCCCGCGGCCCGCGACCGGCAGCCGACCGGTCCACGGCCGGTGCGCGGTGTCCACCTGCCGTCGCTGTCACCGGACGGCCGCAGTGTCGCGTTCGGCGCGCTCGGCGGGCTCTGGACCGCCCCCACCTCCGGCGGCGGCGCGCCGCGCCGGGTCGTACGGGCCGCCCCGACCCACTACCCGCAGGGGCCTCGGTGGAGTGCGGACGGCCGGTCCCTGCTGTACGCGGACGACCGTGACGGGCTCTTCGCGGTCCGGCGCCGGGAGCTGGCGACCGGGGCGGAGGAGGTGCTGGCGGAGGGGGGCCGGGTGTTCCCCGCGCCCTCCCCCGACGGCCGGCGCCTGGCCTGCCTGGACCTGGCCGGCCGGCTGCTGGTCGTGGACCCGGTCCGGGGGACCGAGCGGGTGCTGGTCACGGCGATGGGCGGCGGCGGGCTGCCGGGCGCGCCCAGCTGGTCGCCGGACGGCAGGTACCTGGCCTTCTGCGACCGGGGACGGCTGAGCCTGCGCTTTCGCGAGGGGTACAACCTCGTCCGGATCGTCGGCGCCGACGACGGCTCGGACCGGCTGTACTCCGTCGCCCCGCACACCTCGATCTCCGACCGGTACGGCTGCGGGCCCGTCTGGTCCCCCGACGGCCGGCACTTCGCCTACGTCGCCGAGTCCGCCCTGTGGCTGCTGCCCGTACGGCCCGACGGCGCCCCGGACGGCGAGCCCCGGCAGCTGACCGGGGAGGCCGCCGACCACCCTTCCTGGTCGGCGGACTCCCGTCGGCTGCTCTACCTCTGCGACGGCCTGCTGCGGACGGTCTCCGTGAGCGGGGACGGCGCGGTCACGGAGGGCCCCCGTACGGTGCCGGTCCCGCTGAGCTACCGGTCACGGCCGGGCGCCGATGCCGTGGTGCACGCCGGACGGCTGTGGGACGGCACGGGCGGGCCGGTCCGGGAGGACGTGGACATCACGGTGCGCGGGGGCCGGGTGGTCTCCGTCGCCCCGCACCGGGCGGGCGGCCCGGCCCGGTCGGGCCGCCGGATCGACGCCTCGGAGCAGACCGTCGTGCCCGGCCTGTGGGACGCGCACGTGCACCCGTACACCTCCACCTACGGCGGCCGGCAGAGCGCGCTGCAACTCGCCTACGGCATCACGACCGCGGTCAGCATGGGCGGTTCCGCGTACGAACAGGCGCGGATGCGCGAGGCGGTGGCCTCCGGGGAGATGACCGGCCCCAGGCTGCTGACCACGGGCGAACTCCTCGACGGCGGCCGGGTGGCGTACAGCATGGGCCGCGCGCACCGCACCCCGGAGGGGCTGGAGCGCTCCCTGGGGCGGGGCGTGGCGCTGGAGTGGGACTTCGTCAAGACGTACGTACGGGCGCCGGGCTGGATGATGGCGCAGGCGGCCCGCTTCGCCCACGACCGGCTGGGTGTGCCGTGCGGGAGCCACTTGTGCACGCCGGGGGTGGCGGCCGGGCAGGACCTGACCACGCATCTGCAGGCCACGCAGCGGCAGGAGTACGGGCGGGCCACGACCGCGAACGGCTTCGCGTACCAGGACGTGATCGGGCTCTACGCGCGGACCGGGTTCCACCTCGTCGCCACGCCGTTCACCGCGGCGCCGCTGGTCGGGGACGATCCCGGGCTCGCCGGGGACGTGCGGGTGGGTGCGCTGATGCCGCCGTGGGACGTGGCGCCGTTGCGGGAGCGGGCGGCGCGCCCGCCGAGCGCGGCGCAGCGGGCGACGCTGGCCCGGGAGGTGGGTGTCTACCGGCGGGTCCTGGACGGCGGCGGGGTCGTGGCGCTGGGGACGGACCAGCCGCTGGTCCCGGTCGGGCTCCACCTGCACCTGGCACTACGGGCGTTGCACCAGCACGGGTTCTCGCCCGCCGAGGCGCTGCGGACGGCGACCGTGCTGCCGGCGCGGGTCTTCGGCGCCGACCGTGATCTCGGCACGGTGGAGGAGGGGAAGATCGCCGATCTCACCTTCGTCGACGGCGATCCGTTCACCGACTTCGCCTCGATGGTCCGCACGAGTGCCGTCGTGCGGGGCGGGCGGGTGCTGTACCAGTCCGACCTGGTCGCGGCCTTCGCCCCGGTGGCGGCCCGGTCGGCGCGGCTGGGCAGTGCGCAGTACTGGTCGGCCGTGGGCTCCGCCCTGCGCCAGGGCGGCTGCTGCGGTTGAGCCCGGCGCCGGGCCCGGGGCGGCTCCCGGGGCCCGGCGGTGTCGGGACGCGGGGTGGTGTCAGGACGCGGGGCTGGCGGCCGGGACGGCCTCGCCGGACGGCCTGATCCGGAACATCGCGGGGTCGGGGTAGGTCGCCCGCGGCGCGTGCAGCACCTCTTCGACGTCCGCCCTGAACTCGGGTTCGAAGAGGTCGAGGGTGAGCAGGAGCCGGAGCCCCCGGAGGGTCGGGTCGAGCAGCGGGCGGGCCATCCGGGCGCCGCCGCCCATGCCGATGAAGCCCCTGCGGGCCAGTACCAGTTTCCGGGCGGCGACGTCCTCGAATCCGGCGGTGGCGAAGCCCACGACGAGCGCGAGCTGGGTGAGGTACGTGCGGGCGCCCTCGGCCATCTCCTCGGCGCCCTGGAGCGTCTGGACGGCGCCGCCCGCCACCTTGAAGTCGTCGGCGGAGCGTTTGAGGCCGCGGGCCCGGTGGACGGCGAGCGCCTCCGCGAAGAGCCGGCCCACCTCGTCGACCGTCCTCATCGCCGCCACCAGTTCGCCGGTGTCGATCTCCCGTGTCACGCTGCCTCCCGATCCAGAAAACGGTGCTGTGCTGTGCAGACCGTAGGGGGCACATCCTCCGCCACGGTAGGCCCTGCGGTGGCCGGATTCGTACGAGCCGGTTTCCCTCGCTCCGCACCAGCCGTCCCCGCGCACCGGTGCGGGCACCGGCCCCGGGTGCCCGGGGCCGGGCCGCCGGGTGACCGTACGCGGTGTGGCCGGTTCCGGTACGGGGCGCCGGCGGCGGCCGGGGTGGGCGGGAGGGGCCCCGACCGGCCGTACACTCGGCCCATGAGCCGCACACATGCCGTGAGGGAGCGCCGCGAGGCCACCTCCGGGCTGTGCGGAGCCGCCGGCGGTACCGGCCCGGCGGCCGGGGCCGAGGCCATGGCGCCCGGGACGCGCCGTGTCGCCCTGCACGGCCACGGCTAGCGGACCACCGGCGCTCCCCTCGCGGCCGGGCCTCGGGCCGGGTCCCGCACTCGCGCTCCCCCCGCCCGGCGCGGGCTCCCTTCCGCCGCGGACGTACTCCGCCCTCCGCTCCACCTCGTCACCGCATCACCGCAGTTTCCGGCGTGCCGTCGGGCTGCCGCCCGGCCACGGCCGCACCACGGGCCGGGCCACTTCGAAGGGATCATCGTGAAGCTGAGCGACCTGCTGGCCGGACAGGAGCACCACGTCCTCCAGGGTGACCCCACCAGGACCCCGATCACCGCGGGGACGGTCTTCGACACCGACCGGGTGGTGCCCGGCTCGCTGTTCATCGCGGTGCCCGGCCACCGGGAGGGCGGGCCGGGCTCCGTGTCACCCGCGCTGGCCCGCGGCGCCGCCGCCGTGCTCGTCGACGGCCGGGAGCCCGCCGTCGCCGCGTCGGTGTGGCCGCCGGGTGCCTGCGTGGTGCGGGTGCCGGACACCCGCACGGCGGCGGCGGTCGTGACCTCCCGCTACTTCGGCGAGCCGGGGCGGCAGATGGACATGGTGGCCGTCACGGGTACCAACGGCAAGACATCGGTCTCGTACATGGTCGAGTCGGCGCTGCGGATCGCCGAGGGCGCGAAGGTGGGGGTCATCGGTACGGCGGGCAGCCGGATCGGCGACGAGCCGATCCCGATGCCGAGGTCGGTACTGACCACGCCGGAGTCGCCGGACCTCCAGTACCTGCTGGGGTACATGCGTGACCACGGGGCCGGGAGCGTGGTGCTGGAGGCCACGTCGATGGCGCTGCTGACGCACCGGGTGGACCGTACCTTCATCGACGTCGGGGTCTTCACCAACCTGACGCAGGACCATCTGGACGACCACGGGACGATGGCGTCCTACCGGGACGCCAAGCTCCGGCTGTTCCAGGGCCTGTGCGAGCGGGCGGTGGTGAACGCCGACGACCCGGTGGGGGCCGGAATCCGGACGATGATGCCGGGCTCGGTGACCACGTACGCCCTCGACGCCCCGGCGGACTACCGGGCCACCGGCCTCGACATGGACGCCTCCGGTACCCGTTTCACGCTCCACCACGACGGCCGCGCGTATCCGGCGACGGTCCCGGTGCCGGGCCGGTTCTCGGTGGCGAACGCGCTGGCCACGGTGGCGGCCTGCCATGTCCTGGGGCACGAGCTGGGTCCGCTGGTCGCCGCTCTCGCGCAGATGCCCCCGGTCCCGGGGCGGTTCGAACGCTTCCGGACGCCGCTCGGCACGTCGGTGATCGTGGACTACGCCCACTCGCCGGACTCGCTGGAGAAGGTCCTGACCGCCATCCGCGGCTTCGCCCGTGGCCGGGTCGTCACCGTCTTCGGGTGCGGCGGCGACCGGGACACCACCAAGCGCGCCGACATGGGGCGGATCGCCGGGACCCACTCCGACCTCTGCGTTCTGACCTCGGACAACCCCCGCCACGAGGACCCGCAGGCCATCCTGGACCAGATCGCCCCGGGCCTCGCGTCGACCGGCACGCCGTTCCACCGCTTCACCGACCGCCGCGAGGCCATCGCCTTCGCCCTCGGCTCCGCGGGCCCCCAGGACACGGTCCTGATCGCGGGGAAGGGCAGCGAGCCCCACCAGATCGTCGGCGAGGAACTCCTGCCCTTCAGCGACATGGCGACCGTGCGCGAACTCTCCCTTTCCTAGACGAGTCATTCCGATGTGATCAGTGGTCGTAGGCGATGAGGGATCGTGTGATCGGCTGGCCGGTCTTGTGGTTGTGCCAGATCGCGGCGGC
>NZ_JBITDK010000046.1:0-29517 GCF_044454165.1 Streptomyces sp. NPDC051567 | reverse complement strand
GGGTGATCTGCTGCGGTTGACGGCGTTGCGTGGCCGTCTGATGGAGGCGGGTCCGCAGGAGGGTCCGTTGGCGGGTGCGATGGCGGTGGCGCACATCGACGCGGATGCGGTGCGTGAGGCTCTGGTGGGGTATCCGGGGGTGGAGATCGCGGCGTTCAACGCGCCGCGCAGTGTGACGGTGAGTGGTCCGGCCACGGTGGTGGACGCGTTCTGTGCGGGGGTGTCGTTCCGGACGCAGCGGTTGACGGTGTCGCACGCGTTCCATTCCGCGGCGATGGAGGGCGCGGTGGCGCCGTTCGCGGAGGCGGTCGCGGCGACCCGGCTCCAGGCTCCGGGGATTCCGTTTGCTTCGACGGCGACGGGTGACTGGCATACCGCTGCCACGGCCACTGATCCGCGGGTGTGGGCGGAGGCGATCCGCCGTCCGGTCCTGTTCACCCAGGCCCTTGCCAGGGTGGGTGAGGCGGGGGGGAAGGTGTTCTGGGAGGTCGGTCCTCATCCGGTCCTGACCACCCTGGGACGTTCGACGCTGACCGGTGACAGTCTGGCCTGGCATCACACGCTGCGTCGTGATCACAGTGATCAGGGTGAGCTTCACAAGGGTGTGGCCGCGCATTACAGCGCGGGTGACACCGATATCGACTGGGCCGCGGTTCATGCGGGCAAGGGTCAGCGGGTCATGACCATTCCCACCTACCCCTTCGACCGACAGAGATTCTGGGTCGGGAACCCGAATCAGGCCCAGTAGTCTGCTGTTGAAGTTCTGTATCTGAAATTCCTGAAGAAAGCACATCGATTTACATGGCTGAAGAATACGGTCTGAAGCGGCACTTCAACGGTGGCGCGGCTCGGCTCATCGGTGAGAAGATCCTCGCCGTATACCCCGATTTCGACATCGACGGTTATGCTGAAGAAGTCGAACAGCGCATTCCCGGAAAGGAACTGAAGGACCGTGTCCTCGTCCTGGCCGAGGGGCTGCGGAGCCGGCTTCCCGAGGACTACACCGAGGCCGTGGGCATTCTCGTCGCGATCCTCGGCGATGAACTCGCCGAGGGCGAGGGAATGTTCAATCTCAGCTGGTTCCTCATGCCGGTCGCCCGGTTCGTGGAGGAGTACGGCCTCGACCACCCCGAGGTGTCGCTCGACGCGCTGGTCGAGATCACCAAGCGCCACACGGCGGAGTACGCGATCCGCCCCTTCATCGAGCAGCACTACGAGCTGACGATGAAGCGCATGGCGGAGTGGGTCCACGACCCCAGCCACCACGTGCGGCGCATGGCGAGCGAGGGCACCCGCCCGCGCCTTCCCTGGCACCGGACGCTCACCCGCTTCGTGAAGGACCCGCTCCCGGTCCTGGAGGTCCTCGAACCGCTCCGGAGCGACCCGTCCGAGTACGTGCGCAAGTCCGTGGCGAACAACCTCAACGACATTTCGCGGGACGCGCCCGAACTCGCCCTCGCCACCGCGCTCCGCTGGTCCGAGGAGAGCCGGACCCCGGAGACCACCTGGATCGTCAAGCACGCGCTGCGCACCCTCGTCAAGAAGGGCGACCAGCAGGCGCTGACCATCCTGGGAGCCACCGGCGGCGAGCACCTGAGGGTGCCGAACCTGCGCATCACCCCGCAGACGGTCAACCTGGGCGACACGTTCGTCATCCGTCTCGACCTGGAGAACACCGACGTCCGGACCCACCGGGTCGCGGTCGACTACGCGGTGCACTTCGTCCGCAAGAACGGCCGCTCCATCCCCAAGGTCTTCAAGCTCACGACGCTCGACCTGGCCCCGGGCGAGCGCCGGACGCTGGAGAAGTCCCACACGATCAAGACCATCCAGACCCGCACGTACTACTCGGGGGAGCATCTCATCGACATTCAGGTGAATGGCCTGGTCATGGCCACGGACCGATTTGACCTGCACCTTTGATCCGCTTCAGGCATCACCTCAGCGGAGACCACCCCGTGGTCTCGGACCATCGCGTCGGCGGGCTCCCCGTCCTGCCGGCCGCGGCTCAGATCGACGACATGCTCACCGTCTGCGACAGCACCCGCCCCGACAGCCAGTGGCTGCTGGAGCAGGTCTCCTTCCTCGCGCCGCTCGGCGTCCCGGGGGAGAGCGCGGAGATCGAGATCGCCCTCACCGAGGACGGGAGCTGCTCCGTCAGCTCCCGGCAGCCCGCCGGGGACGGCGGGCCGTCGGACGGCGACGAGGGAAGCTGGCTGGCGCACAGCCGGGCCAAGGCGACCGGCAGCGCGCTGACGCCGCCGCGCTACCTCGACGTGTCCGAACTCCGGTCCGGCTGCACCACCGACATGCCCCTGTCGGCGGTGGCCGCGTGGCGGGGCGCCAGCGGGATCGAGTACGGGGCCTCCTTCCAGGCGATCCGCGCGGCGCACCGGGGGCCGGGGCGGATGCTCGCCCTGCTGCGCGTGTCCGAGGACCCCTCGGGCTCCGCGCACTTCGTCCCGCCGGCCCTCCTCGACAGCGTCTTCCAGTGCCTGGGGATGCTGGACGACGGGGCCGCGGGAGCCTGCCTGCCCTGGTACGTCGGGCGGATCGCCGCCCGCCGGAAGATCTCGGGCACGGTCCTGGCCCTGGTCGAGCAGGTCCACGCCGAGGACGGCGCGGGACCCGTGGCCGGAGCCGGCGGCTTCGTACGGGGCAGGGCCACGGTCTGCAACCAGCAGGGCGAGGTCCTCCTCGAACTCGACCGGATCACGCTGAAGGGCGTCGCCCCGGCCGGGCGGGCCGCCCCCCGCCCCACCGCTGTGGCGCAGGACCCCGGGGTGCGCCCCGCCGACGGGACGATCACCACCCCGGCCTGGCAGGTCACCGCCGCCGCCCCCGGCCCGCGCCCGTCCGGGGGAACCGTTCTCGTCGTGTCCGACGGGCCCGCCGCCGACACCCCCCGGACCGTGCGGCTCGCCCCGCACGAGCTGCGGAGCGAACGCCTGGACGCCCTCCTCGGGGAGTCCGACGTCCGCGAGGTCGTGTACGTCGCGCCGCACGGGGTGACCGGCGCCGACGAGGCGACGGCGGCCCTGCACGGGGTCTTCACGCTCGTGCGACGGCTGGCCGCGCACCGGCCGATGCGAGACCTCACCGTGGTCACCCGCGGAGCGCAGAGCGTGACCGGCCAGGAGGTCCCCGAGCCGTACCAGACCGCCCTCTGGGGGCTCCTGCGCACCGTGCGCGCCGAATACCCCCGTACGGTCGTCCGCCTCGTCGACACCGACACCGACGGCGACGGCGGCGCCGACCTGGCGGGGCTGCTCGACGGGATGCCCCACGGGCTGCCGGAACTGGCCCGGCGCGGCGGCTCCTGGTACGCGCCGTCGCTCGTCCCGGTCCCCGTCCCCGCGGACGGCCCGGCCGACGGTTCCCCCGTGACGATCGGCGGGGGACGGTTCCTCATCACCGGGGGCATGGGCGGGATCGGCCTGCACGTCGCGGAGTTCCTGGCCGGCCAAGGATGCGCGCACCTCACCCTGGTGGGCAGGACGGTGCCGCAGGAAGGAGAGCTGCGCCGACGCCTGGACCGTCTCGCCACGGTCTGCGAACTCGACCTCCTGCGCGCGGACGTACGGTCGCTGGACGAGACGCTGCGGGACCTCCCGCAGTTCGACGGCGTGTTCCACGCGGCCGGTGTGCTCCGTGACGGCATGGTCCGCTCGCTGACCCCGGAGCGCGTGGACGAGGTCTTCGCACCCAAGATCGGTGGTACGCACGCCCTCGACCGCGCGTTCACCGAGGACACCCGGCCGGGCTTCGTCGTCCTCTTCTCCTCCATCTCCGCCGCCCTGGGAAACCTCGGGCAGAGCTCCTACACGACGGCCAACGCGTACCTCGACGGGTACGCGGCCCGCAAACGCGCGCAGGGAGAGTCCTGGTACAGCCTCGGCTGGGGACTGTGGACCGTCGGCATGGGCGAAGGGATCGTCGAGGCCGCCGCCGCCCGCGGCATCCCGGCACTGACCGCCGACGAGGGCATCGCCCTCCTGCGGGCCGCCCTGCGCCTGCCTCCCGCCCACTACGTCCTGTCCGCCGTACCGAAACCTGAGGACGAACCGATGACATCTGTGACACCGGAAGCCCGGCTGTGGCCGTCGCTCTCGGCGATCCTGAAGAAGACCCTGCACGTCAACGAGGTGTCGCCCGACGACAGCCTGCTGGACCTGGGTCTGGACTCGATGATGGCGGTCGAGGTCGCCGCCGCACTGGCGGTCGAGGGACTGACCGTCGACCCGATGACGTTCTTCGAGCACGCCACCGTGGGCGCCCTCCTCGACCACCTCGACGGCCTGACGCGGACGGCCCCCGCCCCGGCCCGGACCTCCGCGCCCGCCCCGGTGCACACACGGGCCCACACCGCGCCCACGCCCCGGGTTCCCGCGCCCGCCCCGGCGTACCGGCCGGCCCCCAGGCCCGCGCCGCTGCCGGTGACACCGCCCCCGGCGGGCACCGCCTTCGTGCCCGACTGGGACCGCTTCCGGGACGACGCCACCGCACCCCCTGCCGAACGGCGCCCGGCACCCCCCGCCCCGCCCACGAGCGCGACGAGTGCGACGAGTGCGACGAGGGGCCCCTCCCGGTCCCGGACCCCGGCCGCGCCGCGGGGCAGGCGCGGCGGATCACCCACCGGGGCACCGGTTCCCCGGCGCACCCTGCCGGGAAGGCTGACCGACCTCCCGCAGGGCTCGTTCATCGAACGCCGTATCGACGCCCTGTCCGCCGAGGACCGCGTCGTCGTCGCCCAGGACGACTACTTCTACGAGCCGGTCATCGAAGAGGCCAAGGACGCCTGGATCAAGTTCGACGGCCGCTGGTTCCTGAACCTGGCGTCCTACTCCTACCTCGGCCTGATCGGGCACGAGTACATCGACGAGCAGGCGCACCGCGCCCTGGAACGCCACGGCACGGGCGCCCACGGGGTGCGGCTCCTCGCCGGCACCCTGCACCTGCACCGCGAGCTGGAACAGACGATCGCCCGCTTCCTCGGCACCGAGGACGCGATCGTCTTCTCCAGCGGGTACATCGCCAACGTGGCGACGGTCGGCGCCCTGGTCGGCCCCGGTGACGTCATCATCGGCGACGTCTACAACCACGCGAGCATCCTCGACGGCTACCGGCTCTCCGGGGCGAAGGTCCTCACGTACGCGCACAACGACCTGGCCGATCTGGAACGCGCGCTCCGCAAGGCGGGCGACGCCGGCTGCCTCGTCGTCACCGACGCCGTCTTCAGCATGGACGGAGACATCGCCGACCTGCCCGGGATCGTGGAACTCTGCGAACGCTACGACGCGGGCCTGATGATCGACGAGGCGCACAGCCTCGGCGTCCTGGGCGCCACCGGCCGGGGAATCACCGAGCACTTCGGCATCGACCCCGCGCGGGTGTCCGTGCAGATGGGCACGCTCTCCAAGACCGTCCCCAGCGCCGGTGGTTACGTCGCCGGGTCGAGCGACCTCATCTTCGCGCTGAAGAACAACGCGCGCGGCTGGATGTTCTCGGCCGCCGCGACCCCGACGCAGGTGGCGTCGGCCAAGGCCGCGATCGAGGTCATGGAGGCGGCTCCGTCGCTCCCCGGTGAACTCAAGGCCCGTACCGACCGCTACCGCGGGAAGCTGCGCGCGCTCGGCTTCGACACGATGGCGAGCGAGTCGCCGGTGGTGCCGATCCTGTGCAACGACGCGGAACAGGCCCAGACGATGGCGCGCCTGTGCCAGAGCGACGGCCTGTTCGTCCAGCCGATCGTCTACCCCGCCGTGCCCCGGGCACTGCCCCGGCTGCGGACGATCGTCAACCTCAGCCACTCCGACGACGACCTCGACCAGGCCCTCGCGATATTGGAGAAGGCCGGCCGCCGCATCGGGCTCATCACCTGAGAAAGCGGCGCGACCACGCGGCGCGACCACGTCATGAGATCCAGCTGTTCAGAGAGGGGACCGGGATGACCGACCACGACAACAAGGCGTTCTTCAGCGCGGTACTGAAGGCCGTCGCGTGCACGCGCAACCACAACACCGACGGGAGCGGGTACGCCACCGGCGTGCTGGCACCCACCGCACGCATACGGGAGTTCGAGAAGGAGACCGGCGGACGGCCCCTCACCCCGGCCGAGACCGAGCAGGTACTGGGCTGGCTGGAGTCGACCTTCCGTACGAAGCAGACCCCCGACGAGGAGCGCGCGTACTACCTGGCCCGCGTCGCGGAGGCGTCCGGACCGGTGCCGGCGCCCCTGGGCGCGTTCGCCTGAGACCCGCGAACCCCCGGTGATCCGGTCGGCGGAGCAGCCCCGAGGCCGCTTCGCCGACCGGGCGGTCCGCGCCGCGTCGGTACGCCGACGACCGATGAGTGACGAGCGACAAGGAAGCCGACGAGCATGCCGAACCCCGCGTGGTACAGCCACGAGATCTGCTTCTGGCACGACCCGGGGCCCGGGTCCGGGTACGTACCGGTGGGGCCGGGCATCGAACCGCTCCGCCAGTTCGCCGTCGACCCCGACCTCCGCAGGTCCGAGGGGCTGGTCAAGGCGTCCGGGGTGATGGACCACTTCACCCAGGTCTCCCCGGTACCGGCCTCCGACGAGGACCTGCTGCTCGTCCACACCCCCGAGCACATCGACCGGGTCGAGGCCACCTCGGCGCTCGGCGCGGGCGACGCCGGGGTCTACGCCCACGTCAACTACCACAGCGCCCACGCGGCGCGCCTGGCCGTGGGCGCGTGCGTACAGGCGACCACCGCCGTGCTGGAGGGCCGGTTCGACCGCGCGTACTGCCTGGTCCGCCCGCCCGGCCACCACGCGGAACCGGACCGGGCGATGGCCCTGTGCCTGTACAACAACGTCGCCGTCGCGGCGCGGGCCGCCCAGCGCCGCGGCGCGCGGAGGGTGCTGATCCTGGACTGGGACGTCCACCACGGCAACGGGATTCAGCGGACCTTCTACGAGGACCCCGACGTGCTGTACCTGTCGATCCACCAGGAGGGCCTCTTCCCCCCGGCGTCCGGACTGGTGACGGAGACGGGCGCGGGCCCCGGAGCGGGCACCACGGTCAACGTGCCGCTGCCCGCCGGGTCCGGACACGAGGCCTACCTCGCCGCGATCACCCGTGTCGTGCGGCCCGCGGCGAGGGCCTTCGCCCCGGACCTGATCCTGGTCGCGGCGGGAGTCGACGCGAGCGGCCACGACCCGATGGGCCGGATGATGTGCACCAGCCGGACGTTCCACACCATGACGTCGATGATGTGCGACCTGGCGGACGAACTGACCGCAGGCCGGATCGTCTTCGCGCACGAGGGGGGTTACTCCGCCTGGTACCAGCCCATGCTGGTGCTCGGCACGGCGACCGCGATCGCCGGTCTCCCCGAACCGCAGGACCCTTTCCTCCACTCGCTCGAACACCTTCCCGGGCAGCGGCTGCGGCCCCACCAGAACCAGGTGCTCGAACGCCTCGAATCCCGCCACCCGTTGCTGGCCGAGCTGACGGAGCGCGCCCCGTGAGCGACTGGCTGATGAAGGTGAGCACCGGGGCCCGCCGGGCGGGCGGCGGAATGTCTCACGGTGCGGCCGGCGGCGGGGCCCCGCTGCGCCCGGGCGCCGCCGGAACCCGCCCCCGGCACCGCCTGATCGCGCTGCCGCACGCCGGAGGCTGGCCCTCCGCGTTCCGTTCCTGGCGCCATGTGCTGCCCGACGACGTCGAGTTCCTGGTCGGGCAACTGCCGGGGCGAGGGCCGCGCATGAACGAACCACCGCTGCGCCGGGTGGAAGAGCTGGTGGAAGGACTCGGTGGGGCGCTGTCCGACCTTGATCCATTGCCGTATACGATTATCGGACACAGCTTCGGCAGTGTGCTGGGGTACGAACTCACCAAGGCCATGGAGCACAAGGGCCTGCCGCCCCAACTGCTGGCCGTGTCGGCCCGTCAGCCCCCGTGTTTCCCCAGCGAGGCACCGTACGCCCACCAGCGGACGGACGCCGAACTGCTCGCCCACCTGGTCGACATGGGAGGCATGTCGCCGGAGCTGATGAGCCGAACGGAACTCGTCCGGCCCGCCCTCCGGGCGATCCGGGCGGACCTGGAAGCCATGGAGACGTACCGGCGCCCGCTGTCGGGCACCTCCGTGCCGATCCTGTCGCTCGGAGCGGTGGACGACCCGGTCGTCATCTCCGAACGGCTCCACCTGTGGTCGCTGGAGACCACGGGCACCTTCACCCGCCTGATGTTCACCGGCGGGCACTTCTACCTGTACGACCCGGACACCGCCGCGTCCATCGCCCAGCACCTGGCCATCGACAGCGGCATGCCGTCCACAGGAAACAACACCACAGCCCCACCCCGCCGCCGGGCCGCACTCGCGTACGTGCCGGGCGGCGGTCCCATGAACCTCCGAGAGGAATCGTCTTGACCACGAGCACCGAACCCCGCCACCGGGCCGGACCGCGCGAATGGCTCGGCCTGGCCGTGCTCGCACTCCCCACCCTGCTGCTGTCCATCGACGTCAGCGTCCTGCACCTGGCAGTTCCCCACGTCAGCGCGAGCGTGAACCCCAGCGCCTCGCAGATGCTGTGGATCATCGACATCTACGGCTTCGTCATCGCCGGGTTCCTGGTCACCATGGGCACCCTCGGTGACCGGATAGGCCGTCGCAAACTGCTCCTGATCGGCGCCGCGGCGTTCGGCATCGCCTCGGTGGCCGCCGCCTACGCCACCGACCCGGTCGTACTGATCGCCGCCCGCGCCGCCCTCGGCGTCGCCGGCGCGACGCTCATGCCGTCCACCCTCGCCCTGATCGTCAACATGTTCCGTGACGAGCAGCAGCGCGGTGTGGCCATCGCGATCTGGGTCACGATGTTCTCGCTCGGCATCGCGATCGGCCCGGTCGTCGGTGGCGCCATGCTGGAGCTGTTCTGGTGGGGATCGGTCTTCCTGCTCGGCGTGCCGATCATGCTCCTCCTCCTGGTGGTCGGCCCGATCCTGCTGCCCGAGTACCGTGACCCCGACGCCGGCCGGCTCGACCTCGCCAGCGTGGGGCTCTCCCTGGCCGCCATCCTGCCGATCGTCTACGGCCTGAAGGAACTGGCCAACAACGGCATCGGCGCGGTGGCCGTCCTCACCATCGTGATCGGCCTCGCCCTCGGCGTGCTGTTCGTACGCCGCCAGCGCACCCTGACCAGCCCCCTGCTGGACCTGGGCCTCTTCTCCAACCGCACGTTCGCCACCGCTCTGGTCGCGCTGCTCGTCAGCATGTTCATCGCGGGCGGCACCTACCTCTTCGTCACGCAGTACCTGCAACTCGTCTCGGGCCTGTCGCCGATGAAGGCCGGTCTGTGGCTGCTCCCCGCGGCCTTCGCGCTGATCATCACGGCGGTCGTCGCCCCGATGGCGACGCGCTGGCTGCGACCGGCGTACGTCGTGGCCATCGGCCTGGCCGTCTCCGCCGTCGGCCACCTCATGCTGAGCCTGACCGACAGCCACGCGGACCAGAACCAGGTGGTGATCGGGTTCATGCTCGTCTACGCGGGCGGTGGCCCCCTCATCGCGCTGGGCACCGACCTGGTCGTCGGCTCCGCCCCGGCCGAGCAGGCCGGCTCCGCGTCCGCCCTCTCGGAGACCAGCACCGAACTCGGCATGGCGCTCGGCGTCGCCGTCCTCGGCAGCATCGGCACCGCCGTCTACCGCAGCCAGCTCTCCGTCCCCGGGGACATCCCGGCCGCGGCGGCGGAAGGCTCGAAGGACGCCCTCTCCGGAGCGGTGGCCGAGGCACAGGGACTCACCGCCGACCTCGCCACCTCCCTGCTCACCCCGGCCCGTGACGCCTTCACCAGCGGAATGAACTTCGTCGGTGCGCTCGGTGTCGTCCTCGCCCTCGCGACGGCCGTCGTCGTCGCCCTGGTGATCAAGACCCCGGCCTCCGGCACCGACGAACAGCCGCAGACCGAGACCGAACCCCCCGCCACCCCCCAGGACGCGGCCCTCTCCAAGTAACCACCCCCACCCCCGGGCCGGAGTCCCCCGACTCCGGCCCGGAGGCATTTCCCCACCATCGACATCGGACACCTTCCCGCCCAACGGCGAACGTCCGGTCGGCGTCGCCCGGCTCCGGTCCGAGGGCACGTCCGGGCACACGCCGGGCCGGTAGATCCGGGGCGCGCGGTACGGGGACACCGGGGTGACGTGAACTGTCTTCTTCGGCGTGCACCGTGGTGGCATGGACAAGAACACGGACACGCGGCACGGACACGGACACGCGGCACACCGGCGAGGAAGCCCCGCTCCGCGACCTTGTCTTCCGCGCTGACCGACATGGTTGTGACATGGGGCCGGGGACATGCCGGGGCGCGACGGGCCGGGACGAGATCGCCTCCAGTGTCAACTCACCTTCGCGGCAGCTATGCCGGGTCGGAGCTGGTCGGTCTCCCCGGTCCGGCGGTCGGAGGCCCGGTTCACCTGCGGGTTCGGTGCCGGAAGATGCGGTTGGGGAGGGGGCGGCGGAGAATCGGAGGGGACGGGGGGTCAAGCGGCGCCGCAGCCGTGTCCGCCGCACCTGTCGAAAGAAGGAAGGTCACCCCATGTCCCTCGCATCAGCCCGAATACGGCGCAGGTGCACCTTCGCGTGCGCGTCCTCACTGCTGGTACTCGCGGGAACCGTCGGCGGCGCTACGGCGGCGACCGCGGCGCCGCGGGCAGAGGTGACCGCGCGCGCCGTGCTCCCCGCGCAGGTCGACCCCGGCCAGATAGTCAATCTGGTGAACCAGGCGCGCACACAGGCTGGTTGTCAGCCCCTCGCGGTCAACCCGGCCCTCACCAGGGCAGCCCAGGAGTACGCGAACGACACGACCACCAACCACGTGGGATCGGACGGCTCCACCGTGGCCGACCGGCTGAAGAAGGCCGGGGCCACCTTCAGCGCCTCCGCGGAGAACATCGCCTGGGGCTCGGGGGACGCGCAGACGCACGTGGACGGCTGGCTCAAGAGTTCCGGCCACGCGGGCAACATCAAGAACTGCAACTTCTCGAAGACGGGCGTCGCAGTGGCAGGGAACAGGATCGTCCAGGTCTTCACCAACTGACCGGCGCTACGGCCTGCCGCACACGGAGATGCCCGATGTCAGGAATCTGCTGAGGTCGGGTATCTCTTGCGGCGCTCGTGGAACTGTGCTCGGCGGCCACCCGCCAGGCGGTCACCGTGGTCCCGCTGGTCACGCCGCGCCTTCCAACCCCTGATGGCGCGCGACCAGGGGAGCCCCTTGAAGGCAAGCGGTCGCGGTCGGCCCGGGCCGCTCGTCGCGGTCCGTGGCCGTCCACAGCGCCCGGCCCCCTCTGACTGTGTGACGGCACACATCCCGCGTGGGGGCCGTGACACCGCGACGGCGACGGGCTGGGCGAGTCCCGTCTCCCGCAGCGCGTCGTGCTGCCTGTGTTGCTGTTCGGCTCCCAGGGGGCCGAACAGGGTTGTTCTGGCGAACGGTCTGCGCGTTGGGACCGGCCGGGTGCGGGTGGGGTGGGTGGTGATGGTCTGCCAGGGAAGGGTGCGGGTCGGTTTGGGGCCCGGGGTGCGGGTCATGCGAAGGCATTCGTATCGGTGTGGCCTTTCGGGGGTGTCATCGTCCGCGCGGCGGCGTGTGTGGTGTTGAGCCAGTCGTCGGTCGCGATGTGCCCGATGTAGCCGTCGGGGCGGATGAGCAGCAGGGTGTCGCCGGTCGGACCGTAGGCGCGGCGGAAGGTCTGTATGCCCGCGTCGGTGGCGTCGACGGTGATGCGTTTCAGCCGCGCGCCGGACGGGGCCCAGTCGAGGCGGTCGAGGGCCTGGGCGGCCCGGGTCCCGTAGGCGACGGCGGTGAAATGGGGCCCGCGGCAGAGGTCGAACAGCCGTGCCGGGACACGGCCGGCGGCGTCCGCGCCGGGGTGCGGCAGTTCGGCGTCGGGAGCCCGGTCCCCGACCCGCAGCGTCTTCGTACGGTCGCCGTGACCGGGTGCGAGCGGGCCGCCGTGGTAGCTCAGGCCGAGCTGGCTTTCGTCCCCGCCACGCCGAATGGCCGAAGTGCTGTAGGCGGAGAGCGCCTCGTACTTCGCCGTGGACAGGCCGAGGACGGAGGCGGCGATGGGAAGCCGTTCGGCTTCATAGCTGTCCAGGAGCCGGTCATCGGCTCCGGCCAGCACTTGGCCGAGCTTCCAGCCGAGGTTGTACGCGTCCTGGACACCGGTGTTCAGGCCCTGAGCACCGGCGGGCGTGTGCACATGGGCGGCGTCACCGACGATCATGACCCGTCCGGAGCGGTAGCGCTCCGCCAGGCGGATGTTGGGCCGGAACACCGACTTCCACCGGATGCCGCTCAGCTTCAGCCGCCGGTCGCGGGTGTGGGACCGTATCCGCTCGTTGAGCTGCTGTTCGTCGAGGGACGCTTCCTCACCGGGTGCCAGCCGCACCATCCACTGGAACAGGTCACTGTCCGGCAGCGGGCAGGCGCCGACGAACCGGCCGCCCGGGCCGGGCCATACGTGCCATCGGTCGCGGGAGAGCCCGGTGGTCCGGGCGTCGACGATGATCATGCGGTCCTGCTCGTCGGTCGATCCGACGAAGCCGATGCCGAGCTGCTTGCGTACGGCGCTGGAGCCGCCGTCGGCCCCGACGAGGTAGCGCGCGGTGATCCTCTCCGCCTCCTTGCCGCCGTCATCGGTCACCGTGGCGGTGACCGAGTCCGGGCCCTGGGTGAAGCCGACGAGTTGCCTGCCGAACTCGACGGTCCGGCCGAGGCGGCCGAGCCGGGCGTGCAGCGCGCGGTCCGTGCGGTACTGCGGGATCAGCCACGTGTTCGGATACGGGACGTCCGGGGTCGCCCGGCGCACGCGGTACATCCGCCATGGCGCCGTCAGCGGCCCGAGGTGGATGCCGAGAGGCGGGTAGACGCCGCCCCCGGCGAGGACGTCGTCCAGTGCGCCGAGGTCGTGGAGCAGCTCCAGCGTGCGGGGCTGGACACCCTTGGCGCGTGAGCCGTCGAAGGCGTGCGGCGCCTTGTCGATGATCCGGACGTCGAGGCCCCGGCGGGCGAGGTCGACGGCCAGCGCTGTACCGGCCGGTCCGGCGCCGACGACGAGGACGTCGAGGTTCGGGCCGTTCATGAGCAGATCCCGTACGCGCAGGAGGCGGAGGCCACGGACGCCGTCGGCCCGTCACCGACCCTACGGGGGCGTTCGAAGGGGGCCGGACGACCGCGGTCGTCCATGACGTGGCCCTGGCCCTGCTCCGGCCGCAGCGCCTCGTGAACCGTGCCGGGGCGGCAAAGAGGTGCGACGTGGCCGTCCGCGCCCCACGGCAGCATGGCCGGCACCGGCACCGGTAGCCGCCCGGTCCGCGTGTACAGCCCGGCGCGGCCGGACCGTGGGAAGTACTGCAGGGTCGTGAACCGTGTGGACAAGGAGCCCTCGCATGTGTAGGTCTCGCGGACCATCGCGGCCGTCTCGGCGGACCGTCGTGGATCGCGGACGTTGTGGGACGGATGGTGTTCTGGAATCCGGTGCCCGGAGCGCCGGATGACGAAGCGGACCGCCCGGGCACTGCGTAACCGCCGCCCAGGGGCCGCCGTCGGGACCAGGGCCGTGCTCGGGTTCCCGTACGCCATCGCGACGAGGGCTCCCCTCCAGGTGCCGACGACGTGCCGGGGGCCGCTGCCCGGGCGGGCCGGGCCGGGTCGCGTTCTTCGGTGAGGCCGGTGATCCGGCGTACGGACAGCGGCTCGTCGCGCCACGGAGGACCTCATCGCGGGTGCCCCAGGAATTCCTCGACGGCTGCGGCCACCCAGTCGGGGTCCTCCTCCGGGAGCAGGTGTCCGCCGTCGGCGTGGATCAGTTCCCTGCTCCCCGGGATGTCGCGTGCGAAACGCTGTCCGTCCACGCTGCCGCTGCGAAGTACCGCCGTGGGCACGGATATGCGCGGGATCTCCGGGCTGCGGTCGGCCTGAACGGTGTTGGCGAAGTCGATGAGCGCGGACCGGTTCCCCGGGAGGCTCGTCAGCGCGTGCACCCGGTCCACCATCGCGTCGTCCACGACGACGGCGCGCGGTCCGACGAGGGAGCGCAGGTTGCGTTCGGTCACGCCGCGCGGGAGCCACCTGCGCAGCAGCGGGCGCAGCAGTGGACTGCGGGCCAGGCGCAGGCCCTGGGGCAGTGACTTCTCCGGGTAACCCGTGGCGTTGACCAGGATCAGGGCGTCCACTCGCGCGGGATGGTCCAGCGCGAGATTCCACGCGATGTTGCCGCCCAGGGAACTGCCGACGACGGCGTAGCCGGGGACGCCCAGCGCCTCCATGAACCGGTCGACGGTCGACGCGTACGCGGGAACGCGGTAGTCACGGTCCGGACGCGGGCCCGTCAGCCCGAACCCGGGCAGATCGGGGCGGATGACGTCGAACGATGCCGCCAGCCGGGCCGCCACGCGGTCGAAGCCGTGCAGCGACGAACCGCTTCCGTGCAGCAGCAGGACCGCCCGCCGGCCCTGTCCGGCGCGCTTGTAGTGCACTCGCAGGCCGTCCACCGGTGCGAACCGTGAATCGGTGTCGGGCGCGGACCAGTTCCTCATAACGGCAACACTGTATCCGTTATTGTGTGGTGTCAAGCGCTGGGCGGCCCTCCAGGCCCTCCAGGCCCTCCAGGCCCTCCATGCCCCGCATTCCTGCCGTGCCGGCCGCGCGCGCCGTCGATGCCGTCGAGAATGAACTGGAGGCCCTCGGCGAATTCGTCTTCGGACGACATCGTGGTCAGCGCGTCCGCCGCGGCGACCGTGAACGGATACGCCCCGGGATCGAGGGTCCGGAAGTAGGCACCGAGGGCTGCCGCCTCCTCGGGTCCGGGAGTGTCCGGGGCCTGCTGCTGGACGGCGAATCCGATGACGTAGTGCGCGATCGTCGTGTAGGCGCGGGCGGCGAGGTGCGGGGAGAAGCCGAACCCCACCAGCGCGGCGACGATCCGCTCACGGACCGCCAGGCCGCCGGGCCCGATGGGTACCTGGGAAACCAGCAGCGGCACCACGTGGGGATGCCGGGCGAGGACGTCCCGGAAGCGCAGGGACATGTCGCGCGCCGCATCCTGCCAGGTGGAAGGCCGGTGCTCGGCGGTCGTGGCCGCGATGCCGGCGAACAGGCGGTCCACGACGAAGACCATGATCTCTTCCCTGCTCGCGAAGTGGCGGTAGAGCGTCGCGGTGCCCGTGCCGAGCCGGTCGGCGAGCAGGCGCATGCTGAAAGCGCCGGTTCCGACCTCGTCCACGAGTGCGGACGCGGCATCGACGATCCGCTCGAACGAGCGCGGCGGCCGGCCTCGCCCGGGCCGGTCGGGGCGGACCGGGCGCGAGGTCCACCATTGCGGTGTCCCCGGGGCGGGTGCGTCGGTATCGGTGCGGGGCACGAGGCTGACCTCCAGGAGGGTGAGGGGGACGGTGCAGCCGAAATTCTTCGAGTGCTTCGAGCTGACTCTCGCAGGGCTTCACCGTGACCGTCGACACCCCTCGCAACTCACACCCACTCCACGCCGGTTTCCCGCCGACGCCCGGTCAGCCGGTCAGCCCGTCCAGCCTCCCCTGACGACCTGCTCGAACGTGAGCCCTGGAAACGGTCGCCCTGCCCTCCCGCACGCCTCGACCCGTGGGACCCGCGAGGACGTGCTCGTCGTCCTGATCGGCGGTGAGGTCCACGTGATCGGTGACGGGGTCCTCCGCCTCAAGGGCCTTGGGGCAAGGCCCGTTCGGTTTCACCCGCCGCGACTGCTCCGACCCTGGCCCGCGTGATGCGAACGAGCGATCATTTCCGCCAGCGGCGTCGTTGAACGGGCATGGGGCTGAACTTCCGGGCCGCGCCGGAGCGGAAGCACGAGCGGAACTCGTGGTCGGGAGCGCTGGGACGGCCGGCCTGAGGACCGTCCACCCGAGCGACGGCCCACGACGATCCGGGTCCCGCCTGACAGCGCTCGGTGGCCGCACACCAACGGCCGGCGGGATGTGTCCGGGAGGCTTCGTTGCTCTCCTCCGTGCAGGGCCTGCGGGTTCGTGGGGCGGGTGCCACGGGGGTTGGGGTGGTGGGTTCTGTGGCGGTGACGGTGATCGTGGCCATGCCGAGGTCCATGAATCCGGGGTGAGCGATGGCACGTGAGTTGCCGTCCCGGCGCCCTACTGGCCTGGATGCTCCCGTTTCATCGAAGAACGATGGTGACTGCCGCCCCCTCCCGCTGCGGATCTGGCTCAGTACGGCCGGGTGCGACACCCGTACGGTTACCGTGTCGCACCCGGCCGCCATCGCTGGATGTTCCGCCCAGGTCTGAGGCCGGCAGGCCCGGGTGGAGGGCCCGTTCGTTCGTGTGGGCCGGGAGGTCAGTGTGTTCAGACGGGGACGACGCTGGTGATGGTCAGGGCGACACCGTCCTTGTAGGTGATGGTGACCCAGGGGTCGTACGAGAGCTTCTTCAGCGTCTCCTCGAACTGGTCAGGCGTGCAGGAGTAGGGGAGCGGCTTGTTCTTGAAGCAGAGGTCGCCCATCCGGTCCTTGATCCTGGTGTCCGTGGCCAGCCACAGGGCCTGGCCTGTCCCGTTGAGCGGGGTCACGATGATTTTGCCGGGAGCGAGGTGGTCGACCTGTCCGACGATCTTCCCGGTCTTCGTCTTCTGCTGGGCGGGCGTGGTGTGGGCCGGCTTGGACCCGGTGTCGGCGTGGGCCGTCGCGACGGCTCCCACCATCCCGAGGCTCATGGTCAGGCCGGCGGACGCCACGGCGGCGATGACGACGTTACGCATACGCATACGCATTGCGGGAGTTCCCCTCGTTTCGATGAGCCGCCGTTCCCCCGGTTCCCCCGGTCGGCGACACACCAGAACCTACGGGGCCACCTTCACCACTCTGCTGCATCCGTGTAACAGAAACCCCACGTTTCTCATGCCTTCTGCGGTACGCGGGCGGGTGGCGGTTCCGGTGTTTCAGAGGGCGGAAGCGGACAGGAGTTCCCGGATGCGGTGGGCGGGTGCGGGGATGGTGTGGGGGCCTGGAAGATCCACTGCTGGATCTCCTGCTCGCCGAGTCCCTCGGGGAGGCGGGGCACGTAGGGCAGGGCCTGGAGGGCGAAGCCCGGCTGGCTGGGCCGGCTGTCGGCGAGGGGCAGGGCGCTGCGGTCGGGGGTGTTTGCCGGGCGGGCGAGGGCGAGCAGATGGCGGAAGAAGACGTTGTTGAGGGCCTTGACCACTCGCGAGGCGCGGAGGTGCTGCTGCACGTACGTGCTGGAGGTGAGATCTCCGGTGTCGAGTGCGGCGATGTGGCCGTCGCGCTGGGCGAAGTAGTTGGTCGCGTCGATCACCGTGCGGCCTGCCAGGGCGTCGACGGGGAGCTTGCCGATGGCGCCCAGGGGGACGGCCGCGACCACGAGGTCGGCGGCCTGCGCCGTCTCGGTGACGGATGCCGCCCGGACGCGTGTTCCCAGGTCGGCGACCAGGTCGGAGAGGGTCTGAGGGTCGCGTGAATTGCTCAGGACCACGTCGAGTCCGGCGTCGACGGCGAGGCGGGCAACCGTGCCGCCGATCATTCCGCTGCCGAGATGCCCAGCGTTTTGGTCATGGTCGTGTCTCCGATCCGCAGGGGGTGGGTGGGGCCGCCGCTGCCGGGCCTGGCAGCGGCGGAGGCACGAGGGTCCACGGAATGAAGGGCAGGGCATCGCACGCGCAGCCGTGCGCGCGGAACTGGCGCAAGTGGCCTTCGACCTCTTCCGCCGCGAAGGGTTCGGCAAAGTCACCTTCGACGACCTCGCCTCCGCCGCCGGGGTCTCCCGCAGCACGTTCCTGTGCTACTTCCGCACGAAGGAGGACGCGGTCCTCGGCGCTTTCGACGCGCAGGGGGAGAAACTCGCCGCAGCACTGCGGGACCGCCCCGTGGCCGAGGACGACTGGACGGCCCTGCGGCGCGCCATGGACTGTGTACTCGACCCCTACCGCAAGGACCCCGAGCACTCCCTCGCGCTGACGACGCTGGTCCGGCAGACCTCGTCGCTGTGCGCGCGGCGCCTGGAGAAGCAGGACGGCCGGCGGACAGCCCTGGCCCGTTCCCTCGCTGAGCGGCACCGCTCCACGACGGCACTGCCCCTGTGCACACCAGTGCATGAGGTGTGCGAGCAGCCACTCGCGAAGCGTCACAGATCAAGAAGAGTGTGGGACGACTTCTGATGACATCCGCGCCTACAGCACCCGCGAGGAACAGCGGCACACCGCGCGCCAGGCCGCCCGCGAGCGTGACCGGGACCGTGGACGGGACAGCCGTTCTGGGAGCCGGCCTCGCCTCGGGAGCGTGGGTTCCGGCACCGGCCGAGATGGATACCGCTCCACTTCCCGCAGGAATAGGGGCCGGTGCTGTCCTGGATGCCGCCTCGGCGCCGAAGGTGTACTCCCACTCCCAGCTCAACCGAGTACGGCCCGCTGCGCTTCGTCGAGTACGGCGCTGATCTCGGCGAGGGCCTTGTGCACGGCCTCTTCGTCGTCGTGCTCGTGCTGGTCGTACAGGGCCAGGGCGTCCTGTGCGTGCTGGTAGCGCGTGCGCAGGTCCCCCCGCCGGGCGATCTCGATGTTCTGGGCCCAGAGCAGCAGCCACGCCTGGACCGGGGCGAGCGACTTGTGGCCGAGGGCCTGGGAGAGGGCTTCGTCCATCGTGTGCTGCATCTCCTCCAGCCGGGACGGGTCCACCTCGGCCAGAGCCGCACGCAGGGCGCCCGGGGTGCGTTCCGGCCGGGGGATCAGTTCGTCCGCGGTGTCGTGCTGGGGTGCCGGTGCCACGGGTGCTCCTTCCGTCAGGAGCCGAAACTACCGGCCTGCCCGTGCTCTTTTCCTCCTTGTGGCCCTTCCAGGGGCCGAGCCCACACGATCCGGCCCCAGCCCGCCGAGTTCCCGGCCCGCGCCGTCCCCGAACGGCGTGGGCCCGCCGTGTTCACACGAGCGTCCGCTCACCAGCCCGGTGATGCCACACGCTCCCCGCCGGAGCAGTCGACGCCCGGCATCGACGCCCGGCATCGACTCCCAGAGGAACTCCCACGGCTGCCGGTGGCACGGCAGATCGTTCACGGGACAGACCCTCGGCAGTGGTTCGCCGGTGAGTCTCATGGGTCGGTCGGTCAAAGGCAGTGGTGCGGAGGGTTTCAGGTCCAGAGAGGTTCGCCGAAGGTTGTGGCGCTCGTGACACCGGGCAGGACGTAGGCCACGGCCGAGGCCCGGTGTTCGAGGAAGGGGTTCAGGGCGTCGCGGGCGGCCAGGCGGTCCTGGACGCGGGTGAACTGGTCCGGATCGCGCATGAAGGCGCAGAAGAGGAGTCCGCGGTCGGCCGGACCGTCGTCGTAGCTGTAGCTCCGGCGGAGCATGCGGGCGCCGCCGTCGAAGCGTGGGCTGGCGAGGCGCACATGGGCGGTGGCGGGGATGACGTAGGAACCGTTCGGGTTCTTGGCGTAGATGTCCGGCTCTTCGTGCTCCTCCGTGCCGCTGAGCGGGGCTCCGTCACGCATGCGGCGCCCCACCGCCCGGTCGCGGTCCTCCTCGGGAAGAGCCGCGAAGCCAGCGACGTCCATGTGAATCCTGCGGTAGACCAGCACGGTGCCGTTCCGGTGGTCCCCGGGCGGCCCCCAGACCCACCGCTCGGCCGCCGTCCGGTCGGGGTGGGCGGTGCCGTCCTTGGAGCCGAACAGGTTTCGGGGGGTGGTGCCCGGAGCCGTGTGGGGCAGGAAGCCGGACTGGGTCCAGCGCGTCGCGGCACCGGCGGCGTGCGCGGCGGCGCCGACGAGCTCGGCGACGACGGTGAGGGTCCAGCGGTCGCCCGCGCACAGCTGGACCAGGAGATCGCCGTCGCTGCGGCGCGGGTCGAGGCGGTCGCCGGGGAAGGGCGGCAGTTCGGCGAGGGAAGCGGGGACACCGAGACGGAGGCGGGCGGCGAGCGCGGGGCCGACGCCGACCAGCGAGGTGAGCCGGGTCGTGCCACCGCCCTGGAGCCGGGGGTCCGGCGGGGCGTCGGACGCGGCGGCGGCGAGCGGGCCGGTCAGCGCGCCGAGGACGTCACGCAGGGTCTTCCGGTCGGCGCCGGCGGAGGTCTGCGGGAGGTCGAAGGAGAGTAACTGCGTGGCCGGTTGCTGAGGTGTCGTGACACCCGCCTGCCGGGCACCGTGGAAGGGTATCGGGGCCGCCGGGACCCCGTCGGAGGCCCGGCCGTCCGCGCGGTCGCCTCGTACGGGTTCGCCGGCCGCCGCGCCGATCCCGGCCGCGAGGACCGCTCCGCCGGCCAGCAGTGCCCGGCGACGCCCCACCCGGGCTGCCGAGGGCCGGTCCGGACCCTGCTCTTTTCCCTGTTCGGTGGGCATGCGCCTATTGGAGACGATAGAACAACGTCCATGCAAATCCTCTCGTTACAAGGCCTGTTGGCGCATCCGGGCGGTCCGTCGACGGGCTCGCGGGCGCCGTGGCGGCTGTCGGTGCCGGTCGTCGTGGTCGCGGTCGCGCTGGCGGCCACCGGTTGCTCGGGTCCGGAGACGACGGCCCCCGAAGCGCGGCATCCTGCGGGGAGCGTGCTGCGGGTTCCGCAGGACTATCGCACCGTGCAGGAGGCGGTGGACGCCGCTCGCGAGAGCGAGACGGTGCTGATCGGCCCGGGCGTGTACCGGGAGAGCGTGCGCGTCACCAAGCCCCGCGTGGTGCTGCGCGGAACGGACCGCAACGAGGTGGTCCTCGACGGTGGCGTGCGGCTGGCCAACGGCATCACCGTGACCGGTGCGGGCTCGGTGGTCGAGAACCTCACCGTGCGCGGCTACCTCGCCAACGGCGTGCTGTTCACCGGAGTCACCGACGAACGGCTGCAACAGCGCGGCGCCGGGGGCTCCGCCTACGACCCGCTGGACACCGAGCGCTTCCCGGCCCTCCGGGGCTTCCGCGCGACCCGGGTGACGGCGTACAACAACGGCCTGTACGGCATCTACGCCTTCGACGCGCGCGAGGGCGTGATCGAGGACTCGTACGCCTCCGGGCACGCCGACTCCGGCATCTACGTCGGCCAGTGCAAGCCCTGCGACACCGTCGTCCGGGGCAACACCGTGGAGGGCAACGCCGTCGGCGTCGAACTGACCAACGCGTCGGACCAGTTGTTCGTGCTGGGCAACCGGGTCGCCCGTAACCGGGTCGGCATCACGGTCAACTCCGATGACCTGGAGGCCCTCGCCCCGCAGCACGGCGCGGTGATCGCGGGCAACGCGGTCGTCGACAACAACGCGACCGACACGCCCGAGCAGGCGGACGGGGGCTTCGGCATCGGCATCGGCATCGGCGGCGGCACCGGGAACGGCGTCCAGCGCAATCTGGTCCGGGGCAACCGGGCGGCCGGAGTGGTGGTGACCGATCCGCCGGGGCATCCGGCGAGCGGCAACCGCGTCGAGGACAACCACGTCACCGGCAACGGCACCGACCTCGTCCTGGCCTCGGCCGACCCCGGCAACTGCTTCGCGGGCAACCGGCCCGCCACTCAGAGCCCGGACGGCCTGGAGGGTCTCGCGGGCTGCGGCACCCGCCGCGGCGAGGCACCGCCCGTCGGCCGGACGACTCCGGTGCAGGCGCCGCCCGGCATCCCGTTCAGCGAGGTACCGGCCCCGCCCGCCCAGCCGTCCATGCCGGACCCGGCGGCCCCGGGCCGTCCCGCGACCGGTCTGCCCGGGACCGTCACCCCGGCCGCCTACCCGCTCCCGGAGAACGTGGACGCCGTGCCGCGTACTCACTGAGCACGACCCCGGCGGTCCGCGACGGCCCCTTCCCCGCCCGCCCCGCGGCCCCGAGCCCGGTCCGGCGGGTCCGGCAGGTCCGGCGGCACCCCGTTCCGGGGCGGAGGACACACCGGGGCCATGGGTATGAGCCGGGTGAGCCGGGTCAGCGGGTGACCCACGGCGCCTCGGGGAGCTTCGCGCGGCCGTCGCGTCCGAAGAACTCCAGGGTGGCCGGGACACCCAGACCCGGCATCCGCATCGTCACCCGTCGCAGGCCGCCGTCGCCGTCGACCCAGTACGTCAACGGCGACCGTCCGCCGTCGGGCCCCGTGCCCGGCGCGGCACCCCGGGCACGCGGCCCGGCGAACCGGTCGTAGTCACGGCCGTCGACGCGTTCGCGCGCCAGCCAGCGCGCCCCGGACCGCGCGAGCAGCAACGGGTTGTCGGGGCGGTCCGCGCCCAGCCCGATCAGCAACTGGAGCCCGGCGTCCAGGGGGTCGGTCGTATAGGAGCGTGCGGACCAGCCGGAGCGCGGGATGCGTTCGGCCTGCTGCCAGAACGGGCTGTCGTCGTCCTTGGGGGCGGGGGCCAGGCCGAGGCCGCCGGTGTCCCAGACGATCAGCCCCTGATCGAGCTGCCCCGAGGCGGGCCCCGGGGCTCCCGAGGACTGCGAGGCCCCTGAGGCGCCGGTGACCTGGTACGTCCCCACGGCCTTGTGGTTCCGGTAGTCCACGACCCCTTGGACCCGCACCACCACGTCGCCGCCCTCGGCGGCGGTGAGCGTCACCGCCACGGGACTGGCCCGGTAGAGACTCAGCCGGGACAGCGCCAGCCTGGACGCCTCCTCCGTCGTCACCGGCCGGTCGGTGACGGTGTCGGCGGAGAAGGCCCGCCAGGCCGCCAGGCCGCCCACCACGACACCGCACACCGTGATCGCGGTCAGCGTTCTGTACCAGAGGGCCCGACGCCTGTACCAGAGGGCCCGACGCGGCGCACGGCCACCGGTCTTCCTCTTCTTCGTCATCATGCGCTCGCCTTCTCTCGTCGGTCGCACGGGAGGGCGGGTTCACGGACCTCTCCGGTCCGTGAACCCGCCCGAGCCGGACCGGAGAGTCACCGGCGCCGGTCGCCCCGCCCCGCTCCGGGGCCGGGGTTACTGTTCCCTTCGCTTGCGGCGCGTCGTCACGAACAGCGCCGAGCCGAGGACGACGAGCACGCCGCAGCCTGCCGCCAGCGGACCCACCAAGCCGCTACCGGTGGCCGCCAGGCCGCCCGAACCGGGCTTGTGACCCGGCGCCCCAGGCGCTCCGGGGGCTCCAGGTGCCCCCGGGGCTCCCGGTGCCGGCGTGGTCGGCTTCGATGTCGGCGTCGGCGTCGGCTCGGGACCGGGGAGCCGTTTGTTGACCGCCGTCACCGAGACCCCGTCGTCGAGGTTGCCGGAGGTGAGCACCAGCGGTCCGAACACCGGGTCCTCCGGAGCGGAGTAGCCGTCCGGCGGGCTGACCTCCTGCCAGTAGTAGGTGCCCGGCGTGCCGGTTGCGCCGCAGCCGCCGTCGGTCCCGGTCACGCAGGGCCCGCCGACCCGGGTGTCCGGCTTCGCGCCGGAGGTCTGCAACCCCTCGGCGCTGTTCGTCTCCTTCCACAGCTGGAACGTGGCCCGGGCCAGGGGCCTGCCGTCCTGGTCGTGTTTGACCAGGCGCAGCGCGCCTTCCTGCTGCCGGAAACCGAAGTCGTACGTGTGGTCGTTCTCTCCCGGCCCGCCGGTGGTCAGCGCCCGTTCGGGGAACTTCCCCCCTGGCGGGACGACGCCCTTGGAGTCGATGAAGCGGTTGTCGCCGACATCGGCCTCCGTGGGCACCCACTGATGGAGCGGTCCGTCCTTGGCGTAGTCGGCCGGGTTGTCGAGCCGGATGGTGTACCGGGTCTTCGGCTGGAGGCCGCCGGTGACATTGGAGTCGTCGAAGTAGTACTCGCCGCGCGCCGTCGTCACCGTCGTCCCCACGAGCTTGCCCGCCGCGTCGTACAGGTTGACGGTCGCGCCCGCGACCGGGCGCTGGCCGGGCTTCTGGATGCCCGTGCGCTCGGGGTCGTACCAGACCCGGTTGCCGATCTGGAGCGGA
This sequence comes from Streptomyces sp. NPDC051567, assembly GCF_044454165.1. Taxonomy (NCBI): domain Bacteria; kingdom Bacillati; phylum Actinomycetota; class Actinomycetes; order Kitasatosporales; family Streptomycetaceae; genus Streptomyces; species Streptomyces sp. NPDC051567. Next base: position 5,654 of record NZ_JBITDK010000046.1, on the reverse strand, counting down.
GCCCGGTCGCAGAGCACCTCCAGGTCGCCCATCGAGGCGCCCTTGCCGAACGGGGCCGCGGTCCCGGCCGGGTTGAGACGCAGACCGGACTTCGGGTCCTGACTGCCGTCCCGCTTGTTGAAGGTGGTGCCGTACCCGAAGGCGGTGCTGTTGGGGTCGAAGCCCGAAGTCGCGATGGTGTCCTCGACCCTGGAGAACGCCATCCCCGCGAAGGACGCGTTGTGATGGGAACCCATCCGGCTGGTGTCGAAGAAGCGGGTGCCCCGGGGGGAGAGCCCGCAGCCGTTGTTGGTGTCCATCACGTAGGCGCCGTTCACCAGGCACGCCTTGTTCAGGTCGCCGCCGGACAGGACGGTGCCGACCGAGCCGGGCGTGGGCCCCGCCGGCGCGCGGTCGCCGAAGCGGTCACGGAAGGCCAGCAGCATGGAGCCGTCGGACTCGAAGTCGATCTCGCCCAGCTCCGGTTCGGGCTGGGCGATGTAGGTCGAGCACGCCTGGCCGTTCTGGGAGGTCGGGAAGGTGTTGGTCCAGGGGAACCAGCCCGCCCCGTCGCACGGCGGCGCGCCGATCGTGGACTCGCGCGGGTAGTCCAGTGGCTGGTCGAGGACCGGCTCGCGGAACGCTCCGGTGGCGAGGTCGAAGGGAAGGACCACGGCGCGCAGGTCCGAGGACTTCCCGGTGGACTCGCCGGAGCACACCCCGCCGACATAGCCGACGCCGTCGTGCAGGCCGAGGCCGAACGGACGCCAGTCCGCCGCCGCGGAACAGCCCGGATCGGGGATGGCCGTGACGGCCTCGGGCGCCGTCGCGGTCGCCACCGTGGCGTCGTACCGGTAGAGCTTGCGGTTGTTGAGGTTGACGACGAACAGGTCCTGTCCGTCTTCGGTGATCTTGATGCCGCCCAGGCTCTCCTTTCCGGGCGCGGCGAGGAAACCGTCGTCGGTGCCCGGGCCGTGCACGGTCGTCCCCGCGTCCGGGACGACCGTGAACAAGGTGGTCCTCTTCCGCGCCAGGTCGGTCACGTAGATTCCCCCGGCGCCGCCCGGACCGTAGTCCGTGGTGCGCTTGGCCACCGCCGAGGAGAACACCCGCTTGTCGGCCTTGTTCCAGGCGATGCCGTAGAGCGTGCCGGTCTCGGCGTTGGTGGCGACGTTCGTGACGTTGACGTCGACGCCGTCCTGGCCGCGCGCGGAGTACGGGAAGGAGACCAGCGTGCGCTGTGTCCCGCCCTCGCGCGTGGCCGGCTGGCAGGTCGTCACCAAAGGCGCGTTCTTCTGGCAGTAGTCGCCGGGACTCCACAGCCCGGTGGTGTACGCCACGCTCTTGTCGCCGGAGAGGTCGACGAACTCCTCGTTGCTGCTCAGCTGGTCGGGCGCGCCCTCCAGTCCCCGCCGGGAAGCGAAGGCCGGGAACAGCACACCCGGTTTCGGGTTCACCACCTGGACGCGGTACTTGCCGTTGGTGGCCCTGCCCTCCGCAGGAGTCAGCGTCACGGTGCCGTCGGCCGCCGTGACCCCCTCGACGCCCGCTCCGGCGTCGTCGGTGAGGACCACCCTGACACCGGCGATGCCCGGCTCCAGCGCGGGTGTCCACACACCGCTGTTGTCCACGGCCCGGATCACCCGGACCGTCACCGATCCTTCTTCTGCCTGCGAGTAGGCCGCAGGCGCCATGGCTAACGAGCCACTACCGATTCCCAAGGCGAGCACGCCCAGGCAGCCGACGGTACGGCGGCCGAGCCCGCCCCACCGCGGCCTGCGCGGATCGGGCGCGCCCCTCTTGGCGGCGTCATTCGTGAATGTCATCCCCTGCTCTCAGCACTGGAAGGGGCTTTCGCCCGGCTCATGAGGGAGTACACAGAGATGCGGAGAACCGTCTCGCCGCGAATCTTAGAGGGGCTTTACACAAGATCGTGGCGGAATGGCGAATTCATCCTCCGCAGATGCCTCACGTAACGGTCTTCGCCCGTGTCGCGGGCGGGAAAGCGTTTTCACGAGCCGTTCCGCTCCGCGCAGTCGACGTCCCGCCGCCCGCCGGAGGAACCCTGACACCCGCCCGGGCTGTCCAAGCTCCAGCGGGGTGCGCCACCGGCCGCCTGAGCGCCCCGGGGGGGGAAGAGCTGTCCCGGCCGAAGTCGCCGCGGCGCTCAGGCAGGCCCGCCACAGTCGCGCGCACGAGCTGCGGCCGTTACGCGTCAGCTCCTCGGCACGGCCTTCGACGACCTGGCGGCCGACGCGCGTCCGGCACACCTGCCGAACCGCGCGGCACCGGCGAGGAGGCACCGCCGCACCTCACGGCCGTGCTGCCCTTCTCACCCACCGCCCGTCCGGACCCCGGCAGCGGCACCACCAGGGCGAGGGCTCCGGCCGGGACGACTTCGCTGGTCATCAACAACCTGGTCGCGGCGGCAGGTTACGTGATGTGCGTCTTCGCCACCGACTGGTTCGGCGTGTTCGGCGCGATGTTCATCGTCATGATCGCCGACCGGATGTACTGGGCGGCCTGGCCGAACTTCGTCAAACGGCTGACCGGAACCGCCGAGATGGACTCGTGGTTCGCGCTGACCGAAGCGATCAAGAACGGCTGCTTCGGCGTCGGCGCGCTGATCGGAGCCGCTGCCCTGGCCATCGACCCGAAGGCCGGGGCCACCACCCTGATCATCCTCAACGCGGCCAGCTCGGTGGTGGCCGCCTGGCTGTTCATGACGATCAAGGGCACCGAGGAGCCGGTCCCGGCGGAGGTCCGGGCCGGGACCCGACTCCCGGGCCCGGAATCACCCACGGTCCGCCCGGCTCGCGGACCCACCGCGCGGACGTGGCTGCACGTGCTGAGGCAGTCGTGGATGGTGCCCCTGGTCCTGGCCCAGTCGGCCCTCAGCTTCGCCTGGCTCCTTCCCGTATCGATCCTGCCCGTGTACGCGGTCGAAGTGCTGCACCTCGGAGCGTGGCTGCCCTCGACCCTGTCCGCGCTGAACTGCGCCGGAGTCTTCTTCCTCCAGCCCCTGGTCACCGCCCGGCTGCGCCCGGTGCGGCGGACCCGGGCGGTGATGACCAGCGGCCTCCTCGCGGCCCTCGCGGTCGTCGTCCTGGCCGTGGCACCGAAGGCATCCGACGGAGCCGCCTTACACTGCTCCGCTACGCCTTCAGCGCCTGCTTCGACGGGGTGCTGGACGGTGGTCGCCGTGGCCACCAACCGGGTCTGCCCTGCTCTGGACGTGGCCCGCAAGGCCGGCATCGGACACGTCGCCGCCTACCCCGTCCAGGAGTACGCTTCACGCCCGGAACGGGACGCCCGGATGGCGGCCGACCTCAAGCGCGCCGGGGCCGACTTCGTACTCGTCGGCGGTTACTCGGAAGGACTGGAAGAGGACTTCCTGCGGCACTTCCCCGACCGGGCCATCAGTGTGTACCCGACCATCCTGCCCGCCTTCGGTGACCTCGACGAGGCCATCGGCCCGGCCCTGGACTACAGCGTGAAGACACTCGGGCTCACGGTCCGCTTCCGGGACCCGCTCTCGCTCAGCGAGGGGCCGATCATCGCCCAGATCCCGATCCCGGTGGACGTGGACGACACCGCGGAGAGCGTGACCCCGAAGATCGCTGCCGTGGAGCGGGACCAACTTCCGCGCATCATGCAGGCATTCGCCGAGGACCGCATCACGCGAGAGGGCCGCCTGGTGCACGTACGGACGAGCTGACCGCCACGACGGGGCCGCCACCGGTGGCCCCGTCCCGCGGGGAGCGGTCCCCGCCCGCGCGGGGTCGTCCCGGAAACCGAGGTGAGTGAAACCGCAGGCCAGAGTCGTCCCCGCGCTCGCTGGGAGCGGGCAGGCGATGGTGATGCGGGCCTGGCCCGGGACGTGGTCCAGCAGGGCCGCGAGCCGGGCGAGAGCGGCGAGGGCCGCAGGTAGGGGCCGATCGCGTTCTCGATGCCGAGCAGCGCTACTGCGGCGGCAGACGGTCACCGGCCACTGCCTTCGAGCGGGGCGCGGACGGGCGAGCTGGGCAACGCGTACGTCGGACGGGGGTTCCATCGGGTTTCCCGTCGGCCTCGAACGCGCTGGGCGGACCGGCGTACGGGGGGCATGCGAGGACGGTGTTATGGTCACCCGGTTCTGGGTTTGAGAGGTGGTCCGTTGATGGGACGGCGTGGTCGGGCGGCTGAGTCCCCTGATGGTTCGGGTATATCGGCTGTGGCCGGGGCGAGTTCGGCCGAAGCCGTGAGGCCCGGTTCGGCACATGCGGCGGATTGGCTGTTCCTGGGCCGCGACGGCCGTTTGACGGCCTATGCCTCCACGGCCGCCGGGATCGTCCGCTGGACGGAGGACGCGCCGGGTTCCGCGCACTGGGCCGGACCCGAGCTGTTTCCCGTGGAGGGCCTGGCGGGCCCGGTCTCGTTCAGTCAGGGCGTCGACCGGTTCGTCTACTTCACGGCCCTGCGGCGCCGGCGGGGCGGGGCGGCCGGAATGGCCGGCCTCGAAGTCGTCGTCTCGACCCAGTTCCAGAGCGGGCGCCCCCTCATCGACTGGCAGTGCCTGGGCAATCCCTTCTCCGGCGGCGACGAGGCGCTCGATCGCCTCGGCAACCCCTCGGTGGCCGCCGATGCGCAGGGCGGGCTGTACGTGTTCCTCCAGTTCTTCGGGACGGGCGTGCGCAGCCGCCGACGCGACCTGAAGGGCCAGTGGGGCGCCTGGGAGCACATGGGCGGCCAGTGGGTCCGCACCCCCGTGGCGCCGGTGGGCACGCCCGCGGGCTCCGTCCACGCGCTCGCGGGGTACAAGGGCGGAGCCCTGCACTGGGTCCGGGGGGCCGGGGAGCCCGGGTTCCGGGTATTCGACCGGCCGGCCGGGGACGCCCTCCCGCTGACGTACACCGGCCGCGAGACGGGGCCGGGCCGGGTCACGTACTTCTGGCGGGATCCGAGCGGCACCGTCGTCGCCCACCGCCCGCCGGGACCCGGAGCAGGCGTCCCCGCCGTCCGCGCGCTGCTGGGCGGGGAAGCCGGCGAGGGCCCGGTGAGCACCGTCCGGGCGGCCATCAACGGGTACGACTGCACGGTCATGGTGCAGCGCGGTGCCGGGGGCGTGCCCGAGGTGGCCGCCTACCCCACCGAGCAGGAGGGGTACGGGGCTTGGTGGGCGCCGCTCGGCGAGCCCGGCGAGGGCCTGCCCGCGGTCCAGGTCGACGCCGACGGCAGGGTCGTGGTCGCGATGGTCGGGCACGACGGCTGCCTGCGGGTCACCCGGCAGAACACGGCCGAGCCCGGACTCGCCTTCTCGGCATGGCGCAAAATCACCTAATACGGCCTTTTTGGCATCCCTCACCGCCCGGGTTCCGGGGGGTGGCATTTCTATTGGACGCTTCAATTCCCGCTCTATACCTTCGCTTTAACCGATTCATCTGCTCTGGCGAGGTAGTCGATGGCTTTATCCAAGTCGAACCTGATCTAGTATGTTCAAGCCCCGTGAAGGACGGCTAAATGATCAGTTCTGTTGATCGTCACGACGGATGATGTTCGCGGGGCCGCGACAGGGACGCCGCTGAAGGGCGCGGCAGCTTCGTCGGTGCCCGGTCCAGGCCGCGGGCCGCTGTCGCATGGTTTCATCGGAGGAGCATGTGTTGTCGGCAAGGCCCCGCCTGAGTATCGTCGTCCCG
>NZ_JBITDK010000045.1:19035-29850 GCF_044454165.1 Streptomyces sp. NPDC051567 | reverse complement strand
AACCACGAACCGACCACAACCACCCCCGGCCGCACCAGGACGTCACCACGGCGCACCCGCGGCGCCCTGACAGACCCTCAACCACCCACCCCACCCACACCCGGACCGGACCAGAACCCGTACTCCGTGGGCGGTGTTGACGCACGCGCGGCGGCCCCATCCGCGCCGTCTAGGACGGCTCCGTACGGCGCCGGTCGAGGACCTGGGCCAGGGAGTCAGTCACCCCTGAGGTGGTGTCCGCGAGGCGGATCAGGGCGCGGAGTATCTCCGACTTGTCGACGGGGCGGCCGGTCCGGCGGCGCAGGGTGAGGGCGAGCTGGTCGAGGGTGAGGGCGTCGTCCTGGTCCAGGAGCAGCGTGTACTTGCTCGGCTTCAAGGGCGGCTCTACTGACGGCATGACGGCATGACGGCTTGCCGTCATGCCGTCAGTACTGCCTTGACCTGAGGGTTCTGTGCCGAATCGGCCGGAGAGGCCGGTCAGCATCGCGCTGACGCCGCCGGTGTCGACCTGGAAGTCGTTGGGCTTCTTACTCATGAGGCGGTGGTCTCCGGGAGATAGCCGGCCTTGACGGCGAGGTCTCGGTACATGCGGGCAACGTCGGACCTGGGCTCGTACTGGGCGATGGTCTTGCCCTTGTTCTTCGCTTCGGCCACGGCGGTGCGCAGCGGGATCTCCCCGACGACGGGGAGGGGGAGCTGGTGGAGCGCGTCGTAGACCTTCTGGTGGAAGCCGGAGAAGGGGCGGTCGATGCGGTTGATGACCAGGCCGCGGTAGCGGGGCGGGTCGATGCGGGCCTCGGTGGCGAGTGTCTGCACCTGGCCGATCAGCAGCTCCAGGGCCTCGATGGAGAACTCGTCCACGTCGACCGGGATCAGTACGGCCGTAGCCCACGTCAGCGCGTTGTCGGTGTCGACCTCCAGCGCGGGGCGGCAGTCGACCAGGCAGTGGTCGAACTCCTCCTCCAGGAGTTCCAGCACCCACGTGAGCCGGTGCTCGGAGCTGCGGGCGCTGTAGAGGTTGCGGGGCAGGGTGAACAGGTCCAGCGCGGACGGGATGACGAACAGGTTCTCCGAGTGCTGGCGCACCATCGAGCGGGCCTGCTCCCGGGTGCAGCCCTCCAGCATCGCGCGGGCCAGGGTCATCTCCCCCTGCGGGTGGAGCCTGTCCACCTTCAGAGCCGTCGTCAGATTTCCCTGTCCGTCCAGGTCCACCAGGAGCGTCCGGCGGCCCGCAGCCGCCAGCGTGCCGCCCAGATGGAGCGTGGTCGTCGTCTTGGCGACCCCGCCCTTCTGGTTCAGCAACGCGTCTCGTGTCATTTCCATACGGCAGACCGTACCGCCGTCATGCCGTCATGCCGTCATAGCGGCGTGACGGCGTGACGGCGTGACGGCGTGACGGCGTGACGGCGTGACGGCGTGACGGCACTGATGCCTCTACCAGCATCAACATGCCTGCGCCCGCCACGGTCACGGCGGCGCGGGAGACTGTGCGGGTGACCACTCGCCGCCCGCTTGGCACGGGCCCCCGCCTCGGTACGACTGCTCCGCACCCGGCCGGGCGCCGGGCGCGTCTTCCCGCCGAGGGAACTGACGCTTCCCCGCCCGCCGGGGACGGGCCCGGCGGGCGGCCCGGCACGGCGGCGGGCCGGCGTCCCCTCGGCACGGGTACCGACCCGGTCGGGGACTGAGCGGAGGACGGCCGGGCGCCCGGTCCCGGGCGGGCCGGCTGCGCCGCACTACATTGAGCGGCTTCACAGCAACCGGTAGCAGGGGGAGCGCTTTGGACGAGGGCCGTCACGAGACGTCGCATCAGACTCCGTGCCCGGCGGGGCCGCCGCCGAGGCCGGTCCACCCGCCGGGCGTGGGGCCGTCGGTTCCTGCGCCGTCGCGGGCGCCGGGCGCCGGTCCGACTGTGGCCCAGTGGCTGCGGGTGCCCCGGCCGGAGGCCGGGGTGGGGGTGTGGCGGTACGGGCATGTGCCGCGTGCCGTCGAGGAGCCGGAGGTCACCCCGGCCCGCCAGCTCGTCACCGGCGCCCTGATCTCGGCGGTGGCCGGGCTGTTGCTGTGGTCCCTGCTGTGGAACGGCTACCTGGGGCATTTCTGGCTGTGGCCGCTGCTGGTGTTCACGCCCGACTCGTGGCGCGGCCGGATGCCCTTCGTCGTCGCTGGCTACACCTGGTACGCCATCGTGATCGCGATCTTCGTGGTGGGGTTCGGCAGGCTGGGGCGGTGGCCGGAGCTGCTGCGCCGGGCGCTGCGGCGCGCGGTCCCCGGCCGCTCGGCCGTGCCGGTGCCGGTGGTGTCCGGGGAGCCGGAGGACCCGGCTGCCTGGCCGTACCTGCGGGCCGCCGGTCTCGGTCAGGCCGCCGAGATCCTCACCGCCGAGGCGGGCGCCGGGCGGATGACCGATGTCGACTATGTGCGGCTGCGGCGCGCGTGGGAGAGCACCGCGGCGCACCCGGGCCGCCGGGCCCAGTTCGGGGCGGCGGTGCGGGAGCGGGGCGCGGGGGCGTGCGCGCATCCGTCCGGGGTGCGGGACCTGCCGGTGCGGGCGGCCCGGCACGACCTGGTCCACGCGCAGGTCCTGGTGGGGACGGTGGATGCCGGTGCGCGTACCCCGTACGCGCGGCGGGGGACCGGGATGGCGCTGGACCCGGGGGTGCTGGGGACGTCGCTGCTGGCGGTCGGCCCGTCCGGGGCCGGGAAGACGGGCCGGCTGGTGCGGCCGGTGGTCGAGTCGCTCGCGCTCCAGGCGCTGGCCGGGCAGGCCGTGGTGGTCGCGGTCGGCGCGGCCGGGGTGCGGCTGGGCCCGGACAGCGGCTACGACGTGGTGGTGCGGCCCGGGGACCCGGCCGCGTACGGGCTCGACCTGTACGGCGGCACGACCGACCCGGACGAGGCGGCCGCCTTGCTCGCCGAGGCGTTCGTGGGCGACGTCCTGGAGGTCGATGTGCGCCGGGCCGCGACCGCCCTGGCCCAGCTCCTCGGCCCGTTCCGTACCGTGCACGGCCGGTTCCCCGCCGTGCCCGAGCTGCGTGAGCTGCTCGACAGTCTCCAGGCGGTCGAGGAGCTGCGGCGGGCGCTGGAGGGGGCCGGGCATCCGGCGATGGTGCGCGAGCTGGACGCCCGGACGCGGCAGTGGGGTGCGCCCGGGGACGTGGGGCCCGTGCTGGCGGACCGGGTCGCGCTGCTGGACCGGCCCGCGTTCGCTGGTTTCTTCGACACCGGGCAGGGGAGCCGGCCGTGGTCGATGGCGGCGGTGGCGCACCCGCTGCGGGTCCGGATCGACCTGCCCGAGCGCGGTCACGCGGACGCCTCCCGGATGCTGGCCCGCCTGCTGCTCGCCCAGTTCACCGCCGTCGCGGCGGCCCGCAGCGACCGCTCCCTGTTCGCCTTCCTCGTCCTGGACGATGCCGGACGGACGGTGACCCCGGGGACGCTGCGCGGGGTGCAGCGGCTGCGCTCGGCCAATGCGGGGGTGCTGCTGGCCCTGCGGTCCCTGGACGAGGTGCCGGAGGGGCTGCGGACGCCGCTGCTGGGGGCGGTCGGGTGCCGGATGGCGTTCGGCGGGGTGACGGTCGAGGACGGGCGCCGCTTCGCGGAGTCGTGGGGCACGGAGTGGGTGGAGGCCCGGGACGTCACGCACCGGACCGTGTTCGCCGACCAGCCGCTGACCCGCATGGTGCACTCCTTCCGCAAGCTCGTCACCGGCAAGGCCGTCACCACGGACGCGGTGACGGTGCGGCAGGTCGAACGGGAGCGGTGGTCCGCCTCCGACCTGGCCCACACCGTCCCGCCGGGGCACGCGGTGCTGTCGCTCACCTCCGTCCGGGGAGAGCGCGCGGCACCGCTGCTCGTCAACCTCGCGACCTGATGTCATCCAGCCATCCCTGTGGCCCGAAACGGGCCGTTTCGATCTGGTATGCCGTACATCAGTGTCCGGTGAACACCCCTTGACCTGCGCAACTCCGGGGCCGGTGAGGGTGAGTGGGACGTACATTCGGCTGGTAAACGGAGCCGGAGGGGGCGCTGATGACGGACGGCCAGCAGGGAGCCGGCTGGGAGCCGGTGGACGAGGCCGCACCGTACGTGCCCGTACCCGGGGCCCCGCCGCGCCCGGACTACCCGCCCGAGGCCGGGGCCGAAGCCGCGCCCGAGGCCGGGGCGGGAGCCGGAGGGGAGGCCGGAGGAGATCTCGACGTGGCGCCCGGAGCGGCGCCCGGTCCCGGGGAGACCGAGGCGGAGGCGGACTGGTGGCGCCACCCGGACCCCGGCCAGGACGCCTGGGCGGACCCGGGCCACGACGCACGCGAGGCCGCGTGGGAGGTCGGCGCACAGATCGGCGAGGCCGTCGCGGCGCATCTCCCGGCCCCTCCCGGGCCGCCGCCGACCCCCGCCGAACAGGGCTGGCGGGGCCTGGATCTCCGGTGGCTGGGCTTGAAGTACAACCTTCCCGCGGCCCCGCTGGCGGTGCTGGCGACCTGGCGCGGCGAGAGCGCCGTGACCCGCGTGACCCGCGCCGTCACCGAGGGCGGCATCTTCGCGCCGCTGGGCTGGGTCCTGCTCGTCGTCCTCGTCGGCCTGGCCGTGATGATGCTCCCGATGGGCGGGGTCTTCGCGGCCCTGGCCGGCACGGTCCTGCGGGGTCTGACGGCCCTGACCGTGCGGGCCTGGAAGGCCCGCTACATCAGCTACCTGCTGCGCCTGCTGCTGGCCGTGGCCTGCTGGGCCTTCGTGATCGCCGTGCTCCGCGTGGTCGGCGGCACGGCACTCAACTGGATGACTGGAGCGTGACGATATGAACACTGCGGGGGCTGCGGTCGGAGGGATCGGCGCGGTGGCGCTGGGCCTGGTGCTGCTCTTCTATCAGGTCGGCAGGTGGAAAGGCGGTGACCCGACATCCAAGCTCCACTTCTTCGCCGGGGTCGCGCTGGCCGCGCTGCTCCTGCTGGGCGGCGGCATCCTCGGCGTGATGGGCGGCACCGCCGCCGCACTCGGCGACGGCATGGGCACCTTCGCCCTGGAGAGCGCAACAGGGGCGGTCACCTCGGCCGGGTCCCACCGGCCGACGACCGGCGGCGAGAAAGTGGGCGTGGGCGGGGCGATCGCCGGTCTGTGCCTGCTCGCCCTGTACCTCGGCCTGATCAAGAGCGGGCGCTACGACCTCAAGTCCCCCCTGATCAGGGGGGCCCTGGTCGGTGTGTGGCTGGGCTCCTCGGCGGGCCTGCTCGGGATGGCGCTGGGCCTGATCCGGACCTCCGGCAACACGGTCGGGGACATCCTCGTCGGCACGATCTGAGCACGGAGGACGGGACAGTGGCGAGAACAGGAAACACCGGCCCGCCCCCGCCGCCCGCCGGGGGCGGGCTGGGCGCGGGAGTACGGCATCTGCGGACGGAGTGGGGCCGCTGGTGGCGCACAGAAGACTGGAGTGACACCCACGTCGCGCACCACGTGCTGAACGACCAGTTCCGGACCTGGCAGCAGTTCCAGCAGCGCAACCGGGGCGAGGTGCAGCAGAACATCGGCCTGCTCAAGGAACAGCAGAAGGTCCAGCGGCAGTCGCAGATGATGCAGATGAACATGCAGCGCCAGCGCCAACGGCAGGGCCGGTACGGGTACGGGGGGTACGGCGGCGGCGGGGGCGCCTCCCCGATGATCTCCTACCGGATGATGCAGTGGGCCCAGCTCCAGATGCGCATGGGCCAGAAGGAATTCCGGCACCTGGAGATCACCCCGAGCATGCTGCACATCGGCCGGGGCCAGGTCCGCGCGCGCCGCCACCGGGCCGCCGCCGCATGGCTGCTCGCCCTCGGCGCCTGCTGGGCCGGCCTGTGGTGGGCCTCCGCCCTCGTCGCCCTGGCCGTCACCGTCATCGCCGCCCTCGTCTTCGTCGTCACGGCGACGGCGGCGGGCCGCAACCCGGCCCCCCGCCGCCCGCCCGTCCCCCGGCTCCTGTTCATCCCGCCGACCGCGCCCGCACACACCGAACTCGCCGCCGAGCCGGAGCCGCAGCCGTTCCCGCTGCGTGAGGCGGGGCGGGACCCGCAGCGGGTCCGCGAGTGCATCGCGCTGGCCCTGCGCTCCGAGAAAGCGCGCGTGGGCCACATCGACATCCCGGAGGAGACCACCTGGGGGTGGACGGTCCCGCTGGTGCTCTCCGGCGGCACCCTCGGCGACCTGGTCCGCCTGCTCCCGAGGCTGACCACGCCGCTGCGGGTGGGCGCCGGCCGGGTCATCGCGCAGCGCACGTCCGGTGAGGACAGTGCCGCCGTCACCCTGCGCATCCTGACGAGCGACCCGTTCGCCACCGCGGCCCCGTACCCGGTACGGCCTCCGCTCTCCTGCTCGATCACCGACCCGTTCTCGATCGGCGTCTCCATCGACGGCGACCACACCCCCGTCGTGATGGCCGGTCAGAGTGCCCTGATCGTCGCCCGGACCGGCGGCGGCAAGAGCGGCATGGTGCGGTCGCTGGCCGAGTACGCCACCGCCTGCTCCGACGCCGTGGTGGTCGACATCGACCCGACCGGCCGGGGACTCGGACCCCTGGGCCCGTGCGCAGCGCGCCGGGCCCTCACCCCCGAGAACGCGGAGCGGGCTCTGGAGTACCTGCTGGCGCTGGCTCAGGCGCGGATCGCCGCTCTCGGCCCCACCGAGGACAACTGGCGGGTGGCCCCGGACAAGCCGGCCGTCCTGGGGTTCGTGGACGAGTTCCCCGAACTCACCAAGAAGGGCAAGGCCACCGCGATCGCCCTGACGCGCCTGGGCCGCAAGTCGCGGGTGACGCTGGTGATCTGCACCACCGACGCCACCGAGGACGTGATGGGCGACGCGATCGGTGACGCGCTGGGCGTGCGCATCCTGATGTCCTGCCGCCAGGCTGACGTGCCGCTGGTCGTGGGCCAGGCCGACGCCGCCGCCCGGGGGTGGCTCCCCCATCTGCTGGTGCCCTCCCCGGGCGAGTGGGAGCCGGCCGACGCGGGACAGTACTACTGCGTCACCCCCCGGCACCGGGACCCGGTCCTGCGCTACGTCAGCTACCTCGACCCGGGCACCGCGGCCGTCCGCGCCCGCGAACGCGCCGCCGCCGGACTGCCCCCGCTGACGATGCCGGTCCCCGCCACGGCCGCCGCCGCCACGAAACCGGCCCCCCCGATCGCCGCTCTCCTGCTCGCCGCGTTCGCTACACACGGTGACCCCGAGGTCATGTCGGTCGGGCAGATCTCCGAGCACCTGGCCGCCGTGGACCCGGGCACCTGGCGCCAGTGGGACGGCCGCACAGACCGGCTCGCGATGATCGGACGCACCATCAAGAACCAGCTGGCGGCCGGGGGTCTGGACATTGCGACGGGCCGCCTCTCCGCCCTGCCCGGCCGCCCCACCGGCTACCGCCTCACCGATATCCGGGATGCGCTGTCGTGACCTGCCCACGACCTGCCAGGCTGCTCCCATGACCTGCCACCGGCCTGCCAACCACCCGCCCGAAGGCCCTTCGGCCTGCCGGACGGCCTGCCGGCCAACCACCCGCAGGCAGGCCGTCCGGCAGGTCGTGACCTGCGATGACAGGCCAGGCAGGTCAAATCCCGACCCCGGCCCGGAGGGCCTGTGACCCACAACCCAGCCCAATACGCCCGGGTGGCCGCCGACTCGCTCGCCCGGCTCGTCCAGGACGTCCGCACGGGCCGCGCCGAGTGGGCGCCGCACACGGTCCGCCCGGCCGCCGCCGACCTGCTCCGTACGGCCGAGGCGATGGCTGCCGCGCTCCAGCAGATGACCACCGTCCTCGACCCGCGCGCCCCGCAGACCCGCCAGCACGCGGCGGCGCTGCACCTGGCCGGCCAGGCCGCCGCGACGTGTGCCGCGCAGCTCCGCACCGCCTTGCGCACCCTGCACTGACAGTCACCACCGAGGGGGACACGATGACCACCGCCAACGCCGCCGCAGGGAGTGCCTGATGCCCACACCCACCCCGACGCCCAGCCCGAGTGCTGATCCGTGCGACCTGATCTCGGGTCCCGTCCAGGACACGTGCAGGCCCGGCACCACCGTGCCGGGGGTGGTGCCCGGGGACCCGCTCGCCCCGCTGGACCCGCTGACCTCCCTGGCCCAGTCCGCCGCCAAGGCCGCGCACTGGATGGCCACCCAGCTCGGGACGCTCGTCGCGGACCGCGACTCGGTCGACCTGACCAACGCCAGCTTCCTCCAGCAGTACGCCGTGGTGTTCGCGGCCTCGACCGTCCTGGTCCTGGTGCTGTGGCTGCTGGCCGTCGCCAAGCGCGCCGTGCGCGGGGTGCCGATGACGACCGCGATGTCGGAAGCGGTCGGCCTGCTGTGGATCGCGGTCGCCGCCTCCGCGTTCACCCCGCTGATCCTGTACGTGGTGATCTCGGCCGCCTCCGCCGTCACCGACGTCCTCGTCACCGCCCTCGGCAACGACCCGAAGGGCCTCTTCGAGAGCCTCGGCGCCGACCTCGAAGCCGGAAAAGTCGGCGGGGGACCGCTGATCCTGCTCCTCGTCAGCATCGCCACCATCGCCCTGTGCGGGGCCCTGTGGCTGCTCCTGATCATGCGCGCCCTCGGCCTGTACGTGGGCGCCATCTTCTCCGTCGTGGTGTACGCGGGCCTGGTCGACCGGGACTGGTGGGGCCACACCCGCCGCTGGGCGGGCATCATGCTCGCCCTCGTCGCCATCGAGCCGGTCATCGTCGTCATCATCGGCCTGGCCGCCGCCCTGGAGACCAGCCAGGACACCAACAGCGTGGTGACCGGCCTCGCCATCACCCTCATCGCCCTGGCCGTCACCGTCGCCATGATCGTGAAACTCCCGGGGATCGGCGACTCGCTCAAGGTCGCCCGGGGAGCCGGCCGGGTAGCCGGAGGCGCCGCCCGCGCGGTCACCGGCAGCGCCTCCGCCGCCACCGGGGTACAGCGCGGCATCAGCGCCCACGGCGACCGCGGCACCACCCGCACCAACTCCAGCTCCAGCAGCGGCGGGCAGAACGCCAGCAACCTCGCCGGGGGGATCGCCGCCCACTCCCAGCGCAAACCGAAGAGCGACACCGACAACTAGCCCAGCTGCACCCGACCGTGGGGCCGTCACCGGACATCCGGAGACGGCCCCACCGCCGTGCCCGGCACCCGCACCGGCCCGGCGGACACCCGCCCACCGGCATCCCGTACGACGCCACACCCGCCCCACCGGCAACCCGGAGCCACAGACGGCCCGCTGACCGCCCGCCAGCACCCGCCCCGACCCGGAGGGCGGATGCTGGCCGCACGGCGCCCAGAGGGCCGCCCAGCACACTCCCCGAGTGCGGGAGATCCACGCCCGGGGGGGCACGCGGGTTACAGGGTGATGGCGGTCTGGAGTCCGCCGATGACCGCCGACCGCCGGCGGGCCGGCAGGCGCGTCACGGCGTGGTCGGCTCCGCACAGCAGATCCGGCACCGGGATGCCGTAGTGCGCGGACAGGCGGTCGAGGTCCGCGAGCGTCCACGAACTGCCGCCGCCACCGGCCTGCTTGCGGGACACCTGCCCCAACGGCGGTACCGTCCGGCCTCCTCGGAGGCCGGACAGCAGGTGCCTACCGGCTGGCGAGCCTCTCCGCCGCCTTCCGCTCCCGGTCGGCGGCGGCCCTCGCCTTCCATGCCAGCCACTCCGCGCTGGGCCTGCTGGCGACCTCCCACGCGGCGGCTTCCTCGTCGGCCTGGTCTTCGTCGGGGCCGTCGTAGTCGGGCTCTTCCTCGGCGACGTCCTGGTGGTCCTCGTCGGCGGGCTGGTCCTGCCGGACCGGCGGGACCGCCGGAGAGGTGGGGCGAAGCTCGGGCGGGACCGGTGCGGTGGGCCTGGGGTGCCGCTCCCGCCACACCGTCATGTGCTGCTGCACCTCGTGGTCGAGCATCGCGCCGTACCTCCCGGCCCGACCGAGGAGCATCCGGAACCGGAACTCCTCGTCGGCCTCTTCCTGTTCCCAGGTGGTGACGGCCGCACGGGCCGCCGTGAGGGCCTCGGTCTCGGCCCGCAGCCGCTCCTCAGCGGCGGCGGTTGCCCGCGCGACGTCGCGGCGGTCGGTGGCCCGCTGCTGGCAGGCCCGGCAGTCCCCGCCGCCGATGATCTGCCCGTCCTCGCATCCGAGGTCCGGACAGTCCTGGATCAGCAGCGCGGCGGCCAGCCAGGAGTTGCGGTTGATGATCCGGTCGCACCCGTCCTCGTTCTCCGGGCTGCGACGCGGGGCCTTGCAGCCGGAGGCGGTGCACCGGTCGCAGCCGCGGTAGTCCGCCCCGGCCCGGGTATCGGCGTGCTCCCCGTACCAGCGCCGGTTGATCCGGGCGATCACGTGCTCCGGGGTCCTGCGCGGAATACCCCGTGCCTCGTCGCCACCCAGGAGGTCGTTGATGGCGCGGTGCAGACCCGGGTAGAGCACGGTCCCGGGCCTGGCCACGGCCGCCGGAATCGCCGCCCGCACCATTTCCCACCCAGGCAGAGCCTGACGGGCCCTGGTCTTCACCGTGGCGGGCCGGGGCGAGGAGGTCTTGCGCTGGGGAGGGAGATTCGGTTCCGACGCGGCGGAGCCGCTCCCGGCCCCGCCGCTCTCACCAGCCGCGCCCTCGAACGCACCCGCCCCTGCGAAACCACCCGCAGGTTGGCCTACGGCGTCAGCGAGGGGCTCTGGCTCTGGATGCACGTTATGGACAGGGCTATAGACAAAGGGCAGCACCGGTGCTGCCAGGGTGGCAGCACCGGTGCTGCCAGGGGTGGCAGCACCGGTGCTGCCACCCCTGGCAGCACCGGTGCTGCCACCCTGGCAGCACC